>JABXIW010000457.1 GCA_013372875.1 Gammaproteobacteria bacterium | reverse complement strand
CAACATACGGTTTAACCAAGAGTGAATAATACCGTCACCAGGCTGTAAAGAAACACCACCACGGTTACGAATAAAGTCAGGCAACTTGTGTTGAGTATCGATATCCACTGGCTTAGGATAAGCGGCAGTGTGACAGAAAGATTGCATGACTAAATCTGCAGAGAAACCTAAACAGGCTAAATCTTTAAGCTCATCACGAGTCATAGGCCCAGTGGTATCTTGCGAGCCAACTGTCGTCATTTTTGGCTCACAGTATTGACCTGGACGAACGCCATCTAAGCCACAAGCCTGTCCCACCATTTTTTGCGCCAAGGTGTAGCCTTTGTCTGAAACTTCCACCTCTTCAGGTTTGCGGAAAAAGTCTGCCGCAGGCATACCTAAGAACTCACGAGCACGAGCGGTTAAGCCGCGGCCGATAATCAATGGAATACGACCACCCGCTTGAACTTCATCTAACAGCACATCGGTTTTTAATTCAAAGGTTGAAATCACTTCGCCAGCATCATTTTCAACTTTGCCTTCAAACGGATAAACATGGATGAGATCGCCCATGTTCATTTTTGACACGTCCATCTCAACTGGCAATGCACCAGCATCTTCCATCGTGTTGAAGAAGATAGGAGCAATTTTGCCACCGAAACAGAAACCACCATCACGCTTGTTAGGAACATAAGGAATATCATCACCCATGTACCACAACACAGAGTTGGTCGCAGACTTACGCGAAGAACCCGTACCCACAACATCACCCACGTAAGCCAATGGATAGCCACGAGCCTCTAATTCATTAATGAGGTTAATTGGACCAATCTCGCCTTCTTTATCCGCATCAATACCTTCACGCGAGTTTTTCAACATAGCTAAGGCGTGTAAAGGAATGTCTGGGCGCGACCAAGCATCTTGCGCTGGAGACAAGTCATCAGTATTGGTTTCACCTGGAACTTTAAATACAGTTAAAGTGATCTTGTCAGCCAATGCATCTTTTGATTTAAACCACTCAGCATCCGCCCAAGATTGGATCACAGCCGCTGCAACCGCATTGCCAGCTTTCGATTTTTCCGCAACATCGTGGAAAGCATCGAACATCAATAAAGTATGTTTTAATTGCTCACCCGCTAACTCAGCTAATTCAGAGTCATCCAATAACTCAACCAAAGTCGCGATGTTATAACCACCTAGCATGGTGCCTAATAATTTAACCGCGTGTTCTTTTGAAACTAATGGCGAAGAGGCTTCACCTTTGGCCACTGCCGATAAAAAGCCTGCTTTTACATAGGCAGCTTCATCAACCCCTGGTGGTACACGATTGGTCAACAAATCAACCAAAAACTCTTCTTCACCCGCAGGTGGATTTTTCAATAATTCAATTAAGCCATTTACTTGCTCGGCGCTTAATGGCAATGCTGGAATGCCCTGCTCGGCTCTTTCGGCAACATGCTTACGATATGCTTCTAACACGCTAAAAGTCCTCGTTGTATTCTTAGTCTCAATAGATACAGGCTTGCTTAAAAATCAATCACTAAGCCCTTTAAATTCGGCCTGAGATTATATCATAGCTTCGAGTCCTTGTATGCTATTCTTGCTGACACAATAGCTTTGACTTATATTGTACAAATAGTCATCAAAAGGAATCCAAATGAAATATATTCTTACTATAGCTGTTGCCATTCTGACTCTTATGCTAACTGGCTGTGAAACCTATGGTTACTCAGATCGAGACAGCGGTTATCAAAAACAATACCCTTCTGGCTCATCGGGTATTTTTACTGATAGCGAAAAGCGTTTAATTCGTGATTATTATTCTGGTCATGGTCGTGACAAGCCTAAAAAGGCTAAAAAACTGCCGAAAGGTTTACAGAAGAAGTATGAACGTACCGGTCAACTACCACCGGGTTGGCAAAAGAAAATGGCTCGGGGCGAAGTGATCCCAGGCGATGTTTATGTGCATGGCCGCGATATTCCTGATGAATTGCGCCGCCGCTTACCTATTGGCCCTGTAGGCAGCAAAGTTTTAGAAATCGAAGGCAAAATTGTCCGCGTTATTCACAATACCCGCGAAATTATAGATATTCTGGATCTCTAGCTCTTTTTAATCATTAAAATTCCTCTAAGGCGAATCAATTAAGCACGCCTTAGAGGTGATCATCATTGCCGAATAAGGTAAAATCGCGCCTTTAATCTTTTCCTTAACTTTTGGGATTTTTACCATGCAATTGTCTGCATTAACTGCAATTGGTCCAGTTGATGGCCGTTATGGCTCTAAAGCGGCTGATTTCCGTGCAATTTTCAGTGAATTTGGCTTACTTAAATACCGCGTAACGGTTGAAGTTCGTTGGTTACAAGCGCTTTCTCAAGCCGAAGCCATTAGCGAAGTACCAGCGTTCGACGCTGATGCCAATGCCCTATTAGATTCAATCGTAGCTAACTTCTCTGAAGAAGACGGTATGCGCATCAAAGAAATCGAGCGCACCACTAACCACGATGTCAAAGCAGTTGAATATTTCCTAAAAGAAAAAGTAGCGGCTAATGCCCAGTTGCAAGCGGTTAATGAGTTTATCCACTTCGCTTGTACCTCAGAAGACATTAACAACCTGTCTTATGCTTTGATGCTTAAAGAAGGCACCGAAGTATTGGCGGATATGCAAACTCAAGTAGCCGATGCTATTCGTAATTTGGCGGCTGAGTATGCGGAAATCCCAATGATGTCTCGTACTCACGGCCAACCAGCCTCGCCTTCGACAATGGGTAAGGAAATGGCCAATGTAGTTTATCGTTTGGAGCGTCAATTGCAGCAGATTAATGCACAAGAAATGTTGGGCAAAATTAATGGCGCTGTTGGTAACTACAATGCTCACCTTTCGGCTTACCCAGAATTTGACTGGCAATCATTTGCTGAGAAGTTTGTAACTTCACTCGGTTTAACTTGGAATCCTTACACCACCCAAATTGAACCGCATGATTATATGGCTGAGTTGTTTGATGCTATTGCGCGTTTCAACACTATTTTGATCGACTTTGATCGTGATATTTGGGCTTATATTGCTTTAGGTCATTTCAAGCAAAAAACCATTGCTGGCGAAATTGGCTCATCAACTATGCCGCACAAGGTTAACCCGATTGATTTTGAAAATT
>JABXIW010000454.1 GCA_013372875.1 Gammaproteobacteria bacterium | reverse complement strand
TGGCTCAAGCCCTAACTGCTTACCTTTTGGATCACGATTAACAATGACCGCGCCTTCTGGAATTTGATAATTATCATCTTCTTTAATTTCAGAAACATCAGCAGGGATCTGCAATTGCACCCCTTGACGACTTTTTAAATAAGAGTCATCAATATCTTCAGAGCCATCATTGGCTGAAAACCAACTACAGCCCGAAAGCGACAAACCGCTCGTAGCGGCTAAAACTAATAATAATTTTTGTTTATTGTATTTTAACATTTGCTTTTTCCAATGCTTTTAAAATAGCAGGTTGAAATTCTTTATCTAAGCTGGTCAATGGCAACTCAATCGCATCTTCAATCAACCCCATGGCAAACATAGCCCATTTAACGGGAATTGGATTGGCTTCTAAAAATAAATCTCGATGCAAGGCTTCCAACTTTTGATCGACAATCTGCGCTTGCTTGGAATTACCATCCAAAGCCAATTGGCACATTTCACTCATCAAAGCTGGCGCTGCATTGGCCGTTACCGAAATCACACCATGCCCACCTTGCTCAATAAATTCGCGCGCGGTCGCGTCATCACCACTTAACAGTTGAATTGGAGTCTCGCACTTGGTAATAAGTTCCTTAACTCGAGAAACATCACCCGTGGCCTCTTTAATCGCAACAATATTCGGGTGTTGCGCTAACTGTGCCACCGTCTCAGGCAACAAATCACAAGCCGTTCGTCCAGGCACATTGTATAAAATTACCGGCACTGAAGAGTTATCGGCCACTGCAGTAAAGTGCTGCAACAAACCATTTTGACTCGGCTTGCAGTAATAAGGTGTCACCACCAAAACCCCGTCCACGCCCAACGCAGCAGCTTTTTGCGTCAAACTAATGGTTTTCTGAGTAGAAATCGAACCACTGCCAGCAATCACAGGGACTCGCCCCGCAACGGCTTTAACCGTAACTTCAATCGCTTTCAGGTAGTCCGCATCCGAAACGGTAGCCGACTCACCTGTAGTACCCATCACCACAATGCCACTGGTGCCTTGCTCAATATGCCAATGACACAACTGTTCCAATCGCTCAAAATCCACTGAGCAATCAACACTTCGCATCGGAGTAACTAAAGCGACTATACTTCCGCTAAGATTCATGGGTAGGAGTTCTTACTTCTTAAAACGCTACAATTAGCCAGCTATGGTAGCTATGACCACCTTTAAAAACAAGTAAAAATAAGCACTTATTTCGTCCTTTTCGAGTCAATAATTTATTACTTGCGATCTCAATTTTTCTAACGTACAGTTAAATCAAAAGCATCCATAAGAAATGCTTAAATTTTAATCAGCAAAGAATTTAATATCTTTGCACAAAATATAAAGTATTGATTCTATAGTGTCTAAAATAGTGACCGCAAAAATACAATTAAATAAAAAAGCGCCTAATTTCTCAGTTGCCGCTACAGGCGAACAAACCCTTTCCCTCAAAGATTTTAAAGGCAAAAACCTCGTTATCTATTTTTATCCTAAAGATAATACACCGGGATGTACTACCGAGGGGCAAAACTTCCGCGATCTTTATCAGCAATTTCAAGATCTTAACACCGAAATCTTAGGCGTTTCACGAGATTCGGTCCGCGTGCATGAAAACTTTAAGAAAAAGCATGAGTTTCCGTTTGAATTGTTATCGGATCCTGATGAAATCATGTGCCAAGCCTTCGATGTGATTAAATTAAAAAAGCTCTATGGTCGTGAATATATGGGCATTGAACGCAGCACTTTTTTAATTGATGCTGCGGGCAAACTGCGCCAAGAATGGCGTAAAGTGAAAGTCAAAGGACACGCAGATGAGGTGCTAAAAGCTGTTGAGGACCTCTAATATTACAATTTCGCAATAACTTACACTTCAAAGAGGATTAAGAATGGTAAGAAAGAAAATCGATGGTAAACGACTATTTGTACTCGACACCAACGTTTTAATGCACGACCCCACCGCTCTATTCCGCTTTGAAGAACACGACATTCTGATCCCCATGGTGGTCCTTGAAGAATTGGACGCCGGCAAAAAAGGCCTTTCCGAAACCGCACGCAACGTTCGACAAGTTTCCCGCTATATTGATGACTTGATGTCGTCCGCCGACGATGGCGAAGATCCCATGATTAATGGCATCCATATTGGCGTTTTACCGCAAATTGGCGATGTTACAAAACACGGCAAAATTTATTTCCAGATTAAGGAGCATATGGATCGACTACCCGATTCACTGCCCAGCTCCAAAGCTGACAACACCATCTTAAATGTTGCACTGGCGCTACAAGAAAAAGAGCCTGATAAAACCGTAATTCTGGTTTCTAAAGACATCAATTTGCGCATCAAAGCCAATATCGTTGGCGTCAACGCCGAAGACTATTTCAATGACCAAGTATTGGACGACGTTGAACAATTACACACTGGCTATTTCGAGCTGCCAGAAGACTTTTGGGAAACCCATAGCCGCGATATGGACTCTTGGAAAGAAGATGGCCATACCTATTATCGCATCAAAGGCCCATTGGTCGAGCAATGGTTTATCAATCAATGCTTGTTCCATGATGCCGACCATTTTGAAGCCATTGTTCGCAGTATCGAAAACGATGATGACGGTAACCCCACGGCCTTAATCGAATTACTAACCGATTATCGCAACGATAGCCATAACATCTGGGGCATTACCGCTCGAAACCGCGAGCAAAGCTATGCGTTAAACTTATTAATGGATCCTGAAATCGACTTTGTCACCCTGCAGGGCCCTGCTGGTACCGGTAAAACCCTTTTAGCCTTAGCGGCAGCACTTGAACAAGCCATTGAATTAAAGCGCTACAAAGAAATTATCGTCACCCGTGTTACCGTTTCAGTGGGTGAAGACATTGGCTTCTTACCAGGTACCGAAGAAGAAAAGATGACACCTTGGATGGGCGCCTTGATGGACAACCTAGAAGTATTAGCGCCATCAGATAACGATGAATGGGGAGCTGCCGCAACTCATGATTTGTTGCGTAAATGGATCAAGGTTCGCTCGCTAAACTTTATGCGTGGCCGAACTTTCTTAAATAAATTTATCATTATTGATGAAGCGCAAAACCTTACATCTAAGCAAATGAAAACTTTGATTACCCGCGCAGGTCCAGGCACTAAAGTAGTCTGTATGGGTAACGTCGCACAGATTGATACCCCCTACTTAACCGAAACTACATCAGGCATCACATATGTGGTGGATCGCTTTAAAAATTGGGGGCATGCGGGTCATATAACGCTTAAACGAGGTGAGCGCTCAAGATTAGCGGATTATGCGTCGGATATTCTTTAACCAGTACACAATTGTAACTCCCATGAAATCCGGGAGTTACAAATTACGTAGTTAACCAGGCGGCCCTATATATTCAAAGCTCTTAGGAACTTCAACTTTAAGGTCAATCCAATTAAACTCGTCAATAACAATTGACGCGAGACTCCTTATCTTTGACCACTCAACAGATGAATTCAGTGCTTCAGTTGTCCACATTTCGGGGCAATTCGAGCCGCTAACAGATAAGATATAATCATTAAGATGTTTAAGGGCTGATATACAGTTCGGTTCAAAGTCAGAAAGTTGTAAATTGTCAAAAGCTTCTCCAAAATTTAGAACCAGCTCATCGGCTACATTAACAAAATCTGGGAAAAAGCTCCTCTGTTCAGAAGCTTTTTTACTGAGAGCCAAGACTGAAAGTATGAATTCTTTAGGAACATTAATACTATCAATCACTTTCTTCTTGCCCTTCTCTATGCTCTTTGACCGCTGCTAATACAGCATTAACCAAAATCGCCAAAGGAATCGCGAAGAATACACCCCAAAAACCCCAAAGACCGCCGAAGAGTAGGATTGCGCCAATAATGGCTACAGGATGCAGGCTAACCGCTTCTGAGAATAGCAATGGCACTAATACATTGCCGTCTAAAATCTGAATGATGAAATAAGCAATGGTCAAAATATAAAATGGCTGGCTAAAGCCCCATTGGAAGAAGCCTATTAATAACACAGGAATAGTCACTAAAGCGGCGCCAACATAAGGGATCAACACTGAGAAGCCGACCAAAACACCGAGTAATAAGGCGTAATTAAGACCGAGAATGGCAAAGGTGATGTAGGAAACTAAACCGACGATAATAATCTCCATCACTTTACCGCGAATATAGTTACCAATTTGGTGATTCACTTCGCCCCAAACCGACTGGGCAAGTTGTCGCTCTTGCGGCAACCATTGACCAATCCAGCCTAAAATCATGTCTCTATCTTTCAAGAAAAAGAACACTAACAAAGGTACTAATACTATATAAATCAATAAGCTAGCAACGCCAACTAAAGAGGACACTGATGCAGATAATAGCCCTTGCCCAAGAGCGCCCAGCTCTGTTCCAACGTTGGTTAAGATGTCATTAACCTGCTCGGTGGAAACCATATTCGGGTATTTTTCTGGTAGTTCCAAAATCGCCTGTTTGGCTTTAGCGCCTATGCTCGGCAATTCGGCAACTAGTAATGAACCCTGCTTCCAAATCAGGGGAACGAGCCCTAAAACGATTAGCAATGTTAATGTCACAAAACCTAAAAAGACGCCAATCACCGCCCAGAACCTTTTCACGCCACGCTTTTCGATCGCACTGACCGCCCATTCGAGCAAATAAGCAATAACTAAAGCCCATAAAATAGGCGCTAAAATGTCGCCAAGGGTCAGGATAAATACGAAGCCCAACAGCAGCAGCATAGATAAAACTATGGTGGCTGGGCTGGAAAAGTTGCGCTTAAACCATCGGGTAAAAATTGAAGTCATGATTTTTTCAATAAGTTACTTGCCTATCGATTATAGTGAATTGCATCTGCAGATTGATAGCAAAATATTAAAATTTGCAAAAACAATGGCTTGTACCGCAATATTTACACCATTTATACAAAAGACCATTTGAACTTTTCGCCCATCAACACCATCATATAGAGAAATTATGACGTTTTATCCTTTAGCATAACTGTATGTTGAAATCGTTTTTGAACATCGCTCTGAGTAGCAGTTTAGTCTTTAGTTTTGGGCTGACCGCTGAAACCAGCAATAATTTGCCCAAACTCGGCGAAGCTGCAGGCGCGACTTTGTCTGTGGCCAAAGAGCAGCAAATTGGCGATCAAATCATGTCGCAAATTCAGCGCAGTCGCTTCTTAGTGCAAGATCCTCTGATCAATGACTATATTCAGCAAGTTGGTTATAAGCTAGTTGCCGCTAACCCAGACGCTTTGGGGCGTAGCTTCCGCTTTTTTGTGGTGGAAGATCCCAATATTAATGCATTCGCCTTACCTGGCGGTTATATCGGCATCCACTCAGGTTTGATTACCGCATCTCGCTCGGAAAGCGAGCTGGCCTCGGTTTTGGGGCATGAGGTGGCGCACGTTACCCAAAGACACTTGGCGCGCCGCTTGGAAAAGCAAAATCAGCTATCTTTGCCATCCATTTTGGCCACCATTGGTGCTATTTTGATTGCCACTCAAGATGCCGAAGCTGGCATGGGTGCCATTGCCGCAACCCAAGGCGCGGTTCAACAATCGATCATTAGCCATACTCGTGAAAACGAAAAAGAAGCCGATCGGATTGGTATTGCGATGCTTTCAGGCGCGGGGTTTGATGTGCGCGCCGCCGCTGACTTCTTTGAAACCTTGTCGCAACAAAGCCGTTTTGTGCGTAAGCCGCCTGAGATTTTATTGACTCACCCCTTATCGCAAAATCGTAAGAGTGATGCTCAGCGTCGTGCCCGCCTGTATCCTAACGTTAGCCATCAAAGTTCACTCGATTATCAGTTGGTTAAAGCGCGGATCGCCAGTTTAGAAAAGCGTAGCGACGATGATCATTTTAGAGCATTAGCCAAAACGGCTAATCGCCAGGCGCTTATCGAAGATCAATACCAATACGCTGAATTGTTGAAAGCCAAAGGCCAAAACAAGCAAGCCATTGATATTTTGGAGCGTTTATATGGCAATACTCCAGATAATCATATCTTGCTCTATAGCCTGTCAGAAGCGCACTTGGCCAACAACTCCAGTGAAAAAGCTCTACCTTTATTGGAGCAACAATTGAAAAGAAATCCAGGCAATACCAAGCTGGTGCTGGCAACGTCTCATGCTTATATGGCCATTAAACAATCTGAAAAAGCAGAAACTTTGTTGTTGCGCTATGCCGATCTAAATAAAACCAACCCAAACTATTTATTTGCACTGGCTAAAGCTCAACAGGAATCTAACCATATCCCTGAAATGCACGAAACCACCGGGCAATACATGGAGCTGGTAGGCCAATATAAAACCGCTAAAAAACACTTTGAAATTGCGCTAGGTCATTTTTCCGAGGACCCTTACGCACAAACTCGGATCCAAGCGCGTTTAGAAAACGTAAGGCAAAAAATCCGTGAGTTATTGGAAAACCAGAAAAGACGGGGTTAAATCGCTCTGCTATTTACTCGGCTTTGGAGCTTTCTACTTTTTCGATAATTTCCAAAAATGATTCACGAGTCTGTGTGCCCAACAAGGGGCCGATCATTTGACCTGATGGCGTAAACAAGTAATTGGCTGGCAAACCCGTTGGCCGCTCCATGGGTAAATATGGCATTGGGCTAGTAGCAATGATTGGATAATCAATTTGATATTTTTGCTTTAACTGCTCAAGCTCATGATTGGACAATTTGTCATAGCTTACCGCCAAAACCTGCACCCCATCAGCGGCCAAAGCATTCAACTCAGGAATTTCTTTTAAACATGGTGGGCACCACTCCGCCCAAAAGTTTATCAATAGCCATTGACCTTGATAATCTTCGAGCTTTTTCTGTTCGCCATTTAATAAGGTAAATTGATTGCTCTGCTGACAAGCAACCAGACCTAAAGATAAGCAAGAAATAAATGCAAGACGTTTAAACATTTTGTTAATAAACATAGAAAAATCATGAGTTTATGGCTAAAAGCTCAGCCAAATAGTGGAAATGTCAAAATTTATAGGGCATTATTATAACCATTGAGCTTTCATCTAAGAAAGAAAAATAAAACCTTAATCTTGATAATGGTTTCATAGTGGGACAATAAATGGATTCTTTGAAGTTAACTTTCCCCTCTTTTCAGAGTGGACAAGAGTTTATTACGGAAACTGAGCCAAAAGAAATCGAAGACTGGCTAAATCAGTTGGCTTATGTCGAAACTGATAAAACTCTAAACGAATTAACCCGTGTTATTTCCACTTTAAACCGCTGCCCGCAAAAACTGGCACACCGCGAAAAAAACCTCGCTTTACTCAATGAAGGCTATTTAACTTTAAGTCGTCATATGCGTGAACAACACGATCGTCATAAGGCTTTCGTGAACAAACAGCAATATAAGGCGCTGCATAAATTATCCACCGAAATGGCCTTTGGTTATAAGCGCTTAATAGATGAATTAACTCAGCAAAAATTTCTCATGCGCAAATCGCGCTTGGCAGAAGCAATCAATTCAGCGCAGCACTATTTGGGCTTAATGCTAATTGAGCAATATCAACTGTATGAACCGATCCCGAGCTATATTTGGCGAGAGCTACATTCCTTGTATCAATACGCAGAAAAATCTGGCTTACAAGATAAAAATTTAAGCAAGGAAGAGCCAAACCCACTGCAACCTTGCCAAACGATTCGTCAAAGTTATGTGCGCAATTGTTTGATGTCGGTAGTTGATCCTTATCATATTGAGGATAACCATCATTGGCACCTATTTAAATATTTAGCTCACTGGTCAAAGTTGGCCGAGGTTACCAAAAATCTCAGCTTGTTTAGCAGCACTCGTTGCTTTGTGATTGATTTATCAGACAGTAATAAACCTCATATTGCGCAAGATGACAGCGAATATGATGATGAAGATCAAATTCGTCTATTACTGACTAATGCACTGTTGAAAAATATCGAGTCGCAAGTTCAAGAATACGAAAGCAAGCATCAACTGCCCTCGCCTGGTTTCTATGACGGGATTGAAGCATCCAATGCGATAAAGCTGCTCAATCGGATCTATGAATATTGCGATACTTACAAAGATCGTGAACACAGCCGCTACCCATTGATGACTCAAGTGGATACGGTTTGGGGCTTAGGCGCCATTAAAAAAGCCTTGGGTTATGAAGCTGATGGCGAAAACATTATTGATTCTAGTGATAAGTTAAACTCCTTGGTTGGTGAAAAATATAAAACACCGTTTAATTGGCTAGCAGTCAATCACAGTGAAGGTGGTATTTGTTTACGCAATCACCACAAGCAAGCTGACGATTTACGGATCGGCAACCTGGTGATTTTAAAACGCCATATCAACAAGAAACGTCAAAAACAGTGGCAACTGGCAATCGCACGCTGGCTACAAACAGGCGCTAGAAACGGTACCAGCATTGGTTTGGAGTATATTCACGGCAGCATGGAGTTTGTCGAGTATCTGACTACCAATAGACAAGGCCGAACCATTTCCCATGAAGTGTTGCTGGTGCGACCTTTTGATCAGTCCAGCCCTATCCTGCTAACTGCGAAGAACCTTATTGGGGGCAATAAAGTGATCCAAATTAAGATGCAGGAACAGTTACGCCAGTTAACTTTAACCCACCTAATTGAAACCAACTCAAAAGTTAGTGTTTTTGGGGCTCGTTTTTAAGCTCTTTTTCTTCCTTGGGTTGCAACAGCGGTATGCTTAATTCTTTATCGAGATGTAAGTTAGCAGCTTCAACTTTTTGAATTAAAAAGTCCTGATTATTAACGGTTTCCTGGCTATTGGGTAAACGCCAATTGCCGCGTCGATAAATATCGGCAATGGTTAATTCTTTGCCATTAACCGTTAAGCAATAGTCCTCGCCTTCCAGCTTTGCGACGAAATTCAATTCAATTAACTTATCCACTAAATTGATAATGGTTTGCTCATGCATCAGCGGGAATTGTTTTTTCAATAGATCTAGAGTCACTTTAAATTCTGCTTGCTGTGCTTGAGCAAAAAACTGGGCAATTTGCAAAGTAGAAACAAAAGGATCTTGCGATTTCTTATAGCTAACATCAAAACGGTGCAGCGCATAACAAATAACAGCACCAAATAACAAAATCACCCAAGATAAAAATACCCATAAGAAAAACAACGGTATAGCCGTAATAGCCCCGTAAATCACTTCATAGGTAGAGAATTTAGTCACAAAGATAGCAAAGCCATATTTGGCGATTTCAAACAAAATAGCGGTAATTACTGAGGCAATAATTGCTTTAATAAAACTCACCTTGGCATATGGCGTGATCATATAAAGCGCGGTAAAAGCAAAAATAATCAGCACAAAAGGCAAGCCGATGCTTAAAACACCACTAATTTTGTCAAACACTGGCAAGGCAGCAAATGATGACGAAGCTACTAAACTTGCGGCAATCAAAATCGGCGCCATAGTTAACATTGCCCAATAGGCTAGCCACTTGTGAATGCCTTGGCGACTATGACTGGCTTCCCAAATAGTGTTTATGGATTTATCTATTGAGCGCATCAATAGAAGTGCGGTTATGAATAAGAAAATAAAGCCAATTGCCGAAAGATTTTTCGACTTAGAAACGTATTCATCCAAATATTGTTTAACGGCCAAACCTTTTTCGGGTAAAAGATTTTTGAAGATTAATTCTTGGACTTGATTGTTTACGGCTTCAAAAGCGGGAAAAACCGCCATCAGGCTCACAGCAACCGTCATCAATGGAACCAACGCTAACATATTGTTCAACGTCAATTCTGATGCCATTGCACTGCATTTTTTCTTACTAAACTGGCTAAAAACGAATTTTGTGAAGGCTTTTAACCATTGCCACCTTTTTTCCATGCTCATTTGCGCCTAAAATAGCCGTAACTTTATTTTTAACTATTAAAACACAGGTCATAACTGAAAGTCATGAGTGATTTCAATATCTTACATAACCCTCGCTGCTCAAAATCGCGTCAAACATTAGCCTTACTACAAGAAAACGGAATCGAGCCGACTGTTATCGAATACTTAAAAGATACGCCGAGCAAAAACAAAATCAAAACCATCATCAAATTACTTGGCGTTGAACCGCGCGACATTATGCGCAAAAAAGAAGCTGAGTATAAAGAAGCTGGCCTAGACGATGAATCTTTAACCAAAGAACAGCAAATTGCCTTGATGGTGGAATATCCAAAAGTTATCGAGCGCCCTATCGTTTTCACGAAGGATAAAGCCACTGTTGGTCGTCCGCCAGAAAATGTTTTAGCTTTGATCAAATAACTGGTAGCTGCTTTGAACAAGATCCTAGTTCTATACTATTCACGTCATGGCAACACCCGCCAAATGGCGCGCCTTATTGCTCGCGGCATTGATAAAGTTGATGGCTGCGAGGCCTTACTGCGTACCGTGCCTGAGGTCAGTGCCAATCATGAAGCTACTGCTAGCGAGATCCCCGAAAATGGTGATCCTTATGTTTCAATTGAGGAGCTACAGTTTTGTGATGGCTTAGCCTTAGGCAGCCCTACTCGCTTTGGTAATATGGCCGCGCCGCTGAAATATTTCCTTGATCAAACTTCTGCTCAATGGCTTTCAGGCGCTTTAATTGGAAAGCCCGCGTCAGTATTTACTTCAACTGGTTCATTACACGGCGGCCAAGAAACCACCTTAATGACTATGATGATTCCATTGCTTCACCATGGCATGGTGATTGCAGGGATTCCTTACTCTGAAACTGAATTACTCAGCACTACTACTGGCGGCACCCCTTATGGTGCTTCCCATGTGGCAGGAAGCGATAGCCAAAAAGCTATTAGTGAAGATGAAAAGAAACTTTGTATTGCCCAAGGGCAACGACTGGCAGAACTAAGCAGAAAGCTAGCGATAAAACTTAAATAATACAACTATGAACATACACCTGAAAAAAGCGCTCAGAGCGCGTTTAATAGCCGTTACCTGCTATGTTGCCATAGTGATAGCCTTACCTGTTTTTATCTGGCTAAATCACGAAACAATGACCTGGAAAGGCGTTTCATTAGTCATCTGGTGGCTACCATTAACCATAGCCCTACCAGGAATGTTTAAAGGCAAAACCTACACCTATGGCTGGACAGGCTTTATTATCCTACTGCCCTTCTTCTACGCCTTTTACTACATTATCGAACCCGACAAACTTTTCTGGTCAGTAAGCATTGTGGCTTTGTCGATTATCTACTTCTTAACTTCTATGAGCTATATCAAGCAATATGCTTTATCACAAGGCATTAGGACTAATGCTGAAGCGAAGAAGGCTAAGGGGATAGAATAATTAGTCATTTCTGCGGAAACAGGAATCTTCTAAAAATTGCTTTTCGCTTCTCAGCGAGTTACTTTTCCAAACTTGGAAAAGTAACCAAAAGAAGTTTTCCCAAATATTTAGGTTTTCTACGAAAACTTCCTTCATAAAAGTAAAGTCTCTTAACGCACCATGAAATACAGCACTTCCCTGTGCTGGATTTCACTATTGCCATCATCCAAGATGGCAATTGCTAATACTTTTCTTTTATTCAGCTAAATATAAGGGGATTATGGTAGTTCCAAAAAAGTATTGTTCAATCTTCGGCTTTCAGTCTTGATCCAATTCCTATTCTCATTTAACTCAATATAATGATAGGTTTTGATTTCATCTGGTTCAAAGCTGCTCTCAGACTCTAAAATTATTTGACTAAGAATACCGTTCAAAATTGAAAATGTAATAGCTACTTCTTGACCAGTAGATGTTAGGCCTACAACATCTTGTATAGATTTAATCGTTTCCGAGACAGTTTTAAACTCTAAATTTCCAAAAATAATATCAAATACTTGCAAAGTATCAGTGGAAAAATATGTTTTCTTAAAAGAATGAGGTGTATCTAATTGCTGTTTAAGTGTGAAAAGCCTATGGTCATCTCCATTCAAGACATTTAATAACATCTCATCAATTGACATCAAACAATCCCTTATAAGCTCTAAATCTTAAAAAGTGATCACATAAAACCAATGCTGACATAGCTTCTACAATGGGAACCGCTCTTGGTAAAACACAAGGATCATGCCGTCCTCTGCCATGAAATACCGTTTCTTCACCTTCTAAATTAACTGTATTTTGTTGTTTGATAATGGTTGGAGTTGGCTTAAAAGCAACACGGAATACGATTGGCATACCATTAGAAATACCACCTAAAACGCCGCCAGAGTTATTAGTTTGAGTTTCGACTTTACCATTATTACTGATGAAAACATCATTATGACTAGTGCCAGTTTCAAGCGTTCCTGCAAAGCCTGAACCAATTTCAAAGCCTTTACTGGCGTTAATTGCCATCATCGCTTTGGCTAAATCAGCTTCTAATTTATCGAATACCGGCTCACCTAAACCAACGGGCACATTGTTAATTCTGCATTCGACTATCCCGCCTAAAGAATCTCCTGATTTGCGCGCTTGTTCAATACGCGCAATCATTTTTTCTGCCAATCCTAAGTCTGGACAACGCACTGCTGTTTGCTCAATATTATTAGCATCTACTTGTGAAGAATCTATCTCTAACACTAAATCATTAACGCTTTTAACATAGCCTACAATTTCTGTTCCAAGCGCTTTAGTTAAAATCTTTTGTGCAATGGCACCTGCTGCGACATGACCCGCAGTAATTCTTGCCGAGCTTCTACCGCCACCTGCTACATCGCGGATACCGTATTTTTTTTGATAAGTGTAATCTGCATGACTCGGACGAAATATTTTCGCCATTTCAGAATAGTCTTTGGATTTTTGATCTTGGTTCTCGATCATCAGACTAATTGGCGTGCCCGTGGTAATGCCATTAACCGTGCCTGACAGGATTTTAACTTGGTCCTTTTCATCACGGCGTGTGGTGATTTTGCTTTGACCTGGGCGACGTCGATCCAAAAACGGTTGAATATCTGCTTCTGATAATTCTAATCCTGCAGGGCATCCTTCGACGATAACGCCAATGGCTTTGCCGTGGGACTCACCCCAATTGGTGACTTTGAATAATTTGCCGAAACTATCGCCTGCCATTTTTGATTCCTATTCTAATTCTTCTGAAACAATACCAATCTGCTCAAGGTATTGCCAATAATCTGGGAATGATTTCTCAACCGCTTGCGCATCTTTAACCACCAAGCCAGGCAATTGAATTCCAAGCAACGCTAAAGACATTGCCAAACGATGATCATGACAGCTCGAGACTTCAGCAGTCATTAAAGCCGCACCACCAGTAATTTTGATGTAATCGCCACCGTACTCGCAAGGCACGCCTATTTTTATGAGCTGCTGACACAAATCAACGATCCGATTGGACTCTTTATAAGCCAAATGAGCTATATTGGTAATGTGAGTCGTACCTTGTGCAAATGCAGCCAAAACTGCCATAGTTGGTACCACATCGGGCATATTGCCCATATCAACTGTTATCGCCTGTAGCGGTTTAGCATAAGCAATTAATAAGTCATTAGCTTCCCGTGAAACTTTTGCGCCCATCAATTCTAAAAGCTCTGGAAAGCGTGACTCACCTTGCACTGAGTCAAAGTCATAGTGCTTGATTTTAATATTAGACTCAGCAATTAAGGCTGCCGCCATAAAATAACTATAGGATACTGCGTCGCTTGCCACCTCTATGGTTGGTGATTTTAATTTTTGATTAGCAGTGACTAAAAAATCGCGATTATTGATCCGCTTTACTTCGCCTGAAAATTTTTCAATCGCCCTAATAGTCAAATTAATATAACTTTCAGAAACGGGATCATTTTCCAATTGAATTAGCGTGTCTGATTTCGCTTTTAAGGCTGCAATTAACAAGCCACTTAAAAACTGACTAGAACGGGAAGCATTTAAATCACATTGACCACCAATAATGGGGCCTTGTAATTGAATCGGCAAATGACCGTTTTTAGAACTAACTTTTACGCCAAGCTGTTGCAGCGAAGCTATAATTTCTTGCATCGGTCGATTTCGCATTTGCTCACTAGCATCAACCGTAACTGATGACTCTAAAGCAGCCGCCACCGCAGTGATAAAGCGGCTAAGGGTGCCACTATCACGACAATTAATATTGATTAATTGCTCAGATTTATAATCTCTAATACCTTCTATTTCAACGGTGCTGTCTGTGACGTCTAGTTTCGCACCAAGCGCTTTGACCGCTTCCAAAGCAGCGGCGATGTCATCATTTTGTGGAACATTAGTCAGCACTGTTTTTCCTGGGCTGATCGCCGCCAAAGCAATATATCGATTGGCGAGATATTTGCTTCCAGGAACCGTTATTTCGGTACTCTTAAACTGACTATTAATTATGCGTCTTGCAGACAAATAAACACCTTGCTCAAGCCTCTTGAGGCTGTAACTCGTCAAAAATTTCGCTTAGGATATCAACATCACGATCATTCAAGCCGTCGGATTCAACAGCATCTTCTACAAACAATGCAAACTCAGCAAACCACTCAAGATCATTCAAGTCACCCTGCGGGATCAAATCTACCATTGGTATTAAGTAACCCACTAAAAATAGTTTTTCTTCTTCAACCTGCTGCTCCATGGCAAGCAGTTGTTCTTTGATCGTCTCTGCTATCGACATTTATTAAACCTTTGCGGCTCTTGTGCCGCTGATTAATAGTGTGAGCTTGATGAGCAGCATTCGCCATAGTTCTGGCATAACGAGTAATTTCATCAAGCATGATTTGTGGCTCATTATAATACTGATTGATCAGCTTAACTATAGCTGATCCAGTAATAACGCCATCCACTCCTACTTGTGCGGCTTGATAAACATGATCTGGCGTTGAAATACCAAAACCTTGAACTAATGGCGCACTGCCATATTCCTTGAGCTTGCTGAGAAATTCACTATTAGCTTGATTAGCACTAACTTCCGTTCCTGTTATACCTTTACGACTCAAGACATAGGTATAACCTTGGGAGTGATTGGCTACAAAAGATAAAGTGTTATCATTTGCATCTGGCGGCGCAATAAAGACCGTATCAACTGCATACTGTTTGGCTTGTTCTGTAAATAATGAAGATTCTTGAACTGGACAATCGGCAATCAATACTGAGTCCACTCCAGCCTCTGAAGCTTTTTTGTAGTATTGCTCTATTCCTTGAGCGAAGACTAAGTTGGCATAAGTTAATATCCCAATCGGGATCTCAGGGTATCGAGCTCTGATCTGCTTTATCAATTCAAAGCCATTTTGAACCGAAAAATCATTTGCTAATGGTCGTAAACTAGCTTCTTGGATCACGGGACCATCAGCGACAGGATCGGAAAAAGCAAATCCTAACTCCAATGCATCGGCTCCGCACTGGATCAAACAGTCAATAATGGCAAGCGAATGCTCTCGCGTGGGATCACCAAGCAATACGAATGGTATATACGCAAGTTGTTTAATGCGTTTCTTTTCAGTAAACATTGTTTGATAGCGCATTAAAGTTGCTCCTTAGCAGCTAATTTATCCATGACAAGCATTAAATCTTTATCTCCCCTACCCGATAAATTAACAATAATGTTCATGGGTTTGGTGGTGCTATCCGTAAGTTTTTTGGCATAAGCCAATGCATGAGACGATTCCAACGCAGGAATAATGCCTTCGGTTCTTGAAAGCTCCTGAAAGGCTTCTAGCGCTTCTTGGTCGGTGATGCCAACATATTGGGCTCGACCTGAAGTCATTAAATGAACGTGTTCAGGACCCACCGCAGGATAATCTAACCCAGCCGAAACGGAATGCGACTCTTTTATCTGACCTTCGGTAGTTTGTAAGGTTTGAGTACGGGCGCCATGAATTATTCCTTCCGTACCTTTTATCAAAGTGGCGCCATGCTGCGATGAATCAAGACCTTTACCTGCAGGCTCAACGCCAATCAACTCCACTTCAGTTTCCTTTATAAAATCGGCAAATATCCCAATGGCATTAGAGCCACCGCCAACACAAGCTATGACTGCATCGGGTAGTTTCCCAACTTGCTCAAGTATTTGTTGTTTGGCTTCTTCACCAATAATTTTTTGATAGGTTTTTACCATTTTAGGAAATGGATGTGGGCCCGCCGCAGTACCCAATAAATAATGGGTTGTATCGTAAGACGCAGCCCAATCTCGTAAGGCTTCGTTGATTGCATCTTTTAAACTGCCGCTACCATTGTCGACAGCAATTACTTTAGCCCCCATTAGTTTCATACGAAAAACATTAGGAGCTTGGCGTTCTATGTCCTTAGCACCCATATAAATAACAGCCTCTAGGTCAAGCAAAGCACAAGCCAAAGCTGTAGCCACTCCATGTTGACCAGCACCGGTCTCTGCAATAATCCTTCGCTTTCCCATGCGTTTTGCCAGCAAGGCTTGAGCTAATACTTGGTTAGTTTTGTGAGCTCCGCCATGTAGTAAGTCTTCTCTTTTTAGAAAAACTCTAACATTTGGCTTAACTGCAAAACTACTACACTCCGTTAATGGAGTTGGTCTTCCTGCATATTGATTCAAAAGCCGCGTGAGTTCTGCTTGAAACACATCATTGGCAACAGATTCTTCAAATGCTTTTTCAAGCTGCTCGAGAGCTGGCATTAAAATTTGTGGTACAAACTGGCCGCCATACTGACCAATATATGCGCCATTGTATTCATAATTGGTATCTACTTTCATATTCATCTAACTAAACCTTTGAGTTTGCTATTGGCAAAAATATTATTCAATTTATCCGGACATTTAATGCCAGGGCTGGACTCACTACCGCTGCAAACATCCAACTTATAAAAGCCTTTCTTTTTTATTTCTCGGATATTAGAGGAGTTTAAGCCACCCGCCACTCTGATTTTGTGTTTGTTGCTTTGTATTTGATGCTGCGACAATAAACTCCAATCAAATGCTTTACCTGTACCGCCTTGTTGACCTTTAATTTGAGTATCAAGCAATACTTCATCCAGATTTTCAAAGCATAATTCATCAATTGAGCCTGTCACATGTGTAACTTTTGATATAAAAAAAGTGCGTCCTAATTTTTCTCTTAAATCTTCAATATAAGGTTTATCCTCAGAACCATGCAGCTGAACGCCATTAAGTTGATAATCGGAAACTTGCTTTAAGACAAAATCAAGCGGTTGATTTTGAAAAACACCTATTAATGGCTTTGATTTAGATACTAACGGAACAGTAACCTTTCTTTTTGATTTTTCGGAAAAAATAATGCCAAGGTGAGATGCCTCAGTTTGCTCTGAAACATTTAGGTCAATCTGGCTGGTTACACCACAAATTTTAATATCACCATACACCAGCTTCGAAGCAGCTTGATTAAGATCGGCATGTTGCATTAGAGAGGAACCAACTAAGCAAGCATCGGCAAATTGCGACATCTCAATGATATCCGAATGATCATTGATACCAGACTCAGTAATAATAACTCTATCTTTGGGTACTAAAGAAAAAAGTGTTTTTGTATGGTTAAGTGAAGTTTTAAGTGTTTTGAGGTCACGATTGTTAATACCAATAATATCACTACCTAAGGCGATGGCTCTTTGCAACTCTGATTCATCATGAACTTCTGTTAAAACATCCATCTGGTATTTGGCAGCTTCCTGCTGACAGAGCATATATTCTGAATCAGATAAGATAGAAAGCATCAAAAGAACGGCATCAGCGCCATAAAATCTTGCTTGACGAACTTGTTTAGGCGTTAAGATAAAATCTTTGCATAAAACTGGTTTATCCGTATGCTCACTAACGTATTCTAGATTTTTATAACTGCCCTGAAAAAAACGCTCTTCCGTCAACACCGAAATGGCATCCGCATAGCGGTTATATATAGGTACAATTTCAGATAAATCAAAATCTTCTCGAATGAGCCCTTTGGACGGCGAAGCTTTTTTGCACTCCATAATAAAGCCAAAATCTGACTTCATAAGAGCTGCTTTGAAATCACGCTGGCTATTGGTTGTTGGCGTTACATCCTGACTATTCGCTATTAGTTCGCGCTTATAATTGACGATGACATTCAATATATTAGTCATTGGACACCTCTTTTATCAGCTGTAAATGCTCTGCAACCTGCCCTGATAAAATGGTGTCTTTAGCTAGACGCACAGAATCTTTAAGCGATGGAGCTTCACCATTTAAATACAGTAAAGCTCCGCAATTAGCTGCAATCATGTCATTGTGCGCTTGGGAGCCTTTACCTGACATAATTTTTAATGCAGCAGATAAATTATCTAACTTAGTATCCACTTGCATGTCTTCTATTGAATGTTTATCCAACCCCAAATCTTTAGGACTAATACTAAAAGTTTCAATAGAACCATTATCTAGCAAAGCAATGTCTGTTTTGTCATGCAGTGCAACCTCATCTAGTCCTGAACCATTAACAACCATGGCTTTTTTTGACCCAAGAATATTTAAAATCTCAGCAAATGGTTTGCAATAGCGAGAATCATAAACACCAAGCAACTGGATATCAGGCGCAGCAGGATTAGCCAGCGGACCAATCAAGTTAAATATCGTCCTTGTCTTTAGAGATTGCCTGATAGGCATTACATGTTTAACACCTTGATGGTATTGAGGCGCTAGTAGAAAACAGAAGTTAGCCCTATCTAGTAATTGTTTGCTTTTTTCAGGGCTCAATTGGTAGTTAATGCCTAAAGCATCCATTAGATCAGATGAGCCACACTTAGAAGATACTGAGCGATTTCCATGCTTAACGACTTTTACGCCTAACGTGGCAGCTACAAATGCAGAAATGGTTGAAACGTTAATAGTATTGAAGCCATCGCCGCCCGTGCCACAACAATCACTAGTAATATAATCAGTTTTAGGAAAAGGCATTGCGGCTTTACGCAGTGCATAGGCAGCGCCGGCAATTTCACCCACCGACTCACCTTTAGTTTTAAGCGCAGCAAGTAACGCCGATGCTACAGGCACTTCAACCTTTCCAGTTAATAACTCTGAAAAAGACACCTTAGCTTGCTCAAAACTTAGATGCCTTCCTTGATAAATATCTTCAAGCATTTGCAACATGACGACTCTCCTTAGCGACTAAGTTTTTCATTACAATTGCCTTGAAGTTTTGGATCATCTGCTTACCCTTTAGCGTCATAATGCTCTCAGGATGAAATTGTAGCCCAAACACAGGAAACTCTTTGTGCTCTATAGCCATAACCTCATCACTAGTAGAGCTGGCAATCACTGCAAGATTTTGCGGCAACTCTTGAGCGATTAGCGAGTGATATCTCGCAACTTTAGTTGAGGCACCCAAATTCGCAAACAAGTCGCTGCTGCCTATATTGATAATAGAGTGCTTTCCATGGACGACTTGCTGCGCTTTAGTTACTTTTCCTCCAAAAGCCTCGGCAATTACTTGATGACCTAAGCAAATACCTAAGATTGGCTTCTGAAAATAAAAGCTTTTAACAAGCTCTATGCAATGGCCTGCGTTGGTGGGATTGGAAGGCCCAGGTGACAACACAATCGCATCATGCTGTTGTGCCAATTCTTCTAGTTTTGTAAACGCAATATCATTCCTGCAAATTGTAGTTTCTATACCTAATGCATTAAGTTCATACTTGAGGTTATAGATGAAGGAGTCGTAATTATCGATAATTAAAAATTTCATGCAGCAACATCCTTTAATTTGATGGATGCAAGGCAAGCATTTATTACAGCCTGAGCTTTATTCTGTGTTTCCAATGCTTCTAGCTCTGCTACAGAATCATAAACTACTCCTGCGCCAGCAGTAATCTTGGCTGTACCGTCCTTTACTACTGCTGAGCGAATGATAATAGCGCTATCAAATTCATTGTTGGCATTTATTGCTGCAACAGCTCCGCCATACAAACCCCGTCCATTTTTCTCAAACTTTCTAATCAGGTGCATCGCTTTGATTTTTGGAGCACCAGTAAGAGTCCCCATATTGCTGCATGCTTTATAGGCATCAATCGGATCTAAATCGGATCTAAGTTTGCCCTTAACTTCAGAAACTAAGTGCATAACGTGCGAATATTTAACAATCTTTTTCAGCTGTGTCACTTTGCGTGTGCCGTATTCAACAACTCTTGCTATATCATTGCGCGCTAAGTCAAGTAACATCATATGCTCAGCAGACTCTTTTTCATCATCAATCAATTCATACTCAATCAACGAATCATGCTCATGATCGATTTGTTCATTGATGATTGCTCTTTTTCGAGTACCAGCTATCGGATACAAACTAACTTCTTTATTAGCATCAACCTTTAAAGCACTTTCTGGACTCGCACCAAACAGTTGCTTATCAGAAAAGTTTATAAAGTACATATATGGGCTTGGGTTAGAAGTTCTGAGATTTTCATATGCCTGCAGAGGTTGCTGGCAATCCATTTGATAATTTCTAGATAAAACTACTTGAAAGACATCTCCTCGCAGGATTGACTCTTTACCCTCATTAACCTGCTGCATAAAATCTCTATCAGAGATAGACACTTGCACGCATGATGATTGGTTTAATGCCTGATAACTCTCAGAAGGAATGCGTAATAACTTCTCAACCTGCTCTATTTGCAACCCCAAATGAATATTGTGTGCTGCATACTCACCAAATCCTTTGACAATGATTTGCGCTGAATTCGAATTCAGGGACTGTATTAACAAAGTATCTGCTAAGTAAAACACATAGTCTTCATCGGGCTTGTTTATTGTTGGTAAAACTTCAAATTGATCCACCAGATCGAAGCTGAATGCGCCCAATAAATATGTACTTTCGTTATCTTGCGCCGAAGCAACTAATTGTTGCTTGATGCTTTTTAGAATGTCTAAACTTGATGCTTGAACTAAACGCAACTCTTCATCATAGACTGGTGGTTGCGGTTTGAGCTTGGCAATTATTTTCTGCGGCGACACTTCAAATGTAAATTCTTGTATGGCTTCAGTATCAAAAGACTTTAAGAAGGCTTTACCATTATCATTTAAAGCAGAAATCTCAACTATATCGTCTATAGATTTAATTTTAACTGCACTTGAAATACCAATAATACTTTTTTGATTAGCGTGGCTAGCCGCCTCAGCAGTTTCTAGCAGCACGGTATCCGCCTTTCTTCCTAGTTGGCAAGTTCGCTTATAAGAGTCAATTGGACTCAATGATAAAGGTATCTTTTTGATTAAGGTGTTAACTTGCATATCGACCTCTTTGCTCGGTTTCAGTTAAAGGAACAAAACTTCTACCGCTAGCTTCAATGAAAGGTTTTAACTGTTGTAGTAACTCTGCAAAGTCTGTTGGTGACAAGGCTTGTGCTGCATCTGATACCGACTCAATAGGATTTCTATGGCATTCGATAATTAGTCCATCGGCACCACAAGCTACACCAGCTTTAGCCATTGGAGCAACTAGGCTTCTAACACCTGTTGCATGCGAAGGATCAACGATAACTGGTAAATGACTTTTTTGCTTAATGTAAGCAACCGCATTTAAATCTAAAGTGTTTCTAGTGGCCGTCTCAAACGTACGAATACCACGTTCGCATATCATCACGTTGGGATTGCCCGTTGCCACAATATACTCAGCGGCTAATAATAATTCTTCAATAGTAGCTGAAAGCCCGCGCTTCAATAAAATAGGCTTTTGAGTTTCACCAACTGCTTTTAACAAAGAGTAATTTTGCATATTGCGAGCACCAATTTGAATTGCAGAAGTGTAGTTAGCAACGTCATCTAAATCCTTAATGTCCATTAGTTCAGTAATGGTATCTAAGCCTGTTTCTCTGCCCACTTGTTGCATTATTTTTAGCCCATCCAAGCCTAAGCCTTGAAACGAATAGGGGCTGGTTCTTGGTTTAAATGCCCCGCCGCGAAGAACCGTCGCACCAGCAGCCTTCACGTATTGTGCAGTTTCAAGTAATTGCTCTTCACTTTCGATGGCGCAAGGTCCGCCCATCAAGGCGAACTGTTGAGCTCCCACAGGCGTCTTTCCCAACTGGATAACAGTGTCTTGAGGATATATTTCACGACTGACTAATTTATATTTACTCAGCACAGGCTTAATGGTTTCCACTTGCGGGTATTTTTCAAGGTGCAACGATTCCAAAATTCGCTCGTCACCTAATGCGCCGAGCACAGTTCTTTCAACGCCCGGCATATTCAAAGGTTGTAATCCAGCGGCTTCAATTTCTTTTAATATTTCAGCTGCATCGGCTTCTTTAGCGTTAGCTTTTAAGATGATAATCATGTGTTTTCCTAGTCTTAAAATTAATAAATTCATTTCGTTGGGGCATAAAAAAAGCCCGCACTCTGATGAGATACGGGCTTTGTCGAATAGCTTTATTTAAAGCATAAACCATCCTCGAACATAAGCCCGCTTTATCCAATGCCACCAATTTTGATTGGCAACTTGTGAATTAATAGAATGGTTCATAACAATAAACTCGCTTTGATCATTAAATACTGCACATAAAAAAGCCCGCAACATGTGCGGGCTTTAAAATTCAACAAACACAAAAAGACCCGCCATCTAAATAGCGCGCCACCAAGAAATGTTTGTGTTTAATCTTTTCATGAGTGTAAATTAATCTATAGATAAATTCTGGTCAAGCATTAATTTAAAAATTTATTTTCCTTTTGCAAACTTATCCACTTGTGCTTCGGTTTTAATTCGATGATTGCCCTGCTTCTCCAAAACTCTTTGGATGCCAGAAGTTAGCGACCAGATTTCCATTTTTGCAGCTTGATCGTGCCACTCTGCGACTGTCAAACCTTGTGCAAAAGAGTCAAGATAGGCCACACGATTACCAAGCTTTGCTGGTAAATCATCAATCTTTAGTACTTTTTTCGCTTCGGCAACTACCGCTTCTGCAGAATTGGTTCTGACTCGATAACGATTCCAGCAAATGCGAGTTTCAAGATGTGGATTTATGGCTTTAGCCTCTTCGACAATCTCGGCCAAGTGCTTAGTTGACCAAACTTCCACTTGTGATGGGCTTAAAGGAATTAACGCCAGATCCGATAGCATCAAAACGGCGCGAGTAATATTGGTAATACGCGGATGACCATCGATTAAAATATAGTCATAGTTATCTAAATTATCCCTAACCACTTTCTGCAATTGGGCAAGGTTTTTGGCAGTTTGTACTTGTAAATTCTCAATAACATACTTTTCATTACGAATTTGATACCAAGTATCCAGTGAGCTTTGCGGGAAATCGGTATCAATCATGAGTACATTGGCTTGATCCGATAAGGTAGAAGCAATATTGGCACAGAGCGTGGTTTTACCCGCTCCACCCTTCATTTGAACAAAACTGATAACTTTTGCGCGCACAAAAATCCCCTCATCCATAGTTTTTTAAATATTCTACATGACGAGGGGTAATTGGCAAGATTTAGTAAATGGTATTAAATATCAACTACTTAGCGTTAATAATTGCTTGCCTTTGCTTATCATCAATTTCACGCCATTTAACAGTGGTCAATTCATTTGCAAAATCGCACTTAGCACCACTACAGATTTGTTCAGCTCCTACATAAGACACAATGCTGGTGTCATCCTCTGGGAACAAAACCGTGAAGCCAGGAGCGATTCCGACATAATTGACCTCAGTTGAGCGCTCATCCAATTCATCAAGGGTGCCACTGCTATTGTGATCAAACTCATTGAATGCTGGTCTGCCATCTAACACACTCATGGCATACAACTTGTTTGAGCCCACCGAAACGCTACAACTATTAGGATTATTTGATGGCGAATAAGTGGTGAAGAAAATACGATAATTGATAGTGGTCGAGTCAGACAAGACTTTCTCACCTTTAGCCAATTCTAAGTACCAACCTTTCTTTTTGGCATTGAAAATATCAAAAATAGTTGCAAAACGATCTTTACCATCTACGCCTTTTATTTTTTTGCTAATGTTGTAGAGACTCGATTCATTAAATACGCTGTTATCAAATTTTTTGTTTACGATCTCTTTATCAAAGAAAACATAGAATCGATCGGATGTCGCATCATTTAAAGGATGAGCGCGATAGCCACTACCAATCGCGATCATAGCCATGGTAGTGCCTTGCATTCGCACAAAAGAAACATCTGGTTTGTTGTAGAAGCGGCGATTACCTGCAACACCAGAACCTTGAATATCCGCGACTTTGGCACCTTGAATGCTAGTACTATTATTCTTGACCATCACATCAAAACGGAATAGTTGGCCACCTAAATCCGCTGCATAAAAGTGCTCAATAGTACCAGAACCTGTTAAATCACCCACTGATAAACTGGCAGCAAAACTATTAGTTAAAAGACCAGATAAGTCGCCAGAGCGTTTATGCATGGCGTTGTCCTTTGCATTCCACAACATTTGTCCAGTCACAGCGTCAGCAATAAAAATATTGTTACCCAGCGAATCGGTATTGCCAGCGGTAGTGCTCGAATTATCTTGGCTAGTAGCATCGTAACCACCACCAAACAACATCACTAAACGCTGCTGCTTGCCCCACCTCATCATGCCTATAACTGGCTTAGACCAAGTTTGGGCCAAGCCATCGTAATACTCGACCTGATCCCAAGCTAAGTTGCCACTTTGAGTTTCATCATAAGTCGCTTTGTCACCTGTAATGGTAAACATCAGTTGCGGCTTAGTGCGATCAGAAATATCAATGGCGTAATAATTACGTCCACCTCGACGCATTCCAACGTAGAGATAAGCTTTTTCGCCGGCATCAATAACAGCATCGCGATCTTTATCTTCATGATAAACGGTTATCTCGCCATCTAAACCATAAACGCGGCCACTGGTTGAAGCTAAATCTTTATCTTTAGCCCAAGTTGCTACATTCGATAATAATTGGCGCGGCATGAATGACCATAGCTCGTCACCGCTCGTATTATCTGGATTAATCGCATGTAAATAACCTTGGTTAGAGCCTACAAATACCGTATTGCCAACATCGTAGCGAACCATGACAGGCTTTGAGTGTAAAGGATCACCAAAGCGATTCACGGTAGTATCATTTACTCCATCACCGTCTGAGTCATAAGGTACTTTTTGATTGTAGATCCAACTAATGTGTTGCTGCAGTTCTGCAGTTGAAGCGCTTGCTGGTAAGCCAAGTAACTCGTTGGTTATTTTATTATTGCTAGTAATAATTTGGTTTTTATTTGTCCACAGATTCTTCTCCAGAATATTGCTGTAAACGCTTCGCGGCATACTCATGGCTTGCGCCGCACCACCAAACACCACTGAGTCGCCATCGGCCTGACTCCAAGCACTTGAAGCACTTGAGTAAAATGCACCTTTGTCGTTAACCGCAATCGCGCCATTTTTATCAACAATTTTGCCATCCTTTAAAAAATATTTTTTCAAATTACCATGCCATAACTGTTTTGACTCAGGTTTAAACATGGCTAAAAATAGCTCATTACCACTACTCAAACGATTCGATTGACTTAATGGAACGCTAGGCGCTACAAAACTACTAGACTCAGAAACCGAGTCCAATGATGCATTAAATGCATTAGCTAATGACTGGGCATCTGACGCTTCATAAGCCGTACCATTACCAGCATCGGCCACCTGTTTTAGATACTCTTTTGGATCATCGCTATCCAAAGCAAAACCTAGCGTATCCACTTCAACATAAGAGCCCGGCATACTACTAATCAAGTCTGTATTTGCAGAATACTTTGCTAGCTCTACGGCACAGTCTTTGCCTGAAAAAATATTGCGTTCTGTATCAAGCACACGACCATTGCGAGTATCATAGGTCGACTCATCATTCTCATTGGCGGTGGTACAAGAAGCGGATGTTAGTGTATTAATATCATCCTTGGTGGCATTTAAGGTTGAGTTCGGCACACCATCAGTCAGTAAGACAATTTTATTACGCAGCAAACACTGCTGCTCGATAGGTGTATCAACTAGCGAGCCAAAGTATTGAGGGAATTTTTGACTCCATGTTAGGCCATAGCTGATTTGACCCGTTGCAAGATTTTTCTGATCATAAGTTAGAGTAACGCTCTTTGAACCTGACAAATGCTTAAAGTCGCCTGCAAAATATTTGACCGCCTGCTCAAACGTCTGAGTTAGTGGTGTACCGCCTTGTGCTGAGAGATTTTTTACGATCGCTTTCACTCTATCACGATGGCTATACTCGCTTACTCCAGCAAGCTCCCCCATTGGCGAAACGGGATATAACAGCTCACCGCCCAAAATAGTATTACCAGAGCTTTGCGCAGGGAAACGCATAACCCCTACCCTGACATTGTCTTCAATGCTGTCTAAAAATATTTCTACACCATCTTTGAGCGCTTGCAGGCGACTGCATTTATAGTCATTACCATTAGAGTCGGTACAAGTCACATCTTCTGTATTCATTGAACCTGAAGTATCCAGCACTAATAAAACATTCGCTGGTGAAGATGCGCCAAAGTAAATTTCAATGTCGTCAGCTTTAAGGTTGCTCGCTAAGCAAAACACTAAAAAAGCTGATATTAAAACTTTAAATATGTTTTTCATTATTAACTCCCTGCAAGCGTCTTGTTGCAGCTGCGTACTACTTGTACCCATTCTTCAATATTGGTATTAATTTCGCCTTGCCCTTTCTTGCCATCCTTATTCAGATCCAATATTCCTTCTCCCAATAGCTGGAAAGAGTGGCAACCCAAACCGCTGTTATCCCAACTGTTGCCCATACACTTCAAAGCAGCGGTTTCGCAATCATGATAGAAAGCCTCAACTTCTGCTTTTAACAATTGATCAGACTCCAAGCGCACATCATCACTACATTGGACCAATGCACCTTTATTATTGGTGCATTTGCTATAGCCAGCTCTGGGCGCACTCAAATCGTCCCAAAATGCTTTGTCTGCAGTATCTAACAAATGCTTTTGGTCGTATTGATAGGCGCTTATATAAGTGCTATTGGCGGTTTGTGCGGCCTGAAATGTCATTGCATGCTCTTGGTTTGCAGAGCTCATTTTTTGCGACAAGATGCCTGAGTTCATTACTGAAATTCCCACAATCGACATCACTAATAAAATGATCAATGCTACTGCTAAAGAAAAACCACTCTGAGAGCTAGGGTTAAAATTATTCATCTTGCTACTCCGTAACCAGCAGTGATTCTGGAGGTAAGTTACTACGATTATTTAACACCACGGTGCTTCCAAACACTTGTCGATAGCGACCATCGCTGAAATTTAGCGGGCCTTCGCCAAGCACATTGTTAATAGTGGAGTTTTTTGAAGAGGTAATGTTTTGCCTATCAGAGGCAACGATAAAAGCAAAACGAATGGTTTTAATTAATGACAAATCCGCAATACCATTGGCATCTTTATATTCAATGCCATTATTGGTTAGGACACCGTACTCTAATTGAAACGACTCTACGTTTGAGGCCAAAGCAATGCCATTGCACTGAAGCTCAGTTTTGTCGTTGACTACTACCAGTTGATAAGTATTTTCGATTACACCATTAACCGCCGCTGCGCCATCACATGCCTGGTTAGCGTAATAACGCACGGTAATTTGATCCGAATTTAAACTATTGCCCGCTTTTTGATTATTGAGCAGGTCTTTAACGGGCATCGCTAAACTATGCCCCTCAGGTGATTCCACATCAGTATCAACCCAGCCTGCTTTTTGAAAGTCAGACTGCAAAAACTGCACTAAAAACTGTCCATTATCATTAACCTGCATCATCCCAGTAGATAAACGATAGCTTTTTTGGCTCGATAAAAATACGATATAAACCGCTGCAATAATGATCAGACCAATTAACATGGCCACCATCATTTCAATCAATGAGAATCCTTTTTGCTTGCTTTGAATTAAACTAGATCGCTTCATTGAACCAACTCCAACTGCACGCAAGCATAGTCACTAGCCAAGCCAACTTCTGTTTGGCAACGAGTGTTTTGACTGTAATTTTCTTTGCCAGAAACATCTTTGCGGTTAAAGCCTTTCCAGGCCATGTACAAGCTCATTCGCGAACCTACGCTGCAAGAGTCAGCGTCCGATGAATCACGATCAAAACATTTACTGCCGATAATGGCGTTTGGAAGTTTAGTGCTAACAAGGGTTTGGCAGATCTGATAAATATCCTCTTTCGCCAACTTAGAGAAAGAACAAGCCTCACCCGATTTGCAAGATGCGACAGGGATTGTATTTTTCTCGATGTCACACCAGGTATAAAAATCACTCGAGTCATTGGTATAAGCGTTAGCTTGCAGCTTATCAGTATTGGTGTAGTCCCTATTGTTACGTATTCGAGCAACAGCATCTTCTAAAATAATGACCGCTTGATTACGACTAAAAGTATCAATTGAAGAGTTAAGCGCGTTAATTTGTAAGGCTGCAAAGCCCAGCAGCCCAATAGAAACCACTAAAATTGTGATTAGAGTTTCCACTAAGCTAAAACCTGCTTGCTGATGAGTTTTCAAAGCTGCTCCTGTACCTTTAGGCAAAACAATCTTGTTTGATATTTTTGACCGTTATGTAACCACTAGCGATCATGCTTAAATGATTTGCTTGGCCATTTTGATCGCACATTAGAAATCCATCATTGCCTAACGGCTGTAAAACGCTAGCGATACCTGATGGGCGAAATGATTTTTTTTGGATTTGGGTATTAGCAATAGAGATTTCAGCATTAAGACTTGATGCTTTTATTAAGCCTTGTTGCTCTGAACTTATCAGCCAACCATTGCTCCAGTTACCATCAATGGCAACAAGACTAATCGCCAAGTTGTTTTTAACTGCTGACTCTTGCGCAAATTGCACATCTTTAATAAAGCTGCTAGTCGCACTTTGAAGTAACGACTGATGCTTAAAATCAAAAAGAATATAAGCAGCAGGAAAACCAATAACGCACAGAAAAGCTGCGTACGAAATCAACTTAATGATGTTAAAAGGAAAGACCATAAAAAATGCCCAAATAAAATTGGGCACATTTTAAACAGTCAGAGAATAATTATTAGATCAGGTCTGTAGCGGTTTTGTATCGATTTGTATTTATATGACTTAGTAATCTTTATTAAACTCTACAATTACCAATTATCAACTGTTGAACACTTACTTCCTTTGGTATAGCTACGAACACCAGCATTAGTTATAGCGAATGAGCAATCATTTTTCATACTATCTTTCGGTGTTGCGGTTATTCTGTAACTAGTTGCATCTGCAGCAATGGCCAAATCAAAATAAGCGGCACCGCCATCCACAGGTACTTGCACTGCAAACACCTCGGCTAGATTACCATCCAAATTTGCATAAGAGAAATTAGCGGCTTTATAACGCTCTACAGCTTCTGATGCAGCTAATAATGCCTGCATAGCATCGGCTCTTTTACTTTTCCTAATTTGCTCTTGATACATAGGAACTGCTATAGCCGCCAAAATAGCTACAACAGCTACAACTATCATAACTTCTATTAAGGTAAAGGCTTTTGTATTTTTCATCTTAACTCCTAAATTAGCCACAAGCAGGCTCCTTATCAATACTAGTAATACCTGCTCCAACAACAGTAACAGTGCGCCCTTTTCCTCGGTCATCACATACTGTGATACTACCCCAATTTAAACCACTGATAATGCCATTTGAGTTTATGGTCATATCGTTTGGCGTTCCCTTTAACTTCAAACCAGACTCGAGTGATACCGTCCTTACTTCTTCATCTTCCGCATCATTGAAGTCTCCATCTCCATTAGAGTCGACAACGATTTTCCAACCATTAGCCCAGTCGTTATTAATAGAAGTGATTAAGACTCTTTCACGATTCGATATAGCTTCACCCTTCGCCATTGATACGCTAGCGACAAAGTCGTTAGAAAATGCCGCAAGTTTATTGTCTAATATGAAGTTTCTTAATGAGGGAACGGCAATAGCAGCTACAATTGCTACTAAAGCCACAACCGTCATTAACTCAATTATTGTAAAAGCTTTTATTTTTTTAGCCATCTACTTTTTTCTTCCATTTCACACGTTGAATGGTACTAAATTTTTCGATAATTGCAGAAACTAATTGTTGGAAATCTTCACCCTCAACAATAGGCTTATCATTACCATCTCCAGTATCGTAGTTATCATCATTATCATCACCACACTCATTACCTACACAAACAATACCTTGTCCATCAACAATCAAGACTTGTGGCTCAGGTGGGATACCCGGAGAGTTTAGTTCAATTGCTCTAGTGATGTCAGAGAAAAACGATGTGCCGTCCTGAACATTCACACCATACAGCTTACCATTACCTACTACAGGAGAACAACTACCAGCAGAGGGTAAGCTAACTGAAGGAATATAAGTACTGAATAATATTTTATTATTTAGAATTCTAGCTTCCGATAGTACTTTCTCGCCTGGGTTTGCAGAACCACCAAAATCGCCACTCAAATCGATCTTCCATCCACGAGAGGTTAATAGATCCGCAGATGCGGTGGCACTAACATTGTCTTCATCAATTTCTAAAGTTACGTCAGTTAAATTATTGACATTGGCTTCTGCATCAAAACCTGGAGTTGAATCATAAACCGCTTTATCTCGGATCATATAAAACTGGTCTTCAATTTCTTCATCCAACGGGTGAGCTCTGTAACCAGAACCAATGGCTATAGCTATGTATTGACCAAATATCTCATCACGAATTTTCGCAACACTTGGCGCATAGAAGAAACGACGGTTATCACTGTTATTCAATAATGTTCCCGTTCCACCTAAGTTCGCAATTCTTTGACCAGTCACAGTAAAAGCACTATCTGTAGGTGAAATATCAAAACGGAATACTTGGCCTTTGGTATCGCTCACATACATATGGTTTGCAAATGGGCTATTGCCAAGCGAAATAGCACGAATTGTGCCAGGAACGCTGCCAATTTGTAACTTTGCAGGTAAACTACTGCCTTGAAGGTCCCAAAGGACTTTTTTGTCGACAACATCAAAAATAATGACATTGTTACCCGTAGTTTCTTTACCATAAGTAATATTGTACGAGTCTGATCTACCATCGGAGTCCGTATCTAATCCGTCTAATAAGTCATCATAGCCGCCACCAAAAATAGCAACCGTTTTAAATGTATCGCCATACTCAATATTACCAATAACCATTCTTGACCATGATTGAGCTTGATGACTTAATCCACTTATTTTATATAGATACTTTGGCTTGCTCGAACTGCTAATATCAAAAACGTAATAATTATTGCCGCCACGTCGCATACCAATAAACATATAAGCGAGCTCACCAGAGTCAACTTTGAAATCCAAATCGGTATCGCTGTGGACAATAGTGATCTCACCATCAAGTCCATAATTATGAGCTTCTGGGTTGCCATCAATATCAACATCTTTTAAGAAGTTTTGCATCTCAGGTAATAAATCACTAGGGATAAATGACCATGACTCAGAGCCATCATCAATATCAATGGCATGCAAATAACCCATATTAGTGCCGATAAAGGCCAATGTCTTACCGTTTGCATAACGCAGAACGTGCGGAACACTGTGCAATGGATCGCCCATCAAGTTCATAGATGTAGCGACATTTTTAACATCAAAATCATTTCCATTTTCATCTTGTAGGGTTCTTGTTTCTAATCGATAACCTAACGTTTGGCGTTTAACATCATTAAATTCATCATCGGTACTTGCAGCCATACCAAATGCCGCTTTATCAATCGAAGCATCGCTCAATAAAATTTCGCTATTGCCTTTATTGGTGTATATATTCCGATTAAACGAATCGAAAATAGGCAGTCCATTAACATCTGTTGTTACGCTCAAGAAACTAGATAGCTTTGATACCGCTCCTCCAGACTCCACTTGATTACCATCAGGGAAGTTGGGGTCAGTCCAGAAACTTGTACCGCCAGTCACAATATTATTTTCGTCTCTTGTTTCCAAGAACAAACCATCCGTGCCAACTGCATTTTTGCCATCAGAATCCACTAAAACACCATCGACTAATTGGTATTTCTTTAAGTTACCAGGCCAGCGAGCAATGCCCTCCGCTTGGAACTGTGAGAAATATAAGAAATTATCGTGATTCAAACGGTTTTGTTGCGAAACGGTTACACCTGCTTGCACAAACGACGTACCTTGCGATGAAACTTCCTCAAAAATTTCGAGCAAAATAGTACATAGACCACCCTCATCAAAACAATCAACTGTAGAGTCCCACTCAATAGCAGCATCTGTGCCACCTGCT
>JABXIW010000120.1 GCA_013372875.1 Gammaproteobacteria bacterium | reverse complement strand
TTGGATTTATTGCTGTATTTAATTAAGCGGCAGAATGTGGATATTTTGGATATTCCTCTTGCCCATATTACTGAGCAATATATGGAATATGTGGAGCTTATGAAGGCTTTGCATTTGGAATTAGCAGCGGAGTACTTGGTAATGGCGGCAATGTTGGCGGAGATTAAAAGCCGTGTGTTGCTGCCAAAACCAAAAACCGATGATGAGGATGAGGAAGATCCAAGAGCGGATTTGATCCGTCGCTTGCAGGAGTACGAGCAGTTTAAAAAGGCGGCTGAAGAGCTGGATGAAATTCCACGCATGGGTCGCGATGTGTTTGCGGTCAGTGCAAAAAAGCCAGAGTTGCGCATTGTAAAGCCTGATCCAGAAGTGGATATGAAGGAAATTTTGTTGGCCCTGCGTGATGTTTTAAAACGCGCGGAAATGTTTTCCAGTCACCAAATTTCCTTTGAAGCCTTGTCGGTACGTGAAAAAATGGGCAAGGTGCTAGAGCAGTTATCGGCGCAGAGCTTTTGCGATTTTAGCCAGCTATTTAAGCCTGAAGAAGGGCGCATGGGCGTTGTGGTCACCTTTTTAGCCATTATGGAATTGGCTAAAGAGTCCTTACTAGAGTTGATCCAGACCGATGATTATGGCCCCATTCATGTGCGTGCCAAGGTTAATGAGTCAAGTTTATCGCCTGAGAGTTTGCCAGAGGTGAGCTCAAGCGATGATGAATAAGCGATTGAAGAAGAAAAGATGAAGCAAGAAAAAATAGTCAGAATTATTGAAGCCGCTTTGTTAGCCGCTGGCTCAAGTTTGAATATAGAGCGTATTTTGGGTTTATTTGGTGAAGATGAAAAAGTAAAACCAGCTCAAATTAAAGAGGCTGTCGAAACTTTGCAGCAAGAGGCAGAGGGTCGTGGCATCGAATTAGTGGAAGTTTCTACTGGCTATCGTTACCAGGCGCGCCAAGATTATGCAGAGTGGATTGCACGCCTTTGGGAAGAGCGCCCAGCTCGTTATTCTCGTGCATTGTTGGAAACTCTTTCTTTGATTGCTTATCGTCAACCTGCGACTCGTAGCGATGTTGAGCAGGTGCGCGGCGTAAGCGTTAGTTCAAACATTATGAAAACCCTACTTGAACGTGAATGGGTTCGAGTGGTTGGTCATCGTGATGTACCTGGTAAACCAGCCTTATATGCAACTACTAAGCAATTTTTGGATTATTTCGGCTTAAAAAGTTTGGATGAGTTGCCGTCATTGGCTGAAATTCAGGATTTGGATAACCTTAATCCTGAACTAAAGTTCGATCAAGAGCACGAAGCAGCCGAGAATACCGAGTCTGAGAGTGAAGCAAAAGATCCTGTCGATGCTGAAACGATCGATCCAGAAGCGGAGCTTGTAGATGAGGTTGCTGATGAGCTAGAGGAATCGATAGCTGACGAAGCAGCTAATGAACAAGCCATTACTGAAGAACAGCAAGATCTAGAAGAGGAAATTGCGCTTAGGAGTGTCGAATAGCACTTTTTTATTAACTGGTTCATGTTTTTTTAGACAATTCATGTCAGTAAGCGTAATTCTAAGTGAGTTTTTTCTACGAAAACTGAGCTAACCCATTGATTTTATAATTATTAACAATTAAAAAATTGAACTGCGTCACATTATTTGCTAGTTTGGATACTCCATAGTCAAATTGGAGTTCGAAATGGCAGAGAATATGACGTTGATCTACGCATTAATCGCTATTGGGGTTTTAGCCCTTGGTCTAATGTTTGCGAAATTTCGAACGAGCTATATCAAATCCCTTTACGATAAAATCAATTCCCAAGAGGCACAACTTGGTAAAACCATTAGCCAATTAGCTGCCAGCAAGACTATAAATCAAAATCTTGAAAAAACTATCCAAAACCAAAGCCGCCAAATTGATGAGATGAAAACCGTCAATACAGGTCACAGTGATAAGTTGTCTCAATCTTATCTGAATAATAAGCAGTTAATACAAGATCTTAAAATTGCTAATGAAAAGAAAAGTGAGCTGGAAGATTCTTTGGCTAAGTTAGACGTCAAGCACCAGTTAGAGCTTGAAAAACGCTTGGAAGAGTTAAATCGAGTAGAGGCTTCCTACCAAAAGGTCAGTCATAGCTTCGAAATTATGCAAAAAAGTAATGACAATTTACGTGAAGAACGAGATTTTTACCGCGAAGAATTTATGAAGTTGCGAGAGCACAATGTGGATTTGGATGCCAAAGCCAGGGTGGCGGCAATCAAATCGGCATAAAGACTAGTTGGGGTAGTCTTAGGGAGCCGTATGGCTCCTTTTTTTATCTTCTGAGTTTGAAATCGGGTACAATAAGTTAACTTTTTAAAATGGCAAAACAAATGTCAGAAAAATTACAGAAAATTTTAGCCAATGCAGGCTTAGGCTCACGACGCGAAATTGAAAAATGGATTGCTGCTGGCCGAGTCAGCGTCAATGGTTCGATTGCAGCTTTAGGCGATAGAGCAACCGAGAAAGATACGATCCGAGTCGATGGTAATCCTGTAACCCTAAAATCAAAAGACGAGGTTTATACGCGCGTATTGGCTTACCATAAACCTCTAGATGAGGTATCCACGGCAAAAGATCCGCAAGGCAGAGCGACTGTTTTTGACAGTCTGCCAAGAACTAAGTTTGGACGCTGGATTGGTATTGGCCGCTTGGATATTAATACCACGGGCTTATTGTTGTTTACTAACAATGGTGAGCTGGCGCATCGTTTAATGCATCCCTCTTATCAAGTAGAGCGTAAATATGCAGTTCGCGTGTTCGGCGAAGTCACTGATGAAATGATCAAAAACCTACAAAAAGGGGTTTTGATCGATGGTGATTTATGTCACTTTGACTCTATTGTGGATAAAGGCGGTGAAGGTTCAAATCGATGGTATGAAGTTGGTTTGGCGGAAGGTAAAAATCGCGAAGTTAGGAAATTGTGGCAATCGCAAGGGGTTGAAGTTTCGCGTTTGATCCGTGTTCAATATGGTCCAGTGGAGTTACCACAAAGTTTAAACCGTGGTCGCTGGGCAGATTTAGATGAAGCTGTAATTAAAGAATTGGCTGAGCTGGTGAAACTCGACGTAACTGCTCGACGTGAGCAGCCGAAACCTAATAAGCACCGCAAAAAGAAATTTAGCTGGAACAAGCCTTAAATACACTTGTCATATTTCTAGCACCTTATTGGCGTATAATGACCATAGGAACCGCAGGAACAGAAATTTATGTCAGTTGAAGAAAACAATGTCGTTGAACTTAATTCTGAGCTTAATGCTGATCAGGGATCAGCAGATTTAACGCTAGATTTAACCCAACAAGACTATTATTTTGAACGCGAAATTAGTTTATTGCGTTTCAATTGGCGTGTGCTGCAACAAGCATTGGACGAAACTATTCCGTTGCTTGAAAGGATCCGTTTCGCCTGTATTTGCAGTAATAATCTGGACGAATTTTTTGAAGTTAGGGTGGCTGGTTTAAGGCATCGAATCGAGCGTGGCGATACCAAGCCCAGCTTGAATGGCGAGTCGCCTGAGCAAACCTTAAATAATATTCGTGACTTTGCTCATATGCTGGTGCACGAGCAGTATCGGATTTTGAATGATGAATTACTGCCGCGATTAGAAGATGAGCAGATTTATTTTCGAACGTCTGAAAGCTGGAGCAATAAGCAGCGGCAGTGGTTGAAAAAATACTTTGTACAACAAGTCACGCCGGTCATTTCGCCAATTAGTTTAGACCTAGCTCATCCTTTTCCTCGCTTGGTAAACAAATCACTACATTTCTTAGTGCATTTGCATGGCAACGATGCTTTTGGTCGTGATTTAGAATATGCGGTATTGCATATGCCTCGTTCGTTACCCCGCATTATCGAACTGCCAGATGAGCTCTGCGAAACCAATGGACATGAGTTTGTTTATCTATCCACCATTGTCTCGGCGTTTGCCGAAGATTTATTTCCTGGCATGGAAATAAATGGTTGCTATCAGTTTCGTTTAACCCGAGACAGTGATTTATGGGTTAATGAGCAAGAAATTGAAGATTTAGCCAGTGCCTTAAAACGTGAATTGCAGTCACGCCACTTTGGTGCTGCGGTGCGCTTAGAAGTTGAAAAATCCTGTCCGAAAAAACTTAGAAATTTTCTGCTGCAAAAGTGTAACTTGACTGATGATGAATTGTACCTTGTAGATGGTCCCGTCAATTTAAATCGTCTCATGTCATTGCCGGATTTAGTTGAGCGTGATGATCTAAAGTTTGTCGGCTTTACTCCCCAGCCAGCCAAAGAGTTGCAGTTAGGCCATCCGATTTTGGAAGTGCTGCAGGAAAAAGACATTTTTTTGCATCATCCTTATGAAAGTTTTTTACCAGTAATTGAGTTTGTTAAGCAGGCGGCGCAAGATCCCGAAGTGTTAGCCATTAAGCAAACCCTTTATCGTACTGGCAGCGACTCTCCAATTGTTGAAGCGCTGATCGATGGTGCCCATGCTGGTAAAGAGGTAACTGCAGTTATTGAGCTGCGCGCACGTTTTGATGAAGAAGACAATATTGAGCTGGCTCAAAAGCTACAAGAAGCTGGCGTTTTGGTGGTTTATGGAGTGGTGGGCTATAAAACTCATGCAAAAATGAGTCTGGTGGTGCGCCGTTATAAAAAGAAGTTAATTCGTTTTGTGCACCTTGGAACGGGTAATTACCATGAGCGTAATGCGCGACTGTATACCGACTACAGTTTATTAACCGCTGACAAGGCAATTGGCGAAGATGTGCATAAAGTCTTCCAGCAATTGACGGGAATGGGGCAGTTATACAAGTTAAATAAGCTGTGGAATGCGCCTTTTAATTTGCATAAAAAGCTTATCAAACACATTGAGCGCGAAATAAACATTGCTGATGCTGGCGGCGAAGCAGAAGTCATTATTAAGGTGAATTCATTAACCGATTCCGATCTGATTCAGAAGTTATATCAGGCTTCAATGGCGGGTGTTCAGGTAAAGTTGCTTGTTCGCGGGGTTTGCTGTTTAAGACCAGATATTGAAGGTGTTTCCGAAAATATTCAGGTGACGTCAGTGATTGGTCGTTTTCTTGAGCATTCTCGAGTTTATTACTTTAGAAACGATGGCGAGCACCTGCTGTATGGTTCTTCGGCGGATATAATGGAGCGTAATCTTTATCACCGAGTAGAGGTGGCTTTTCCAATCCAGGATGAGGATGCTAAGCAAAGTGTGTTACGCGACTTACGTCTGATGTTAGAGGCGCATCCACAAAATTGGCGTTTGCGGAATGATGGGCTTTATCAAGTTGAAACGCCTGATCCTGAGCTAAATAAAGTTCAAGATAAATTATTGGATGATTTATCGCTTTAATTAAGTCAGTTGCCAAGAAAGCTGAATGCCATGATAGGCTAAGTAAGCTTTTTCTTTTTCCATCTCGAACATAATCAACTGGTGTTCATCAGCCCATTGCTGCGGGATCTTGATGAGTAACTCATTGTCGTATCTAGCTATAAATTCGAGTGTCGAAATATCCGTATTATCACGTTTGATATTAAATAAAATAGCCAATCGTAAAATTTGTGCCAAAGCTAGCAGTACTTGTTTTGGCTCATATTTATTTTCAAAATTATCTGGGTATAACTTTTTATTTTGCGCCAATATGATGGCGGCGAGTGACTCTTGAGTTTGCAAGCTAAAGCCAGGCATATCGGCATATTGAATGATATGTGCGCTGTGAAATCGCATTTTTGAGTAGCTGATGGATAAGCCAATTTCATGCAATACTGTCGACCAGTCCAACAAGTTTTTATAATGGGGATCGTAAAGCCCCCAAGTATCACAGACAGCATGAAAAATAGTTTCAGCATCGCCGCGAATGATCTGTCCAAAATCACGATCAATATTAAAGCGGCTGATTAAACTGGCAACAGTTTGATCGCGATTATCATTGCCTTGTAACTCGTCAGCAAGCTCTAACAAGATCCCTTCGCGCAGTGAAGCGTTGGAAATATAAAGCTCAGGAATTTTCAATTCCTTGAACAACGCCATTAAAATGACCAAGCCAGTGGTAAAAGTGTTAACCCTGCTGACTGATAAGCCTTCGAACTTAATGTCTTCGATCTGGCCGATTTCAAGAAGCTTCTCACGCAAAAACTCCAGGTGCTCCATGCGGATACAGGTATCGCGAAAGCCAAAGCCTTGAATAACTTTGTGTACCGCCTCAATACTGCCAGATGAGCCGAGGCAATGCTGCCAGTTGTTCGACATATAACGACGCTCTACGGGGGAGATGGTAAGCGATGCGTTGAGCATGGCTTGCTGGAAGTTTTCTTGGTTGATAATACCGTCTTTAAAAAAGCGTTTATAGGTTACACAACCCAATGACAAACTATCCAGTGACAAGTGTTCAAACTTGTCGCCTAGAATGATTTCGGTGCTTCCGCCGCCAATATCTATCACTAAAGCGCGTTCAATATCAGGATGATTATGGGATACGCCATTGTAAATTAATCGAGCTTCTTCGGTTCCTGGCAAAATTTCGATTGGCACCGATAGGACTTTTTCGGCGCGCTCAATAAAATCTCTGGCGTTTTTAGCTTTGCGCAGGGTATAAGTGGCGACGATTTTAATCTGACTTTTAGGAATCGCATGCAAACGTTCGCCGAATAGTTTTAGGCAGTTTAAGCCTCGCTCAATAGCTTCTTCAGAAAGCCTATTATGCTCATCAAGACCACTGGCCAATTGTACTTTTTCTTTGATCTTGCCGATAATTTGAAATGCTTGGCCATCGTATTGAGCAATGGCCATATGGAAGCTATTTGAACCTAAGTCGACCGCGGCATATTGCGCCGATGTATTTAGTCTTTCTTGATCAAGTTCCGTCTGTTGCTGATTCAAATAGCGATCCTTTAGTTTTGGATAAAATCGCGAGCGTTAATTGCCTGGCCCGTTTCTGAGTTTTGCGCTCTGTCCATTAACCACAAGTATGCTGGCATAATATCCTCTGGTGTTGGCAAACTATTTGGATCTTCGCCAGGATAAGCATTGGCTCGCATCTTGGTTCTTGTGGCGCCAGGATTGATGCTGTTAACAATGATATCAGATTTTTCCAACTCGTCTGCTAATGTTTGCATTAAGCCTTCAGTCGCAAATTTTGAAACCGCATAAGCGCCCCAATAAGCTCTGCCTTGGCGACCAACGCCTGAGGAAGTGAAAACGATAGAACCTTGTTCTGCATTTCTCAGTAATGGCAAGCAGTACTTTGTTAGCAAGAAAGTGGCATTGACATTAACTTGCATCACACGATACCAAGTTTCTTCATCAAAATGCTCAATAGGACTTAATAAACCTAAATCGCTAGCATTTAGTAATAACCCATCCAATGCGCCGAATTCATTTTCAATCACTTCAGCAATTTGTGCATATTGCTCAGGTGTGTTGTTTTGCAAGTTAAGAGGGATAAATGCTGGTTGTGGATAGCCTAAACTTTCGATCTCATCATAAACCATTTCTAATTTCTTAGTATTACGACCAGAAAGAATCACAGTTGCGCCATAGCTAGCGTAAGTCAGTGCGGCCTGCTTGCCAATACCATCGGTTGCACCAGTAACTAATATGGTTTTACCGGTCAAAAAGCCTGCTTTGGCTTGATAATTTTTCATAGAATCCTTGAGCGGAACTTAGTAAAAAGGTATTTTACTCAAATGGTTGCAGTCTCACAACAGGAAGGCTGCCAAAGCATTCATAGCTCAAGGAATTTATTCATGGCGAAGCGTATCGCTTTAGTAGAAGACGAACCCATTTTGCAGCAAAATTACAGTATGGCCCTGAAAAAGTCAGGCTATGAGGTAATGATTTATGGTACCAAACAAGAGGCTTTGCTAGCTTTTCAAAATCGTCTTCCAGACTTGGTGTTGTTGGATATTGGCTTAGGCGATGAGCCTGAGGCGGGTTTTGAGGTTTGTCGCGAATTAAGGCAAAAATCTGCACAGTTACCGATAATCTTTCTAACTGCTTTAGATAGCGATTTCGATATTATTTCTGGTCTTAGACTGGGTGCTGATGATTATTTAACTAAGGACATCAGTATGCCGCATTTGTTAGCGCGGATTTCGGCTTTGTTTCGCCGTATGGAGCTATTGGTTACTAGTCATCAAGCTCAAGAGGTAATGGAAATTGGACATTTGACAATAGACAACGAGCGGCTTTCAGTTAAATGGCAAGAGCAGTTGGTTGATTTGACGGTTACAGAGTTTTGGATTGTCAGCGCTTTAGCGCAAAAGCCTGGTCATGTGAAAAGCCGTGATCAGCTGATGCAGGCAGTTAAAGCTGTGGTCGATGATAGTACCATTACGTCTCATATCAAACGCATTCGACAAAAGTTCCAAGCTATCGATGCTCATTTCGATCACATCGATACTGTCTACGGCATGGGTTATCGCTGGAATAATCGTGCATGAAGCATATTTCCCTAAGTTGGAAAATTATGCTGCTTTTGGCATTCTTTTTTGTGGTGCCTATTTTAGGTTGGTATTTAAGCCATTACTTTGAGAGCAAATTGGAGCGAGCAGCCGTAGCTGAAAATCAGCAGCAGCTGGAAATTTATCATGGTTTTTTCCAAAAGTTACTCGAAGAAGATGCTGATTTTGCACAAAGTTTGGCGCTTAAAAAACAGCCTAACCAAGTAACTGTTTCTAAACGGCAAGGTTCAATTTTAGTTGATGGTTTTGCCGATGAATGGTTTCCCTATCAAAATGCTGCGCTTAGTGCTCGCAACAATGATACCGCTTCACAGTTAATGTTAGTCGAAGACGAGCGACTTTTGTTTGGTCTTTTGCAGATCAGCGACAATCAGTTGATTTATCGTGCTAGCCCTTATAGTAGTCAATCATCGGATATGGTTCGACTTGACTTAGGACAGGGTTTTTGGCTTTTCCAGGCCATAGCACCAGGTCGAATGCAGGTTTTGCGCGAGTATGGTGATGGATTTCAAACCCTAAACTCTGTTTATGCAGTTTGGCAAGAAACCCAAACTGGCTATAACATTGAGTTTCGAGTGCCAAAGGCTTTGGTGGGCGATCGTATCAACGCGGTTTTATATGATGTTGATGATAAAGAGTTAGCTAACTACAACAAAAATTACCAAGGAGTTTTTACTTTTACTAACTTCAATTATTTTCCATTAAGCCGAGAAACCAACAACGACTGGTTGTTAGATAACCAATTGAACCATCAGCGCTTAATCATCTTAAATACCAATGGCCAGGTAATTTATCGGTTAGGGCAGCTCTTTTCCCAAGAAGATGAGTTTTATACCGAGTCGGCCAAAATTGAGCAGCTGGATTCATACTCCAATATTCCCAAAATTGATGATCAATTTACTCAAAATTTGAATGACCAAGATGTAAGTGTGGAGACCGCTGGAAATAATAGCATGTATTTTATTAGTCGCGCCGCAAAGCCGTTTGTGCTGAATGAGGCTAAGTATGGCGCGATCATTTTAGAATCGTCGTTGCTGGATAAAAAGTTAAGTTTGCAACAGATCCGTTGGATGGCTTTACTAGGTTATCTACTTGTTTGGTTCTTGATTAGTTTCCTGATCTTAAAGCAGATTAAAAATTATCGCAGTCGGGTGGGGATATTAACGGAGTTGACAGAAGAGGCCTATGAAAATGATGCGGATACTGTTGATTTAAAAAAGGTTTCTATTGACGGTAATGATGAGGTGTCGCAAGTCTTTGAAAATTTAAACTATTTTAATGAACGCTTAGAGCAACGTCGCGATCACCAGAAAAAACTGTTGGCGCGACTGAATCACGAATTACGTACTCCACTAGCAATTATTGGTTCATCCATTGATAATTTGGCACTTTCTGACTTAACTCCAGAAGATCAGCCGTTAATTGCAAATGCTCGCGCTGGTTTAGAGCGTTTGAGTTTAAGTTTTAGTCGTTTGAGTGAGGCAAACCGTTTGGAAGAATCGGTTGATTCGGTGCAGTTACAATGGTTTGAATTGATCCCACTGCTTGAATCTTTGACTGAGTCCTATTCAAATACATGGCCAAAAGTTAAGTTTTTGTTTAATAACAACGCTAAAGCCATAAAAATTAAAGGATCGGAAGATTTATTTGCTCAAATGATGGATAAACTTGTTTCAAATGCAGTAGATTTTTCAGAACCTGATACTCCCGTAGTCATACAGCTGGATTTGGTGAAATCTAGCTTGCAACTGAGCATTACCAATAAAGGCCCTACCATTGACAATGCTAAACTCAAAACCATCTTTAATATTATGGAGTCACACCGAAACGCTGAGCAGAAGCTAGCTTCATCCAACCTAGGTTTGGGCTTATATATTGCTAAGCTCATTGCTAGGCGGCATAAAGCACGAATTTCAGCTAAAAATTTAGAGTCAAATGATGGAGTTGCTCTGAAGTTGGATTGGCATAAGAAAAATTATGTTGTTTTATAGTGGTTTGTACTAGAATGAGGCTAGGATAGGAGCGGAATCTATACCGGAATGGCATCTAACAACGATACGATATCAGGCGAATTAATTGCTCAATTATTGACGAGCACTTCTGTGCATGATGCCTTGGATGCTTTATTAGCACACCACCCATTTCTTTCATCTGCAGAAATATACAAAAAGAATGACCTAAGTTGGTCTCTAGTCGCCAGTGCCAAAAACTATGAATTTGATTGTCCTGCGGTTGAACAGTTTGAGAAATTTATTTCACAACAAAGCGTGCATCGCCTTGAATTCACAAGTGATGTAGCAAGGGTATTTTCAAAGCAGCGAGGCAAGCAGTTCTTTTATATGGCCTTTCAGTCGGACGAAGCAAAAGACAAGCACTTTGCCTTAATCCTTTGTGGCGAAGCTGAAGAGGAAATTACTCAAGAACTAGAACAGGCCCTTACTCACCTTTACCCAGTATTTATAAACCTTTACCAGCTTCGAGCCGCTGAAAATTCCTTATTGGAAGCCGGCAAGCAAGCTAAAGCTCAAGCTCAAGCATTGGCCTTAAATCGCAGTCTACTGGACAATGTTGGTGATGCTGTTTTTTATCATGATGAAAAAGGCCGATTTTTAGATGTGAATCTGCAAGCTATCGTTTCATTAGGTTACTCAAAGGCTGAGTTATTGAGAAAAAGAGTCAAAGATGTTGATATTGGGGTTAATGAAGGTCTGCCTTTGGCTAAAATTCTGCGTGAAAAGGTAAAGCCTGGTCAGCCATCAACCTTGCAAAGTTGGCATTTAAGAAAAGATGGCTCGCGTTTCCCGGTGGAAGTAACTATTTCTTCGCATGACTCGGGTAATTTTTTAGCAGTAGTTAGAGATATTTCAAAGCGTACTCAAATCAGGGAAGAGCTGCAAAAAACCAAAGAATTTTTAGAAAGTGTTATTGGCTTATCTGAAAGTTTGATCTATGTGTATGATTATAAGAAAGATCAATTTATTCAAGGTGCTTCTAAATTAGAAAAAGCGTTAGGTTACCCGCCAGGAACTATCAATACTTTAAAAGATCTTCTTAGTTATTGTCATAAAGATGATTTGAAAACAATACATGAAAGTCTGGAGCAAGTGTTTAATCCCGAACGTAAAGATCCTATTGAGTTCGATGATAGAGTCTTGGATGCATCAGGCAAATGGCGTTGGGTAAAAAACTATTTTAGAGTCTTTGATAGAGCGGAAACAGGACTTCCAAGAATGGTGATCTGTACTGCTACAGATGTCACTCAATATAAGGAACTAGAAGAAAAATTAATTAGAAGTCAAAATAAGTACAAAGCACTAGTAGAAAACTCCTTTGATGCCATTGCAGTTTTTGATAAAAACAATCAGATAAGCTATGCATCTGGAGCTGCTTATCGGATGCTGGATTATAAAGTTGGTGACGCGAAAGAAATGTATTTTGATGATTTCGTTGCACCAGAGGATAGAAAGCTCATCGTCAATGCTTGGCATGAAATATTGGATAACCCTGCCAAACCTACCACTATTGAAGAGCTTAGGGTGCTAAAAAAGGATGGCGAAGCGATCTGGGCAAAAGCCACCTTAAATAATTTGCTTGAAGATGAGTTCGTGCAAGGTATTGTCGCTAATTTTAGTGACTTATCTAGCGAGAAAGCAGCATTATCTGAAATTCAGAAAAAAGAACATTATTACAAGTCTTTGGTTGAGAAGTCATTTGATGGTGTAGTACTTTATGATGCTTCTGGCAAAATAATGTTTGCTAGTGATAACTCAATAAAACTGTTGGGATATAACAGCTACGAAGATGCTCCAAAACAAGCCATGGAGTATGTTTTCCATGAGGATTATGAGATTCCTCAAAAAGCCTGGAGTAAGTTAGTGTTACGACCTTTTGAATCAGTCGATCTACAAGAATATCGATTGGTTAAGAGTGATGGCAGTATAATGTGGATCCAAAATACTTTAACTAACTTGCTAGAAGATCCTAATGTTGCTGGAATCGTCAGTAATTTTAGGGATATTACTGCTAAAAAAAGTACCGAACAGTCGCTGCATAAAGTCTCAAATTATGATTTGGTTTCAGGCTTGCCCAATCGAAATTTCTTGTTGGAACAACTAAGTCAGCAGGTGAAAAAATCAAGCAGAGGAAAAACTCAGTTCAGTTTAATCATTCTCGATATTAATGCTCTCAATGCTATCAACACAGCGCACGGTCATACAATAGGTGATGCTGTGCTTATGAAAGTTGCCGAAAAGATTAAAAACACGGTTTCGGCGGAAGACTTTGTAGCTAAAACTGGTGATGACGAGTTTGCGGTTATCCTTTCTGATAAAACTACTTATGAGGTTTCTCGAAAGTGTCAGGAGATTATTGAGCAATTTAAAGACTTAATTTCCGTAAAAAATAAAAAAGTTAAAGTAGCGCTGACAGCGGGAATATCCACTTATCCCAAAGATGCACTCAATGCAAAAAATATGATCACTCACTCGGAAGTTGCGTTAAAAAGAGCTAAATCAGAAGTAGAGACATTTGCATTTTATAAAAATCATGACAGTGAGATTACTCGCTACCGTTTGGATTTAGAAAAAGATTTGCTGGAAGCTATTTCCAATGATCAACTTTCGATGGTATACCAGCCAATTGTGGATGCTAGAAATGGTGAAGTGAAGTATTTAGAGTCGCTGTTACGTTGGGAGCATCCAGAAAAAGGCTCTATCCCGCCCAATTTATTCGTCAAGATAGCTGAAGAAAGTAACCTTATTAGTCGGTTAAGTGAATGGGTGCTTGATGCAGTAACCAAGCAAATTGCAAGTTGGCAACAACAAGGGTTATCGATACAAGTGACCGTGAATTTATCGCCAAAAGATATTCGCCGTAAGAATATCGCTGGAATAATTATAGATGTTTTAGATAAGTACGAGGTTAAACCAAGCTCATTGGCAGTTGAAATTACTGAAAGTGAAGAGCTATTAGATTTAAAATTTGTAAATTCGCAAATGACCGAATTAAATCAATTAGGTGTTGGCATTATTCTAGATGACTTTGGTACTGGTTTTTCATCTGTCTCTCACTTGCTCAATTTGCCGATTACCGCTGCAAAAGTTGATAAATCTTTTATCCATCGCTCAGATACAACTAATCCTCAAGAGATCAATAACTTCTTGAAAGGTGTCATTAATCTCATTCAAGGAAGTGGGGTGGTTACTATCATCGAAGGAATTGAAACTACTGAGCAATTTGGCTACGTAAAAGATTTGAATGAGGTTTATTGCCAAGGGTATTTATTCTCAAAGCCAAAGTCGAGTGAATTAATTACTCAGTTATTGAAAGTCAAAAAATTAGCGGTTGATGAGCTCTGCACTAGCCAGTAGAGCTACTAGCTGGAAAAAGTTGATACAAATCCTGGCTGGTCTTAACCACTTGATCGGCATTCCAATTTTCAAAGTCATCTTCTGCGGCGATATAGCCATATTCGGCTGCTATAGCATATTGTCCAGCTGATTTCGCAGCTTGTATATCACGCTTGGCATCACCAACATAAATACATTGATTAGGGTTCAGATCCGCTTGCTTACAAGCTAAAAATAAGGGTATGGGGCTAGGTTTTGTTGGTTTTATGGTGTCACCACAAACGATAGCTGCCGCAGAGTCTCTTATCCCTAATGCATCCAGCAAGGGTAATGCCAAAAACTCTGGCTTATTGGTAACCACACCCCACAAAATTTGATTCTTTTCAAAGTGCTCCAACAATTCTTTCAGATAGGAAAACAGCTTGCTTTCTACTGCAAGGTTTTCAGAATATATTTTTAGGTATTCATCCCGATAGGCAGCGAATGCTGAATCATTAGGTGTGATTTGGAAACCTAGTTTTAATAAAGCGGCTGCACCATGAGACACCCAAGGTCTGATTTGCTCGAAAGCTAAAGGCGCTTTGTCATGGGCTTTCAGTTGCAGGTTTAAAGCTAAAGCCATATCCGGAGCCGTATCAACTAAGGTGCCGTCCAGATCAAAAAATACTGCTTTTACCTGATGCTTAAACATAATTGAAATTGAGACTAAAAAAATTAATTTGGCAAACAGTGCACGATGTAATTCACATCTACATTATCCGCTAGCCAATATTTCTTGGTGATGGGGTTATAGTGCATTCCGGTCATGTGCTTAAATTCAAGTCCATTCGGACGCGCCCAGCTTTCTAATTCTGAAGGTCGAATAAACTTCTTAAAGTCGTGAGTACCTTTGGGCAGCATTTGCAGTAAATATTCTGCGCCGACAATAGCGAATAAAAAACTTTTTGGGTTGCGATTGATGGTCGAAAAGAATACATGACCATCGGGCTTGACTAGTTTTCGGCATGATTTTATTACTGACTCTGGATCGGGAACGTGTTCAAGCATTTCTAAACAAGTGACCACATCAAACTGTCCAGCGTGTTTTTCGGCGAAATCTTCGGCAGTGGATTTTAAGTAATCAATGGATAAATTCGATTCCAATAAATGCAATTTGGCTACTTCTAATGGCATATCGCCCATATCAATTGCAGTCACTGTTGCGCCTTCTTTGGCCATCGATTCAGCCAAGATCCCACCACCACAGCCAATATCTAAAACTTTCTTGCCGGCCAAGCCATTAGCATGCTCAAGAATAAAGTCTAAACGCAGAGGGTTAATATCATGTAGTGGCTTAAAATCGCCTTCTTTGTCCCACCAGCGTGAAGCCATTTGTTCGAATTTGGAAATTTCATGCTGATCAACGTTTTGACTCATAATTCTGCCTATAAAACCGCTTTACTTAAATTTTTGTTGCCATGATCCGAGTGACTTTCGTAAGTAACTTTCATCAATATCGGTTAATTGATAATCGTTAACTTTAACTTGACCATTAACCCATAAATGGCTCACTTTTTGCTGGTTGGCAGTATAAACGATTTGCTCAAAAGGATCACAGTTATTATTGTCACTAGATAGCTCAATGGCGCAAAGATTGGCTGGAATGCCATTGCTTATAGCGCTAGTTTTTAATGCACTTGAGAGCGGCATTAAAGCCATTTTAAGAAGTTTTATTGCACTTAAAACTTGTGCCGAGCCAGCCTCTAGTTTGCCTAGCCAAGCGGCTAAGGATAGTTCCTTGAGTATATTTAAGTTTGAGCTTAGATAATTGTCTGTTGCTAAACCTAAAGTAGCATCCAAATTGAGTAAGGCTGAAAGCGGCGCTAAGCTGCTCGAATGCATTAATTGTGCTTGCGGACTGATAGTGCAGAAGGTTTTGGTTTTTGCGATAAACTCAAGATCATTACGATTGATGCTGGAAAGGTGATGGAGTTTTAAAGCAGGAGAAAACAGTCCAAAGCGCTTTAAGCGATTAAAAGAAGTTTGGGCTGAGTTAGTCTTAACCGTGTTTGATATAGGGTTTAAGTTAACTTCCAGTTTTAAATCAAGCTCATTACTGATAGCGGCGATTTTTGATAGCTGCGAATCCTCAAGCTGGTTAAGGCTATCAATGGCCAGACTAAAGCTAATTCCAGGACGATGCTTGAAGTCATCCCGCAATTGCAAAGCGGCAGCCAGTTGCTCTGCAACTTTGTGGTCTTGTCCAAAACTGTTACCAGTAATGGGGTAGGCGAAATTTGCCGTAACCGAGTGCTTGTGAGCGATTTTAGCGCTGACTTTAGGCGATAAGTAATGACTGTTAAAACTACCGCTGCCCGACTTAAACAGCCCAGCAATGGACAACTCAGAAGCTATCTCGATTAATTCTGTGCTCAGGTGTTTTTGTTGTAAGGGCAATAAATGGTTCTGTAAACGTAAATTACTCGGCAGATCAAAGCCAATATGATGAAAGGCGCTTGCACCAAGTGAGCAGTGATGATTCGTCAAGCTGGGTAACAGGATATGCTTATCAAGGTTAATTTGCTTCGAGGCTTGATAAATTTGCGCTGCCTCATGAATTGGCAACACAGCTTTAACAGCTGCTTGATCAATTACAACGGCATGATTTTCCAGCGCTATATTTTTTTTGCCGTTCTGCTGTCCATAAATGGGTAAAACCCATCGAGCGTTAATCTGTAAGTCAACTTTTTGCATTCTAGTTTTAATTGATTATTAGTTTAAATTGCTAGCCTAATTGGCTGATATTTAACCATGTTTTTGACCTAAATTGGGGATTAATTTTGATAAACGCTTTTACTTAAATTTAAGCCAATATATTGTGCAAAAACAGCGCGAAATTGTCGCTCAAAAGCAGGGCTTGTGTTATAATTTTGCGCTTGTGTTGGGGCATAAAAAGTGCTCAAAAAACAGCCAAGAATAGAGCTGTCATTATAGCAAAATAAAATAATATAACTTATTGAAAATAAAAGGTTTTTATAATGGGTGAAGTCGCCAAAGAAATACTTCCAATCAATATTGAAGATGAGCTTAAAAATTCCTATTTAGATTATGCCATGAGCGTTATCGTTGGGCGTGCCTTGCCTGACGTGCGTGATGGTCTAAAACCAGTTCACAGAAGAGTGCTTTATGCCATGGATGTGCTGGGTAATGACTTCAATAAACCTTACAAGAAATCCGCACGTGTGGTTGGTGACGTTATCGGTAAATATCACCCGCATGGCGATACGGCGGTTTATGACACCATCGTACGGATGGCGCAGCCGTTCTCCTTGCGTTATATGTTGGTTGATGGCCAAGGTAACTTTGGTTCGGTGGATGGTGATTCACCAGCTGCGATGCGTTACACGGAAGTCCGTATGGATAAAATGGCGCATCAATTATTGGCGGATCTTGATAAAGAAACCGTTGATTTTGAAGAAAACTACGATGGTTCGGAAAGTGAGCCGACCGTTTTGCCAACTCGTGTGCCCAATCTTTTGGTGAATGGTTCCTCGGGTATTGCCGTAGGTATGGCAACTAACATTCCGCCTCATAACTTGAATGAGGTGATCGATGGCTGTTTAGCGCTTATCGATAACCCTGATATCACCATTACTGAGTTAATGGAGTTTATCAAGGGTCCTGACTTCCCCACGGCGGCGATTATTAATGGTCGTGCAGGTATTGTCGATGCCTACAATACTGGACGTGGCAAAATTTATTTGCGTGCGCGTCATCATATCGAAACTGATGAGAAAAATGGTAAAGACTCCATTGTTGTTACCGAGCTGCCATATCAAGTTAACAAGGCACGTTTACTTGAAAAAATTGCAGAGCTAGTTAAAGACAAGAAGATTGATGGTATTACCGGCTTGCGCGATGAGTCAGACAAAGACGGTATGCGCATGGTTATCGAGCTGCGCAAAGGCGAGGTGCCAGAAGTGGTACTGAATAACCTTTATGCTCAATCGCAAATGCAGAACGTGTTTGGTATCAACATGGTGGCGCTGGATAATGGTCAGCCACGATTATTCAATCTTAAAGATGCGCTGGATGCTTTTGTAACCCACCGTCGCGAAGTTGTTACTCGCCGTACTATTTTTGAATTGCGTAAAGCACGTGAAAAAGCTCATGTATTAGAGGGCTTAGCGATTGCATTAGCTAATATTGATGAAGTCATTGAGTTAATTAAGCAATCACCTACGCCGAAAGAAGCTAAGGCTGAATTAATTGCACGTAGCTGGAAGCCTGGTCAAGTTTCTGAAATGTTGGCACGAGCGGGTACCGAAGCCTGTCGTCCAGAAGAGTTGGGCGCAGAATTTGGTTTCCATGATGATGTGTACAAATTATCAGAAGCGCAAGCGCAAGCGATCCTTGATTTACGTTTACACAAGTTAACAGGTCTTGAGCACGATAAAATTCTTGGTGAGTACAAAGATTTATTGGGGCTTATCGAAGAGTTATTGCACATTTTAATGAGCACTGAGCGTTTGTTAGAAGTGATTCGTGAAGAGTTAAACCAGGTTAAAGAAGAATTTGGTGATGAGCGCCGCTCTGAAATTTTAGAAAGCAAATTGGATCTAACCATTGCCGATCTGATCACTGAAGAAGACGTGGTGGTAACCCTTTCACACGAAGGTTATGTGAAATACCAAGCGCTTTCTGAGTATAAAGCACAGCGCCGAGGTGGTCGTGGTAAATCTGCCACTAAGATGAAGAACGAAGACTTTATTGAAAAGTTATTGGTTGCTTCAACTCACGATACGATTCTATGTTTCTCATCGCGCGGTAAAGTCTATTGGCTAAAAGTTTTTGAGTTGCCCAATGCTGGTCGCGGCTCGCGTGGCAAGCCAATTGTTAATGTGTTGCCATTAGAAGAAGATGAAAAGATCAGTGCTATTTTGCCAATTCGTGAATATAAAGAAGACGAATACGTCTTTATGGCAACGGCTAATGGTACCGTTAAAAAGACCTCGCTAGAGCAATTCTCGCGTCCAAGAGCCAATGGTATTATTGCATTGACCATTATGGATGATGATGAATTGATTGGCGTTGCGAAAACTGATGGTTCTAATCATGTCATGATGTTTAGTGATGCCGGTAAAGTAATTCGTTTCGACGAAGCTAATGTGCGCGCTATGGGGCGTACGGCCAAAGGCGTTAGAGGTATACGTTTATTAGATGGCGCTAAAGTCATTGCTATGACGGTTGCTGAAGAAAATGGCTCGATTCTAACTGCAACGGAAAATGGCTATGGTAAGCGAACCGCGATGGAAGATCATCCATTGCGTGGGCGTGGCGGTCAAGGTGTGATTTCGATCCAAATGTCAGAGCGTAATGGTGCTGTTGTAAGTGCTGTTCCTGTGATTGATGGTGATGAAGTTATGCTAATCAGTAAAGGAGGAACTCTAATTCGTACCGGCGTCGATGATATTCGCGTTATGGGTCGTAACACTCAAGGGGTGCGCTTGATCAAGTTAGATGAAGGCGAAACTTTGGTTGGCTTGCAACGTATTGTTGAGCTGGAAGATGATGAAGAGCTTGAAGATGGTGAAGTTGTTGCAACCGTTGAAGATTCTGAAACAACAGAAGAAAACTCTGAAGAGTAATTGATATGAGCAGGGCTTTTAACTTTTCTGCTGGCCCAGCAGCAATTCCTACGGCTGTGTTGGAAAAAGCGCAAGCAGAACTTTTAAATTGGAATGAGCAAGGTTGTTCGGTGATGGAGTTTGGTCATCGAACACCTGAGTTTCAAGAGTTAATTGATAAGGCTGAGGCGGATTTTCGTCGTTTATTAAAAGTCCCTGAGCACTATAAAGTGTTATTTATGCACGGTAGCGCTTCTCATCAATTTGCCATGGTTCCCATGAATTTACTTGGCAAAGCTGACTCGGCAAATTATCTCGAGCAGGCCCACTGGTCTAAGAAGGCTATTAAAGAAGCCAAACGTTTTGCCAATATTCATGTGCAGCAAGGTTTTGAACAAACCAACTCCGGCTTAGCCATTGTTCCTGAGAACAACTGGCGACTTGATGAAAAAGCTAAATATCTTCACTTCACTTCTAATGAAACCATCGTTGGTGTTCAGTTTCCACAAGAGCCTGAACAATTTTCTGGTCGTTTGGTTTGCGATATGTGCTCAGACATTTTGTCTCGTTCGATAAACATAGAAAATTATGGACTGATTTACGCTGGCGCTCAGAAAAATATTGGCCCATCGGGTATGACCATAGTGATTGTGCGTGAAGATTGGTTTGATCAAATGCAAACTGAGCGAGTGCCGAGCCTGTTCCAGTATCCGTTGATGGCGCAGCACGGCTCACTGTATAACACACCGCCAAGTTTCGGTATTTATTTGGCCAGCCTGGTTTTTGAGTGGTTGTTACAACAGGGTGGTGTTGAAGCAATGGAGCAGCATAATCAAGCGAAAGCGAATATGCTGTATGATTTTATCGATGCTTCGGATTTTTATCATTCTCCAGTAGCGAAAGACTCTCGCTCTATGATGAACGTCGCTTTTACTTTAAGTGAGTCGAACCTAGATTCTGAATTTTTACTGCAAGCCAAAAAACAAGGTTTAATTGCATTAAAAGGTCACCGGGACTTTGGTGGAATGCGTGCTAGTTTATATAATGCGATGCCAATCGATGGCGTGAAGGCTTTAGTCGATTTTATGAAGAGCTTTGCTGATTCTGTTTAAGAATTTTTTCAGCATCATAAGTTACGCTTTTGTTTCTGCCTGTTCTTTTAGCTAGATATAAAGCTCGATCCGCTTCTACTAACAACTCATCAAAATTTTGCGGCTGCTTCAGATCTAAACAGCTGATCCCAATGCTAGTGGTTAGTAAAATTTCATTGGTTTTATAAATCAGTATGGAGTTTTTTAACTTTTCACGTAAGTATTCTGCGAATTTTTTAGCCGTATCATGATTGGTTTGTGGTAATACTATGGCAAATTCTTCGCCACCTAATCGACCACAAATGTACTTATCATCTGCAAGCGATAAAACTAACTCCCCAAACTTGAGCAGTGCATAATCGCCTGTGTCATGACCGTATTTGTCATTGATACTTTTAAAAAGGTCTAAATCCAGGGCAAGAACCGATAGTGGAGTTTGGTTGTTAATGGCTTCTTTATGACTTTTAGTGGCTAACTCTAAAAAAGCATTTCGTGTGTAGAGTTTAGTTAAACCATCATAAGTGACGATTTTTTTTAGTTCTCTTTCAACGCGCGCTAATTTAAAGGCTCTACTGATAAGGTTCCAAGCGAGAACTGGGACTAAAACAAGAGGAATTAGCGTGGAGCGCAGCAGGTCAATCCAAGTGAATTCACCAACAAAGTATATGCTGATGCAATAATTTAATGCATTGGCCAAAAGAATAGCAACTAAGGTCAATCCGACCAATAGCTGTCTACGGCTGAATTTATACAGCAGTTGCTTCATGTCACTACTAAGCCCTTTGATTAATTCAGCTATAGTCTTAGTATGGTGTGGTTTAATAATATTATTGTTATACTTAAATCAGTGTATAACAGTTCCCCGAATCTTTAAAGCCTCATGACTGACTTAGTAAAATCTTTTACAAAACATGGCGTTCTGCATATTGAGTTACACCGTACTCATAAAAAAAATGCTTTAACGGCCGAAATGTACCAAGGCCTCACGGCTGCTTTGCAATCTGCTGCAGTGGATGATGAGGTAAAAGTGCTTTTTTTAAAAGGCGGGCATGACTGCTTTTGTGCAGGGAACGATATAGCCGACTTTCTCGATGAATCGGTACTTGATGCTGATGGTCCTATTGCAACTTTTTTACATGAGCTAGCAGATGTCACTAAGCCTATGGTAGCGGCAGTATCAGGTCCTGCAATTGGTATCGGCACGACTATGTTGCTACATTGTGATCTGGTGTATGCCACCAATAACACTACTTTTAGTTTACCCTTTGTTAATTTGGGCGTTTGCGCAGAAGCAGGCTCAAGTTATTTATTATCACAGCAAATTGGTCATATTCGGGCGGCTGAGTTGCTACTGATGGGCGATGCTTTTGGCGCTGATAAAGCCAATGAATATGGCTTGATAAATCAAATTGTGGATGCAGATACTTATTGGGAGTTTGCTCAAGCGCGAGCTGAAGCCTTGGCCAAAAAGCCTATGCAAGCATTACTGGTAAACAAGCGCTTGATGAAACCTAACCAAGATCAGGTTCACAGGGTTATTGATCAAGAAATTGCTGAGTTTTCAAAACTTTTGAAAACCTCAGAGGCTAAAGCAATCTTTAAACAATTTCTGGGCAAATAATTTACTCAGTAAGTTTATTGCTAAATCAGTTACTAAGCGATTAAGAAGTAAATCACTGAACTTATAGCTAAAACACCTAATAAATTCAACACGAAACCATTTCGAACCATTTGTTCCACGGTTAAACGCTCGCTGGAGAATATCACTGCATTGGGTCCTGTTGCTACAGGCAGCATAAAGGCACAGCTAGCACTGATCGCTGCTGGAACCATAAAAAGTGCTGGATCAATATTAGCTGCTTGACCTGCCGCTGCTAGAACTGGCATTAATAAAGCGGTAGTTGCAGTATTACTAGTAAGCTCGGTTAAAAAAGTCACAATCAAGCAAATCATAACAATCGTCACCAGAGTTGGCAGTTGCGACAAAAACGCTAAAGATCCACCTAAAGCGGTGCTTAGTCCAGTGCTGGTAAATGCTTTAGCGATGGTGATACCGCCTGCAAATAGTAATAATACGCCCCAAGGAATTTTATTGGCGCTTTGCCAATCTAATAGACGTCCAGTTTTATTGTTTTCAACTTTACCGTTGGGGATGATAAACATGGCAATAACCGCGAGCAAAGCAATGGATGCATCGTTAGCTGTATTTAAGCCTAAAGCACCGCTCCAACCACCAAAGGGTTCTTTTCTGAAAATCCATAAACAAGCGGTAACCACAAATACTGCCAAGGTTCGCTTTTCTTCGGTGTGCCAAGCACCTAATTGTGGCAAAGCAAAACTCTTATCAGTTTGCTTATCCAAGTTGCGGGTAAGCCATAACCAAATCACAGGGATCATTAAAATTACCACAGGTATTGCCCACTGCATCCAATCGGTAAAACCGAGATCTTTACCCATAGACTCGGCGTATACATTCATGAAAAGCGTATTCGGTGGAGTTCCGATGGGAGTTCCCATGCCACCAACGCTTGCGGCATAACCAAGCCCAAGAATTAGCGCTGTTGAGAAAGTTACTAAGCGCTTGGGGTCTTGATAATGATTTTCTGCTGCTTGAATGATAGCTATGGCCACAGGTAGTAACATCAAAGTGGTGGCTGTGTTGGAAATCCACATACTCAAACCAGCGCTGGCGATCATAAATCCTAGAATTAACCGTCTTTCAGAATTACCCCCGATTAGGGTGATCATACCTAAAGCCAAACGTTTATGAGTACCGCTTTTCTCCAATGCCGTGGAAAGAATAAAGCCGCCGAGTAATAATAAGATTAGCCAATGGCCGTAGGCACTGGCTACTTGTGCTCCAGTTAATACCCCCGCAAAAGGGAAAACTGCGATGGGTATTAGGGAAGTGGCAGGGATTGGGATCGGTTCAAATATCCACCAAATAGCACATAAGGTAGTGATTGCAGCTGTGATGGTTGCAGGCCAAGCAAAGCCATTTAAGTACATCAATGTTAAAACAAATGTTGCAACTAATGGGCCTAAATATAAAGCTATGCTTTGAAGTTTCGGAGTCATGAAGTAATTGTCTTTTTAATCGTCTTCGTCGTCTTGGTATGGTTGCGGCTTAATATCTTTTGGCACTTTGAATTTATTTGCAGATTTTTTTAAAACCCAAATACCTGAGTATAATATGATGAAAATTAGAAAAGTAACGCCTATTGCTTGCCACATAATGGTTTTTGATTATTTAAGGTTGATTAATGCGTTTAACGAACTTATGCACCAAAGATTCTAGGCGCGATAAAATAATGTCTTTGCCGCCTATGTCAGCATTTTCTAGGGTGGTTCGTAACAGTTCAATTGGAAACTCTTCTAAAGCGGGAGCTGCAATTGGTGAATAACTGACGTGCCATGGCTCACAAGCAATACCGCCTAAATCTTCACTGTAAGGCTTAAAAAAGTCATATTGAGCAAGATTATCTTCTAACCAAGCATGTAAGTTCCCACATGGACCATTAGGTTCAAATTCTTGTTCAGTCAGCTCAGGTTGATAACCTTGATCGAGTGAGCAAGCGTCAAACAAATCAAAATCCGTGCCCCAGTGATGACGACTAGTGCCAGGTAGGGCAGAGTAGTTTAATATGGCTTTGACCCTTTCCTGCTCAGACAAATCTTGTGAATTAACTTTGCTACCATCGCGTAAATGTAATTCAACTTCTTGATAAAACTTTTTGTTCCAAATCGCTAGCTGATAATCGAAAGAGCGGTAACTACTGACCACTCTTAGTGGGATACCATCTATTTCAGACTGCCTGATTAGTTTGGCTAGCGGCACTAACACCTCATGATGGCATTGAAATTTTTGCCCTAATAACTCAGTGTTATCTTCAATCGTTAATAAGTGAGACTGATCAAGACCCAATAGTTGTTCCGGAGTCATCATGGAGTTGGTCATCGGGTTAGTCATGAGCTAGTAACTCCAACAAAGTATGATAATAAACATCCGCTAGCTTTTCTAAATCATGAATATTGACGCACTCATTGACTTGATGAATGGTTTTATTGACTGGGCCGATTTCAATAACCTGCGCACCTGTTTTGGCAATAAAGCGACCATCAGAGGTTCCACCCGTGGTTAGAGCTTGGGTTTGCAGATTGCAGACTTTTTGGATGGCATTGGTTGCCGCTTTTAATAAATCACCTTCGGGTGTTAAAAAAGGCTCGCCATTAAGTTTCCACTTGAGTTCATACTCGAGCTGATGTTGAGCTAAAACGCTAATGACTTTTTCTTCTAACTCATGATGATTAGTTTCGGTGGAGTACCTAAAATTAAATTCAGCGTATAGCTCGCCGGGTATCACATTGGTTGCAGTACCCGAATTGATGATAGCAATTTGGAAGCTAGTTGCCGGGAAGAAATCGTTACCTTGATCCCATTCCGTTTTTGCAAGTTCGTCCAAGGCTTGAAGCGATTTGTGGATGGCATTATCGGCAAGGTGAGGATAAGCGACATGCCCTTGAGTACCTTTCACCGTTAAAAAACCAGTAAAAGAGCCGCGGCGGCCGTTTTTGATGACATCACCAAGTTGCTCGCTACTTGATGGCTCGCCGACAATACAATAATCAATCGGTTGTTGACGCTTTTGCAATTCCTCAACCACTCTCACTGTACCATTGATAAAAGGGCCTTCCTCATCACTGGTGATCAAGAAGCCAATCGAGCCTTTATGCTTAGGGTGGTTTTGAGTAAATCTTTTTGTTGCAGCTAACATGGCAGCGAGGCTGCCTTTCATATCTGCCGCGCCGCGCCCATATAAATAGCCATCTTTTTCGGTTGCTTCGAACGGAGGCGTTTGCCAGCTTTTTAGATCGCCCGTGGGTACAACGTCGGTATGTCCAGCAAAAATTAACACTGGACCATCAGTTTCTCCAGCTTTTAAAGACCAAAAATTTTTCGTGTCTTCAAAGTTCATGACCTCATGCTCAAAGCCAAACTCTGATAAGTAGTCCATCATCATCTTTTGACAGCCTGCATCTTCAGGCGTAACCGATTGACGATTGATTAAATCTTTTGTCAGGCTTAACACTTCATTGCTGGTCTTTAAATCAGACATTAAGCAAAAATCTCTTGGTATTGATCCGGCTTAAAACCTAAGTGTACTTCATTACCTTTGACTAACACTGGGCGCTTGATTAAGGTTACTTTTTCTAGCATTAGTTCTAAAGCTGACTCGCGATCGATATTATTTTTGATGGCGTCATCTAAAGGTCGCCAAGCAGTAGAACGCTTATTCAAAAATGTTTCCCAACCAATAGCTTTATCCCAGTTCTCTATTTCAGATTTTGTCAGTGGGTTTTTGCGGTAATCGATAAACTCATGTTCGATTTCGTTTGCTTCGAGCCACTTAATAGCTTTTCGAACAGTGTCACAATTGGGGATTCCATAAACTTTAATCACTTTTATTTGCTCCTAATCCATTCGTAATAAATCATTGATGGACGTTTTGGCGCGGGTTTTGGCATCAACTTGTTTTACGATCACGGCACAATTCAAATTGTATTTTCCATTGTCAGCGGGCAAAGAACCAGGTACCACTACCGAACCGGCTGGTACACGACCATAGGTTACTTCGTCGGTCATGCGGTTATAAATTTTAGTGCTTTGGCCGATAAATACACCCATGGAAAGCACAGCACCTTCTTCTACTATCACGCCTTCTACCACTTCCGAGCGCGCACCAATAAAGCAGTTATCTTCGATAATGGTTGGCCCAGCCTGTAATGGCTCTAAAACACCGCCAATGCCCGCGCCGCCAGATAGATGCACGTTTTTACCAATTTGAGCACAAGAGCCAACCGTAGCCCAAGTATCTACCATAGTGCCTTCATCAATGTAGGCTCCGATGTTGGTGTAGCTTGGCATAAGCACGACATTTTTTGCGATATAAGCACCGTGCCGAGCAATGGCGTGTGGTACGACTCTTGTACCGCCTTGCCGAAACTCTTCTTCTGTCATGTTGGCGTATTTCATAGGAACCTTATCGTAAAATTGCGCCAAGTCAGTATCGATAACCTTGTTGTCATTTAAGCGGAAGGATAACAGTACAGCTTTTTTAAGCCATTGGTGTACTTGCCATTGTCCATTGATTTTCTCAGCAACTCTAGCTTGGCCTGAATCAAGTAAATTCAGCGCTTCTTGAACAGCTTGCTTAGTTTCAGTTGGTGCATTGGCTACAGAGATTTGATCGCGGTTATCAAATGCTGTTTCGATAATGTTTTGTAATGACATACTATTTCCTAGTCGGATTCTTAATTTTAAGTATCGCTAATTTTTAATATTATTGGGCATCGAGTAGCTCTATGACTCTTTGCTCAAGTTGCTTTAATGCTGCTGGATCTTGAATTGGTTGATTGTCCACTTTACTGATCATAAAGGTGTCTTCAACTTTTTCACCCAAAGTTACGATCTTTGCTGAATGGATTTTCACTTGGCAGTCACGAAATGCTTGCCCCATTTTAGCTAGTAGTGCAGGGCGATCGAGGGCCGTAAGTTCCAGCACGGTTAAGTTATGAGCTTTATCATAACTAAATCTGATTTGGGTTGGAACGCTAAAGTGCTTATATCGGCTGGGTAAAGCGCGGCTAACCTCAAGGTTAATATTCTGAATATCTGATAATTGCCCTAATAAACTGGCTTGAATCTCATCAATTCTTTGCTGGTAGGATAGCGGTTGCCCTAACTCGTCCAATACAATAAAGGTGTCTAAACATAGCCCTTTAGGTGAAGTAAACAAAGTTGCTGCTTGAATATTTAGATGATTTTGGCTTAATACTGCAACAATGGCTGCGAATAGATCGGGTTGATCTTTAACGGCGATAAAAACTTCAGTACCTGCCTGACTACGATGATTTTTAATAGCCACATAAGGCTGAGTATCCTCAGTCAAATTTGGCTGAATGTGTAATTGTTCAAGCTGCCAAATAATTTGCTCAGGGTGGTAACGCAATAAATACTCTTCGCCTAGCTCTTCTAATAATTCTCGAACTGGCTCAATGGACTCACCGGATTTAGAAAACTGTTCGAGTACTTGCTGGCGTGTATCTTGCAACATTTCTTCTTGATTGGAGCGAGGCGTTGATTGACTTAAATAGTATTTAGTTGCCAAAAACAGCTCTTTCAGTAATGACTCTTTCCAAGAGTTCCAAAGTGTAGGGTTGGTAGCACGTATATCCGAAACCGTTAGCACATATAATAGCTCTAAATGCAGTATGTCTGGAATGCGACTGGCAAAGGCCTCGATGACTTTTGGATCGCTAATATCTTTTCTTTGCGCCACTAATGACATGAGCAAATGGTTTTTAACCAGCCATGCGATGAGTTCTGCAATATTGCTCTCAAGTCCTATGGATAAAGCATATTCTCGAGCATCAACTTCACCTAGCTCAGAATGATCGCCACCGCGACCCTTGGCTATGTCGTGGAAAATTGCAGCAAGATATAAAGGCGTTGGATCGTTTAACGATTGAGATATTTTAGAACATATTGGAAATTCATTTTGGCATTCAGGTTTGTTATATCGAATGATATGACGCAGTAAAAATAGGGTATGTTCATCAACAGTATAAGCGTGAAACAAATCAAATTGCATTTGCCCTTCAATTTTTGCAAATAAAGGAACTAGCGAGCCTAAAACATTGGTTCGCTTCATTAAAGCAAAGCCGCGACTGGTCATTTGTTTGCAGGATAAAAAATCTAACCAAGCAGCTAAGTTTTTAGGATCTTGGCGGTAGCTTTGGTTGATGATTTGCTGATTGGAGCGGATCTGACGCAAGGTTTTTGCTTGAATTTGTTTAATGTTTGGATCTTCAGCAATGTATTTGAATATTCTAATTAAAGCATCTGGCTTTTGTTTAAAAAGATCAGGGTTATCGGTTCCAATGCGCTTATTTTGAATATAAAAGTCTTCATCCAGCTGTGTTATTTCAGCTTGTAAATTTTGTGAAATAAATTCTTGCTCAAAGATTTGAATAAATAATTCGTTTAAATTACGAATGGACATAACAGCACGATAATAGCGCTGCATTAAATACTCGACCGCTAATTTATATTCATCGTCCTCATAACCCAAGGCTAAAGCTACTTTCTTCTGCAATTCGAAAGATAGTCGATCTTCACGCTTACCACTTAAAATGTGCAGTGCAAAACGGATACGGCGTAAAAACTGTTGGTGATTGATTAAATTCTTATATTCGCGCCGAGTCAAAATATTGAGCTCTATCAAGTTATGTAAACTGGTGGATCTAAAGTGCTTTAGTGTGATCCATTGAATTACTTGGATATCGCGCAAACCACCGGGGTTAGACTTAATATTGGGTTCTAAATTAAATGAGGTATCTTCAAATTTTCGATGACGATGACGATGCTCAATAACTTTTGCTCGATAGAATTCTTCTGATGGCCAATAGTGTTCACTAGTAACCAGCTCACGAAGATCTTGGTAAAGCTCAAGACTGCCACACAAGTGCCGCGATTCCATCAAAGCTGTCGCTATGGTGATATCGTCTTGTGATAGTTCTTGGCATTGTTTGACCGTTCTTACACTATGACCAATTTCTAAGCCGATATCCCACAGAAAAGCTAACCACTGTTCTAAAGCATCGGTTTTATCATGCTCTTTATCTAACAATACCAGAATATCGATGTCGGAATAGGGTTGTAGCTCATCGCGCCCATAGCCACCGACTGCAACCAAGGAGCAACCATTATTAACTTCAAACTGAGCCCAGCTGGTGATTAAGATGTGATCGACCAGATTACTGCGTGCCTTTAGCAATTGGGTAATACTAGTACCCTTGTGGAACTGCTCTGACAGCGCCTGCAAGCCGTTTTGTAAGTGCTTTTTATAGGTGTTTAGGCGATGGGGTGGCTCTGAATCGTTTGCTTTGGTTAATTCAGAGCTTTTGGGTAGATACTGATATTTGTCGGTTATCGCCACTGTATTAGAAGTTTTCTTCTTGGCGCTTGGTCAGAACTTCAACCCCATTGGCTGTGCATAATAGGGTATGTTCCCATTGTGCTGACAAGGAGCGATCTTTAGTGGTTACCGTCCAACCGTCTTTGCGATTTAGCTTCACATTGCGCTTACCAAAATTGACCATGGGTTCAATGGTAAAGGTCATACCTTCTTGTAATTGAACGCCTGTGCCTGGACGGCCGTAATGAGTCACTTGAGGCTCTTCATGGAATACTTCACCAATGCCATGACCGCAATATTCACGCACTACCGAATAACCATTTTTTTCCACATAACGCTGAATGGCATGGCCAATATCCCCTAGATGTACTCCAGGTTTTACCATATCAATGGCAAGGTAGAGTGACTCTTGAGTAACTTTAATTAGTTTTTGTGCCTGTGGAGTCGCTTCGCCAACCACAAACATTTTGCTGGTATCACCATGAAAACCATCTTTCTTAACAGTCACATCAATATTGACGATATCGCCATTTTTTAATGGCTTCTTATTAGGAATACCATGGCAAACCACATCATTGACTGAAGTACAGATGGATCTTGGGAAACCATCCGCTCTAACTGGCTCAAGCAGTTCACCATTATCGCCCAAAGGAGCAGGGTAAGGTTTTCCACCATAATAAAGCGGAGCTGGATATCCGCCCTGAACTTTGACGATATGCTCATGACAGATTTGGTTAAGCTCATCGGTTGTGACGCCTTTAACTACATACTGCCCAATCATTTCAAGCACTTCGGCCGCTAGGCGACCGGCTTTACGCATACCTTCGATTTGTTCTGGTGTTTTAAAATTAATGGCCATAAACAGCAATTTAGAAAATAGTGGGCATATTCTAACGAATTGCAGACTTGATTAGAAATAAAAAATGCCAGCTCAAGGCTGGCATTCTGAGTATTGGTTAGTAAAACTAAATTTTCTTGAACAACAGTGTCATTCGATTGGATTCACCAATTTCTGCTAGTTTTGCTTTCAATTCAGGGTTTTCACGACTAGTGGCAAATGTTGGGGCTAGGCGCCAAACAACATCCGTTGCACTTGGCTGATCCTTTGGATTGGCGTGCATATCGCTTTTCGCTACCAATTTAAAGCCCGCTTGTTCGAACATTTTGATAACGGCTGACTCTTTTAGATAGCCGCGTTGACCTTGTGCTCCTTCATCAGAAGATTCTTCTGCTACCTTGTGCTGCACCACGCCAACCATACCGCCAGTTTTCAGCAGTTTGTGCATGGCAGCAATGGCTTTGCTGCGGTATTGGCCATCTTTCTCAAAGCGATTGAGGTTGTGCATAGCGCGGATCACCAAGACTCGATCCACGGTACCCGCCAATTCATCAGGCGCGGTGCTGAAAGTAAAGCCGCGAGCTTTGATACTGCTATCACTCACTTTGGCAACGGTTTCTGGGAATTTTGCGTTTGACTCAATCAATTCTTTGATGCGTTCTTCGCTAAAGAAGCCGAATTTTGGCCACATATCATCATCGTAATTAATACCATAGAGCGCGCCATTCGAACCTACATAATCGGCGATGATTTTGGTGTACCAGCCGCCACCTGGCAACGCTTCAACTACAGTCATGCCTGGCTCAACACGAAAAAACTCCAAGGTTTCAGCAGGTTTACGCCAAGCATCGCGCTGCTTAGCATCATCACTTCGAGCCGCAACCACGCTTTGTAGCTTGGCTGAATTGGCTTTAGCAAATTGATAGTCTTTTTTATGCATTCCGTGCTGCGCACAAGCTGATAAAGCCATGGCTAAGGCGCTAGCGCCTAGTGCTAACTTGATTTGTTTCAGTTTCATAAATTCCCCCAATAATTTTGACTTGCTTATCTTAGGTTTTTGTTTGCTTCTGCTCAATTTAAGCATGTAACAAAGTTTGTCTATCTATACCAAAGGCTAAAGAGGATGCATACAAGTTTAAAGCTGTTTCTGCCAATAGCCTACATCAATCCATTGGTTAAATTTAAAGCCAACGTCTTTAAAATGGGCTACTTTTTGCATCCCCATTTTTTCGTGTAAAGCGATGCTGGCGGGATTGGGCAGGGATATGCCGCCGATAACAGTACGGTAATTTAAGGCTTTTAACTGAGTAAATAATTCTTGGTAGAGCTGGGTACCGTATTGTTTACCTGTTGCGTTAGAAGCTAAATAAACAGTGGTTTCGAGCGAGAAACGATAAGCACAACGACCTTTCCATTTACTGGCATAAGCATAGCCAAGTACTTGATTATTAGACTCTAATACTAGATAGGGTAGCTCTTGAGATTGTGTCTCTTCAATACGCTTTGCCATTTCTTCGGCGGAAACCAGCTCGGTTTCAAAAGTGATAATGCTGGTTTGAATATAATGGTTATAAATATCGGCAATAGTGTTTGCATCGTCAATCGAAGCGGCTCTTATCATCATTTAGACCTTGTCCTTCACAGCACCAGCATCACATTTTACACAGTTAAGTTTAGAACCCAACATTGCATTTCTGCCTTCAAGGCTTTCTACCCAAGGTCGATTAAAGAAGGGCGGTTTATGGCGAACGTGTTGAAAATGATCACATTGCAACTCGGCGACCCAATCATCTACGTCATCTTTGTGATAACCAACAATCGCTCTGTTCATGTATTGCTTTTACTAACCTTTAATTTCGGCATTGCCAATATTATAGAAAGAACGAATGGATTTGATAAGATCTCCTTCAAACTGATACCATTCGCAAACCGTCATTTCTAAGCTGGTATTGGCATTTTTTTGGTCGAATTGCACGCAGACTTGGTTACCATCTTGAATATGTGCCGTAACCGTTAAACTATTGCCTAAGAAATCTTTACGGTTTTTATTCACGATCTGCATATATTGTGATTTAGGACTAATAGTGCCGAAAGGGCTAGTATGACTAAAGTCATCGGTTATGGGCAAATCATCAATATTGCCACAATTCCAACAGTCGAACCATTTTTGTACGGTAGGGTGCAATCTATTCATCATTTATTCACATTGAAATTGTCCATTAGAACCGTCAGTCCCAACCTTAGGTTGGCATTCTTTGGGCCAACCAATTTGCTGCCACGCCAATGGGAACTTATGCTTTTTTACTAATTCTATAAATCTGGGGTGAGAGCGAAATTTTTTAACTCCACTAGTAGGTTGCCACATATAGTCGGAAGCGAAAGTAGCGAACAAGCTCGGTTTGTTCTCTAAAATATCAAAGGCTCGGTCGATATTTCCGATGTTAATATGAATGGGTAGCTGCCAAGGTCTGATATCATCACCTTCTTTTAAAAATACCGTGCCTAGCTCTCTTGCTGCTTGTTTTTGCTCTTCAGAACCGCCGTACTGGGCCAAAGTCATAAGCTCCATATCTTCCCTAGAGACGAACTCAACATGGCCTCTTTGCTTAACCATTTTATCTATAGATTTTCGAGACCAATCGCGCGCTTTTTCCGTTTCTCCGATATACTCATAAATGTCGCTAATCTCTGGCATGTCGAAGTTTCTTAAATTTCCGGTTAACATGAAAAAGTGTAAGGCCTCTTCGATATTTTCTTGCCTGAAATGGTTGGCACCCATATTAAAAGTGTTAATGGTTGATAACGGATCTATTTCATAGGCCTTTTCGAAAAGTGGCATCGCAAGTTCTATTTTCCCCAAGCCGGAATAGATAACAGCTAACCAACGCAAAATCAGGGGGTTATTGGGCTCATTAATTAATGCTTGATTCATTTCGTTGATGCCTTGCACAACTTTACCGTCATCATAATTAGCTAAACCCAATATCGCATAAGGCAAAGCAAGTTTTTCATTTAGTGCGATTGAATTGCGGGCATAAGTTATCGCTCTTTCTGTGGCTGCAACAGCTTCTTCAGCGGTTTGATGTAAATAACCATGGCTGATAATTTCGGCTTCTGCTAATACTGCCCACGCTTCTGCAAAATTAGGGTCAAGTTCTACAGCTTGCTGGAGCAATAAAACGCCAGCCTCAAGGTTGCCATTAATTCGTTTGGCTACTTTTTCTCTACCACGCAAATAAAAATCATAGGCATCAATGTTATTGGTCATTTTGCTGGCCAAGCGCTCATCAGAACCCAGGTTTAAAACGACTTTCAACTGCTCGGTGACTTGACGCGAGATTTGATCCTGCAGTTCGAAAATATTGTCAAGCGAGCCATTGTAGGTTTCTGACCACAAATGAAAGCCATTATCCGCTTGAATGAGTTGAACCGTGATGCGCACCGAATTATTGTGTTTGCGTACCGAACCTTCTAACACATGATTTACGTTTAAGGCTTCCCCAATATCTTTAATAGTGGCGTCTTTGCCTTTAAATGAAAAAGAGGAAGTGCGTCCTGCAACTCGCAACCCTGTTGCTTTGACCAAAGCATTTAAAATCTCCTCGGAAATGCCATCAGCAAAGTATTCTTGATCACTGTCCGGGCTCATATCGGCAAAAGGAAGTACTGCAATGGAATTTTCTTGCGGGTGTAAAGGTATGGCTTCAGCTTGAGATTTAGTTTCAGGTGTTTTTGTAGTGGCTTGGCTTACTTCTAATGGCGTGGACTTTTCTGGCTGAAATTGCTGCCAAATGATTAAACCAGCTAAACCCATAACCGCTATCAGGGTAATGATATCGAGCTTTTTAGCGGTCTCATTAGTAATCGACTCGGAGCGCACTACCTCTTTTTCTTTTTTGATCCCTTCAGGAGTAATTTCATAAGCCCATGAAAACAACATCACCGGAATAAAACCGAGAATTAAAATTAAGGTAATTGCCGACACAATCCATTCAGGAAGATGCAGTGCAGGCGTTAGAATGTCAGCAACTTGCAATAACAGCCAGCCGATAACCGCGTAGGCCACCGCTACACGGAATACATTGCGCCTTTTTAATTCATGAAAAAAGCTACTCATTAATAGCACTCAAAATCATTATCGCCAACAGGTTTACATTGGGGTGGGAACTCATGGGTTTTCCAGTAATCAAAATATCCTGCTTCTTTGATTAATCGTTTCCAATGCGGCGATTGTTTGAAATCTGTATGATACGGAGACCATAATAGTCTTAGTATATCTATCTCTGCAAACATGGCTTCATAATTTCTGAATTCGAAAGCTCTGTAATTTCCTAAAAATGTCGTAAAATCTATCGGCTTACCGAGCGCTAGTTCTACGATTGTCAGTATTTCTTGTTTATGCTCTCGGTAGCTAAAATTTGGATTGTTTAACGCTTGAAATCTTAAATCCATTAGCAGTGGCGTGCCAAAAGATAACTCAATATTAGTGATTAATAGTTTTGCCATTGACTCATTGCCATGAGCTATATAGGCGGGCTCAAAAAACAGTTGATCATTATAGACCATACCTTTACTAAAGCCTTGCTCGAATAGCTTAAATGCTTCCTCTTCCTTTCCTTGCACTAAACGAATCGAGGAAAGTTTTCTTTTGCAATTTTCATAAGCTGGGTCAATTGCCAAACATTGCTCATACAATTCGCCTGCTCGATCAATATAGCCTAAAGCAAAGAGTAACTCTCCTTTCCAAAGCAATGCAGACGTTTCATTTGGGTTTATAGATAAGGCAATGTCAAACTGTTTTATTGCTGCATCATAGTCTGGTGTGCCATTTCGAAATTCGTTGCCTGCTAATATGGCGTAAGGCAGAGACTGGTTAGAATCTATAGCCAAGGAATCTAAGGCTAATCGTTTGGATTTTTCGCGCAGGTTCTCATTGGAATGGTGAAATGCTGGATAGTCAGGAGCAACAAAGTGGATAGCAGCAGACAACGCTAACCCTCGTGCAAATTTTGGATCTAAGTCTGTAATTTTATTGGCTAGTGCTACTATTTCACTGGTCATCCTTCTATTTATAAACATCTGCTGAGCTTTTAAATAAGCTGAGTAAGCATCAAGGTTTTTAGTATCTGCTTTAATATTAATTTTAGAATCTGTATTAAAGGAAATTCCTAATTGCGCCACAGTGGCATTTGCTACTTCATCTTGAATAGCAAATAAATTACTAACGGTTAATTCTTTATCAAAAGTTTGCGACCAAATTTGCTGATCTTGCTCAGCATCTACTAGCTGAACGGTAATGCGGATCTGATTGCCCGAGCGTCGAACAGAACCTTCCAATATATGTTGTACATTGAGTCTTTCTGCAATAACGGGTATACCCATTGCTTCATGTCCCTTAAAGCTAAAAGAGGATGTCCTTGAAGCGACCGTCAGCTCATTAACCTTACTCAATGCGTTTAAAATTTCTTCTGCGAGTCCATCTGAAAAATAGGCCTGATCACTCCCGGGAGATAAGTCTTTAAAGGGAAGCACAGCAATCGAGGCTTTTTTGGAGTTATTGGTGATAGATGCTTTTGTTAATTCTTGCTTATTGATTATCTGCTTTTCTGGCAAAGATTCTTGTTTAACTGGGGAAATCCTAGAGTAAATAATAAGTGCCGCTAAACCTGACACTGCAACCAATGTAATGATGTCTAACTTTTTTGCAGTTTCGGCGGTAATCGACTCCGAGCGCTGCACATCTTTTTCTTTTTTGATCCCTTCGGGGGTGATCTCGTACGCCCATGAAAACAGCATAGTCGGAATAAAGCCGAGAATCAAAATAAGGGTTATTGCTGACACAATCCATTCCGGAAGATGCAGTGCTGGTGTCAAGGTGTCAGCAACTTGGATCAAAAGCCAGCCAATAACCGTGTAGGCAACCGCTACACGGAATACATTGCGCCTTTTGAGCTCTTTTAGGAAGCTGTCCATCAACCCCAATAATTATCCGTAACTATTTGAATCCACTATACCTTTTGCTTGCTGCCTGTGCAATTTATGAACAATTAAATTGAGGTGAGAGTTAAGAGGAAAGCTAAGGGGGAATTGAATAATCAATGGCTTTAGTTGATTTACTTAAAAGCCATTGATTTATAAGAAAAAATCTACAGAAAGTTATTTATAAGCTATCCACAAACTGCTGAAAAACTTGCTTGTGGCGCTCTAAATCCAAATTACCAGAAACGGCGACCCTAGCAATGTAATCCTTGTCCGCTTCTTTGGTGGTGCCTTGAGTCGAAGTTGCTGGAATGGTCCAGTAACAACCTTTTAGTTGGCCATAGCTCACGCAGTATTTACTTTCTTCGGGGATCTCATTAATCATCATATTGATCAGCTTGAGATTTAAAGCTCTTTTGTATTCTTCGCGGTCTTCTGGAGTATCGCCCTTAGTCGGTAAGTCCAATGAAAATACTGAAGGTGTAAAGCCTTGGTTCGCAAGCTCTTCTGAGACAAAATTAATTTTGGCTGTTGGTAACTTTTCTTCAATAAAACTAACAAATTCACGGGTGTTTCGATAAGCATCGGCAATGCGTTGATTCATGGACGGCATCTGCTCGGCTAGAATTTGCATTTGCAATGGTGTTGCTTGGTTATCACAGAGCGTTAAGTGCAGATCAATCTTCGGCATTAAATATTCAGCCTTTGTATTAGCTACACAATAACCTGCGATACATTTGCCACCGCTAGGAAATTTCGAGCCGCTAATGTATGCGATTGTTTTTACATTAGATAAAACGGCATCGTCACTTAAAAATTGCACATTCGGGCAGAAAGTTTGGTCTAGAATAAACACAGGCTCAATGGCAATTTCGCCATTAGGTGTTTGTCGCTCTTGAGTTAAAGCGTGATTAAGTTTTTCAAGATCTGGAACTTCCACTCTTGGATTGGTGGGGATTTCCGCAATAATCAGCGGCACTGCATCTTGTTCGGCAACTTGAGCTAAAATTTGCTCAACGCCTTGCACCATGTCATTACCACCATCCACCGGCAGATCCAAAACTTCCACATTATCTGAACAAGCCGCGACACGACGCGCTTGGTCGTTAGTTCCGCCATAACAGTTTGGCGGCACAATAATTTTAATCGCTTTGTTGGGATGAGCTTCCAGCGCATCGTGTATTAAGCCCATCAATATCGCATATTGAATGGATAAGCCGCTAGAGGCTATTAATGCGTTTGTATCAACGCCTGATATAGACTGAATGGTCTTGTTCACAGAAGTTTTATTTTGTTCATGCTCAAACTGCGAACTGGAGAAGGGCAAAGCTGCTAATTGATGGAGTACCGCATTACAGTCTGCTGGCGTCATGGCAATGGATTCGCGACGGCGAACATGCTGAATTTCCGATACATAATCGTGAGCATTAGGATCGCTGACTAAAACAATACTACCTAAATCTTTATGAGTATTGATAATAAAATCTGCATTTTCATGCACTACAAACTCACCAATATTAGCTTTTTCAGAAACAAAAACCTTAGAACCATCAAAAGCTGGGATACTTTCGTGATTGGCTAATTTGTTTAGTTCAAAACTATAGCCATAAACCGACTTGATGAGCTCTGCATCAAAATGTTCAGGCAGCGAGCCGGCATAACAAATTTGAGTTTTAGTGTTGGATAATAAGTTCTTTCGCAAAATTGCCAAAATTGGCATGGTTTGTGAGGCAAAGCTGATCAGGTTCTGCGCTGGAAGGCTGTTTTGTTTGGCAATAGCCCATTCCAGTACCGACGATAAGGGATGTCCCAAACGAATATAGTCATAAGCTGTCGCCAGATTGGATAATTCAGATTTGCTTTCAGAACCATTGGTATATAAAGCTTCAAACTGCTCTAAAAACTGAGTTTTAGCCAATTCTTCATTATAAATATCAAGTCTATGCGTAGTTAGCCTCAACCAGTCGCTTGGCTGGTTTTTAAGTACTTTTTTAAGAAAATCAAGCATGTGTTAGTTCATTTTGAGGGCCTAAACCCTCTGTTTTGCGAATAGTTGCTAATATACCGCAACCCTAAGAATAAAGGTATGAGTGGGGGCTTTTTAATTTGTTACAAGTGAATAAATATCTCAAACCAGTTTTGCTCTTTAATGTGTTGGGTAACTCGTCTTAATAGCATCTATTTATCCTTAACATTTTTATCGCCAGATAATATGTCTAAAATAGCTTCAGCCCTATTGTTGAGGTTGCCTGCAATATTGCTTGAAACGCCTGCATAGCTGAGCATATATCGAAGATCAGCTTTAAGCTCATTGTTAGATTGCAGAGTTTTGGCAAGATTTATCAAGTCGCCATGTTCTTTCGGAGGAGGACACCTTATAAGTTCATGTGTATCAGGAATGGTTACTTTGTAGCACTGAGTTTGGAAATACTTCTGTAGCTCAAAAGGTATGATTCGTCGGACATTTTCACGATAGCGGGGTATGATTTGAATCGATGAGAAGCCTGAAAAAGAATAAAAATCACTCAAGTTATTAACTAAATTTTGATCTTCTAAAAGAGCTAAATCGCCAGAGTTAATAATTTCATCATAGGTACCCCTTTGAATGGTGATAGTAAAGACATGACTGATTTGGAAAAAATCACGAATAATTGACCAGGCAGCCTCATCACTTATTGGCATTTGTGAATGTTCCATCGCCGCCAGTCCATATTCAATCTGCTGAGCGAAACTATCTTGTCGGGCGAAAAGGGTATTTCGATTGTTAGTCATTTCCTCAATAAGCCGTACTTTATAATTCTCTGCTCGCTTCTTATCGTTTATCCTTTCATTCCAATTCGCCACTTGGATACCGATAAAAACACCGACAACAACAATGACAAAGTCAATAAATACGGCAAACCAGTTTTGGTTTTTGATGTGCTGAGTGATACGGCGAAGTAGCATTATTCTTATCCTCGAAGTATCTTTGGACATATCAATTTAATCATTGCGAATCTCTTTCCATATTAGGATTAACCAATTCTTTTAGCCTTTCTTGTAATTCGGAAAATGCAGTCTCAACACTCAAAATACGTCGAGTCATCAGGTCTTGATAGTCTAAATTGACGGTTATAACGTTAATAAACTCTTGATCCGTACGCATTCCCATATGATCGCACGTGGCTTTTACCCGAACTTCCTCGTTATCGTCATAATAGTGAGTTAATTTTATGTATTGGGAAAAGTTTACGACGGGATCGATAATATAACGCCCTGTTTGTACCACCCCTTCGTCGATGAGGTTTTTGGTCTGAGAAATATTAGAAAGTAAGCTAAGTACTTCAGTATCTTGTATCAAGCCTAACCCGTTGGTTGCCCTTAACTCTTCAACACTTGGCAGTGAGGGGAGGGTATTAGAGGGAAAGGCCGATGCTGCTATTGCAGTGCACTCTTCATCTGTAAGAGGTTGCGGTTTGTCAGCTTCAAGCTTCCCCACACCAGAAGCTAATGCGCCAAAGCGAGAACTGTGTCGACCAAGCAGTGTGCCAACAAGCTCATTGGAGCGCTCAGTGTCTTCATAAAGTCTTTTTAGAAATTGGGCTTCCAAAACCCGATCAGCCCGTTCTTCATTCCAATTCGCCACTTGAATACCGATAAATACACCGACAACAACAATGACAAAGTCAATAAATACGGCAAACCAGTTTTGGTTTTTGATGTGCTGAGTGATTCGGCGAAGTAGCATTAGTGCTTCCTTTGCAAAATGATGGTTCGTATTTTATTTACATTCATGAGTTGTTTTTCATCGGTATTTAGCAAAAATTTATGCAGCTGCAAGATGGTTTCATATTTAGTTTCAAATTGGCGTAGTCCCTCAAAATCGTAACTGCGAATTGTATTAAGGTGCGAGCCATCTTTATCTATAACCGCCATATCAACAGATGCTCCGAGGCTTCGTTTGTTGGCATTGGCGTTATAATCAACATAAGGGTTTGCAGTCCATTGTTCATTAACCAATTCAATTAACAAATCAAATATATAACCATCCCTTTCCAGCAGTGAGTGGTAGCTGGTTAAAGCCTTTTGTAGCTCATTACTGCTCAGTCTTGCTAATTGACCACTGGATCTGAGTTGAAGAAATGCCGCCGACTTTACTGGCAATCTGCCCGTTGAGCGTGAGGCATGAATTGCTCGTTTTATTACTTTGTCATCAGTTGATATGTCGTTATTTTCTATAGCTGCGACGAATAAGCCAAGATCGTCAATATATCCCTTTCTTACTTTTATTTGTTTATTGAGTGCGTTTTCAATTTCTGTAAATTCGTCATCTAATTGCTCAATAATGGCTTTTTCTTGAGCTTTTTTCGAAAGAGCGTCATTCCAATTCGCTACCTGGATACCAATAAAAACACCGACCACCACAATTAAAAAGTCGATAAAAACTGCAAACCAGTTTTGGTCTTTGATGTGCTGAGTGATTCTACGGAGTAACATTAATCATCCTTTTGATTTAAGAATATTAATGTTAAGGCGCAGGAAACAAAGTATTGAAAAGCGCCATTCATTGAGCCGGTTCCGATTTGGGTTTGCCACATTTGGAAAAAAGCTGCGCCAATCACGCCAAATAAGCCAAACCAGACCAAAACCCCAACGCCGCTGCCAATCATGGCCCATTTTTTAGACTGTTCAAAACTGGCTGAGTTGGCTGTGCGGTTGCGCCACATATCCCAAACGCCTTTGAGTAAAAGAACTCCAGCCAATACTTCTAGCGAGTAGATAATGATTAAGGCTATCCAGCCCATAGCAGCTTGCTCGAATTTAGGGCCGAAAGAATTAGGGTAAACGCTGTGATCAGAGCCGCTCATCACATAGACAATGGCTTGGTGAGCCGCATCGATATTAGCGAAGTTTTGCCCGACATAAATCAAAGCCATAAAGCCAGTGATGGTGGCGAACATGATTTTTAGGTATCGAATGTGCATAAATCCTCCTTGATTAATTGATAATCACTATACCGAGCGGTTAAAGACTGTGCAATATTTGTTCAAATGGCTTCCAAAGTACAACAAAGTACAATATTAAGACGTGTCCAAGCCCAATAAAATAAAGGCTTTGGGCTTGTTTAAGCGGTTAAGAAATGGTTTAATGCGCGCCGAGATTGAGATAGCTCTAAATCATTGATTTATGGTTTCTTACTCGATGAACTGTAAATCATTGATTTACTTAAATAAAACACACACGAACCGTCACATTGGTCGGGGTGCA
>JABXIW010000487.1 GCA_013372875.1 Gammaproteobacteria bacterium | reverse complement strand
GAAAAAGGCTATTACTTTGCCAACATTTTGTGGCGCACACGTGAATGGCTCGACATCTTTTTTGGTGGCGGGAAACCGATTCGCGTTTCTCCTCCGGGGCCGGAGCTCAAAGTCGGCGATTATATAGACTCTTGGAAAGTGATTCGCTGCGAGGAAAATCAGTTCCTCTCCCTGTTTTTTGGGATGAAAGGCCCAGGGCTTGGACGTTTAGAAATTACCATCAAAGACCATGGTGATGAACGAGAACTGGATATCACCGCTTGGTGGCACCCACAGGGATTTCTCGGGCTGCTTTACTGGTTTGCCATGATGCCAGCCCATCTATTCATATTCAAAGGCATGGTCAAAGCCATCGCGAAAGAAGCCGAAAGTATCAGTATTACTCCTCAGGAGGAACAGTCTCTGGAGAATCTAGAGAAATAGGCAGGTGATGAGCAATCCCCGCATGGCAATCAATGCACGATTGCTCTCGACTTTCCATCATCTGATGTCGACGCGCAACGGTTCGTCCTTGCGCTTCGAAATCCATCTTGTCAACGGAATGGCAATATCGACACTGTTTTGATTTATTCTCGATAAACTGCTGTGTGACTTCAGCAGCCAACCTCGGGCGATGCTCCGCCTCGAAGTTCTCAAGTGTAATGTCACCAGTCAGTTTGTGATAGATGTCGGCTGTAGCGCCTATTTTCAACGCGATTTTAGCAAAAAACTCCCTAGGGACATGGCAATCACTGCACGTAGCGGCAACCACACCCTGAGCATTTTTGAAGTGTGGGGATGCTTGGTACTCCTCAACTATCGTATCCATCCCAATATGGCAACTGTAACAAAACTCGTTGCTATTGGTGTAATCCATACCAAAGTGAAAAACACTGATTGCCGCACCACCAAGGATAAACGCCAATAAGCCACCAATTGGTATGCCGAGCATCCATTTTCTGTTTGGTTTACGCCATAAACTCATTGGTGTTCATCCCAAAGCAGCGCTAGCGGTAACTCGCATAGTATTCTACGAGCGCGTTTAAATCATCGGAACTAAGTCCTTTGAACGCCTCATCCATTTTTTTATCAACGGAGCGTTTGCCTTGCTTAAACTGTTGCAACGTAGTGGCGAGATAGCCCTTCTGCTGACCAGCTAAAATCGAAGCTTCATCCAGAGCGTTACTGCCACCATCCGAATGACAGTTCTCGCAGCTTTTCGCGTGGATAGCCTTACCTTTCATCGCTAACGCTTGATCAAAAGACTGCTTAGCAGGCACAAACTCAAGCCCAGCATAATGTTTTGCTAACTCTTCAATCTGCGCTTCAGATAAAGATTTGACTATCGTCACCATGTCGCCTTTTTGGCTCGTGTCTCCGTATACGTGATTAACCGAAGCTGAGGGTCTGCCTTCAAGGTAACGCAACATCTGGTCGAAAAAGTTGAACTCGGGAATCCCTGCGATGGTCGGAATATTCGTTTCTGAGCTAACACCGTTTGGCCCATGACAAGCTTCACATTCATGTTGTGAAATTAGCTCACTTGGTGACGCTAAACTGTGGGAGACCAAAACTGAGCTAATGGCTAACATCGAGGAAAATTTTAGAGATAATTTAATTAGTTGGTGCATATTAGACTGACTCCGTAGTAATTATCTTTGTTAATCAAAACCAGACAGCGAATAAACGATAAGAAAATCACTTTATAAACGCGACTTAAAACCAACGATATCCAAGATAAAAATATTAAGCCGTCAACCATTTAAAGTAGCGTAGTTCAATACCCTTACTTTTTCTGCACCGACCTCTTCAAGAACAACAAACTTCAATGCAAACAATTGATTTAAAAACACAATAATTTAAAACCCAAAATTCACGCGTAGAAAAAGCGGTTTATTTTAATAATATTTCATATTGCGTCTATACTCTTACAAGCCATGTATTTCGATTTATTCAAGCGATGTAAATATGGATATTTTGCTTTTGGCTTGAATACAAAATTAATATTTCAATCAATTGTTTATTGAAATATTTAACCATTCCAACGCATTCCCACTTACTTTAGGACGAATCGAGAGGGACTATGAACGGTTTAAAGTCGATCGCTACATTAATATTTTTTATTTTACTGCTCACCGGATGTGGTCCAGACAGCAAAAACGATCAAAATACACCACCACCTGCACTTGGTGATTTCGAGGTCAGTGTTTCCGAGCCATCATTGGTCACTCAAGAAACCGGAGAAACCAAACTGGTGGTCGATTTTACCGTCAAAGACGGCAGTGGCAGATCTCATGAGCTAGACGAAACGAAAGATTTTCGCATCGCACTTCTTAAAGCAATGCCCTCTCGTGTCGATACACAAAATTCGAGCGATCCAGCCTTTGCCTTCAATGGGCGTCATGGCAATACCTATTGGAAGAGTTTCCATCACTCAAGTAACACCGCAAATAACCGTGCCAGCATGGAGAGTGTTTGGGATGGAACACTAGTAAAAACAGACGAAGGGTATCGCTACACGTTTGCCATTCCTGACGTTTTAAAAGTGTCCGATCCTTATACTGCCGACTCTTCTAGCAACAACGGTTTTATCGCTTGGGATGCGGATAAACTCCACCGAATCGTCATGGCGTATGGCGAGCAAGGCAACGGTTTTACCTACGTGTTTGAATGGGTGCCGCAAGAAAGTTCAGATGCAGTGGTCTCCCGCAATGTGATTGAAACTGGCACGTGTGAAAACTGCCATATGGGCGAACCGCTTCATCATGGACCGGGCTATCGCTCAATTGATAACAACATTGCCGTTTGTACCGCTTGCCACAATGACAGTAATCCTGGCGCTGCGCCAGCCAGACGCCCTCTCGCTGCCGTTGTTCATCAATACCACGGTAATGTTTTCAAATTAGGTAGCGACAGAAATAACACCGATACTTACAAACAGCCTGTCGACGAGAATGACGTGCTCGTTACCGACATCAATGGTTTAGTCATTGAAGGCAACCCTTTCCCGCAAGATGCCCGCAACTGTACAACCTGCCATTCAACCGATGTCGCGAAAGCATCAGACGCCAACAATTGGTTTGAACACCCAAGCCAAGTTGCCTGTGAAACCTGTCACTTGTACCGAGACAGAGGCGCGCATGATAACCAAATCGGTACGGCTTGGGTAAGAAACGGCGAGCCACAAAACTCCTGCTCTGGCTGTCACCGACCTTATGACCGAGATGACAATGGCGATCCAATCATCGGCCAAGACGCAAGCCGAAGTGCTAAAACGGTTCACGTAATGCGTTTAGAGAATCTTGAAAAAGCGCGTGATTCGCTCGAAATCAACGTTGAAAACGCGCGATTTATTGATGACCAGTTTGAGGTTGAACTAAGAGTGTCGAAAGCGGGCACAGGTATTGGATCCATCAACGAACTGACCCCTTTCATTAATGAACATGGGCACCTCAATTTGTTGCTGAACTGGGATAACGGCCAAGGCCCGATGGTCGCAAACAACAGTCTCAACGTCGCCGATGATGGCGCACTCGGTGACGGCTGTGAGGCTCAAGGAGAAGGCTTATTCTTGTGTCATAAAGACTTCACTGACGCTGCGATTAAGCCAATCTCCAACTCTACGTTGACGGTTAACATTGCCGACATGCCACTTTGCGCCGACCGTAGAGATGGCGAGCTCGCCGAATGCGTCACGTTTGAAGGCATCGATCTTATCAAATCGCCTTTCGTCATTGCCGCCAATAACGCATCCGGCTCGTTTGATGTGTCTGGTATCAACAAGCAACACAAACTGCCAGTGGGCGCGGACATTTCATCGTGTAACGATTGTCACAAAGAGCTGACTATCCATAAGCTCGGTGAGCATCCACATGCCGCCACCGACTTCCAACAATGTAAAAATTGCCATAACTCTGAACGTTCTGCGTTTTATCCTGGAATGGCGGCTGATCTAAAGTACCACGTGCACTCATTCCATGCCTTTGGCTCCGCTCATAGCGGTGAAGCGCCTTTCCCTGGCGCAGTCAACAACTGTGAGGCCTGCCATACCAATGCTCAATACAACTTACCTAGCCAACAAAATACGCGCCCTTCTCTTGCGAGTGGTAAATACTTTAGTCCTGCATTAGTCGCCTGTGGCGCGTGTCACTTAGAGTCATCTTTAGCTAATGCTGACCCGGATACTGTGGCAGGAGATGCGCCTCTGAACCATATGCTGAATCACGGCGCGGTATTTGGAGCAGACACAGCAGCACAAGCCATGGGCACCGAACAATGTGCGACTTGCCATGCTATTGGTCAGTCACAAGGGGTAGATAAGGTTCACAAGGTATACGACTACCGTTGAATTCGTCATTGAACACAATGCTTTGACAATTAAGGATAAGAAAAGGAAGAGCTATGAAAGCAATGTTTCTGCGGTGGTTGGTAGCTGGGATACTTGGGTTAGGCGTCATCTTCACCGTCAGTTCGGAAGATGTCGCCAAGCCAGAACCCGAAGCGGCGACGTTAACTCAAGAAGAAATTGAAACCATATTAGACACCAAGTTTTCCGAGGGAAAATATTCACGCCGCGGACCAGATGGCTGCCTTCGTTGCCATGACGATACATCAGACAAACCCGCTACGGGTATTTTCGACAACATTCATGGCAAGTCCGCAAACCTGCATGGGCCAATGAATGATAAACAGTGTGAAGCATGCCATGGCCCAGTAAACAATCACGAGCGCAATCCACGAAAAGGACAAGTTCGTGAACCGATGATCACTTTTGGGCCAAACTCCCCTGTTCCGGCCGAAAAGCAAAACAGCGTGTGTTTATCTTGTCACCAAGATGCGAAACGCTCGACTTGGCATAGTAGCGAGCACGCTTTTGAAGGGCTGTCTTGTGCAAGCTGTCACCAACTGCATCAAAAAGACGATCCGATGATGGTTGCCGAAATGCAAGCAGACAAATGCACCGATTGTCACTCCCGCACCAAATCGGATATCCACAAACGCAGTCGTCATCCTATCATTGACGGCGTCATGACTTGTTCTAGCTGCCACAATCCACATCAGACATTTAATGAAGCGAGCCTGAACTGGTCAACCGTCAATAACGCTTGTTACGAGTGTCATGCGGAAAAACGCGGCCCATTCTTATGGGAGCATGAGCCGGTAACTGAAGATTGCACATCCTGCCACACACCTCATGGTTCAGTGAACAAAGCCCTGCTCAATAAACGGCTGCCAATGCTATGTCAGGAATGTCACCGTGTGCCACATGCAAACGTAGCCATTCCTGAAAACGACTTGAGAGTGCGTGGCGGAAGTTGTTTAAACTGCCACAATCAAGTGCATGGCTCTAACCACCCACGTGGTCAAACATTAAGTTATTAGGAGGGAAGCATGAAACTATCTCAACTGTGCATCGCTATTTCCCTTGCTTTTGCTGTGCAAGCGCACGCCAACGATTATTCGTTACAACGTTCTCAACCAGCCGACACTAGCCGCTGGCAGTGCAGTGAATGCAGCAGCGACGGCACATGGAGTGGAGAAGTCAGCGCGGGCGTCGGTTACCTTAACAACGACGGTTCCTCTCGATTCTATAATTGGAATCCGCCCGTTTACGGTACAAACTCTGACAATAAACACTTTAACGCTAGCCTAAACGCCGATATCGAACAATATGAAGACGAGGGATTCTACAATCGAATCGTCGTCGAAGATCTTGGTTTGCAACGCTTCTTACTGCAGTGGGAAATGGGCCAGTACGACGGATTACGTATCCTCGGCAGTTACAGTGAAACTCCGTATTTCTGGAATCAGTCCTCACTCAGTGCGTATCATCCAAGAGAAGATGCACTCGTTAGTGGTGACCTATCGAAATATGAAAACTCAGTGACGCGAGAGACGTTTAAGTTAGAACTCAAGTACACACCACATACGCCATGGAAGCCATATGCCTCCATGAAGCACGAACGTAAAGAAGGCACAACGTCGCTCTATTCATCGACCATTCCGGGTTACGCCAACGCGCCGGGATTCATACCCAAAGCCGTCGATCATGAAACCTTAAATACTCAAGTAGGAGTGAGCTACATTGAAGATTTGTGGCTGGTGGATATTGCGTATCGCGGCTCGTTTTTCCGCAATGACAAGTCCGCACTCTATTACGGCGGCATTACCAACCCTTACGCCAACCACATCGCGTATGAGCCTGACAACGACTTTCACCAATTTGCTGTCACAGGGAATTATCGGTTGAATCAACAAACGTTCAGTGGCCGCTTACTTTGGTCACAGACGTCTTCTGAAGGCGGGTTAAATCCGTTTCCGCAGTCCCCCGTTAACTCCAATACATTCCATGGCGAAACCAACACTTGGCAAATGAGCGCGGATTACCACAACAAGCTTTCGCGAGACACAGCTTTCGCCATTTCTGCAGACTATTCAGACAAAGACGATAACTCCGATAGAAACACCATCATCGGATCTACAAGAGAAAAATACGACCACACCAAAACCAAACTGGAAACAACGTTAACGCATCGTGTTGCGTCTGATGTGAAGGTGAATGCGGGTTATCACTTCAAACAAGACGAGCGAAGCTATGCCGACCGAAAACGTACCGATGAACAACGCGTTTTTGTTGGTGCTCAGTACAGACCAAACAGTCCGTGGCAATTAGGCGGTAAAGTCTCCTACTCTTTCCGCGATGGCTCTGATTGGCAGGACGACAGCAGCGACTCGCCTAATTTGCGCCAATACTATTTAGCCGACAAAGAGAGGATTGAGCTCCGTGGCGACGGCAGTTATGACATGACAGACGATGTCCAGCTACTTGCAGAACTTTGGTACGGAAATGATGACTATGCAAAACCCGATATTGGTTTAAGCGAAGGGGAAGATTACGGCTACGACCTCAGCCTCAACTTCAATTTACTCGACGGATTAAGCGGGCATGTTTTTTACAATCAACAGATCATCCGCTCCGAGCAACAACAAGCAAACTCTGACGTTGTCGGCTGGAATCGCTACACCACCAAGCTCAAAGATGACATCACAACCATTGGTTTTGGTGTGAGTAAAGAGCGACTGCTGGACGACAAACTTTCTGTCTCATTTGATTACAGCTACAGCCAAGCGGACAGTAAATCTTCGACCACATCTGGTGGTTACCAATATCCTGATAACGAGGCGAGCTCGTATCGATTTGAAGTCATCGCTGACTATGAAGTATCTGAAAATCAAAACGTGCAGCTTAACCTTCGTTATGAAGACTACTCAGAAGAGGATTACTTGTTTAACAACGAAACCGGAACGATGGGCGACGTTTTGCAAAGCTATGAAGGTCTGTATGGCGGCGTCTATTGGAAATATCGCTTTTAAGCACAATGTGACGTAACAAAAAAAGCATCAGACGTTTCAAGCGCCTGATGCTTTCGTATTTCAATTCTACTGCTGTGAGAAGTTGATTAAGCTTGGAAGCTCAAAGGAATCTCAGCCAATTGGTTACCTTCGTTTGCAGGGAAGATAAGGTACTCGCCGTGGTATTTCACCATCGATTTGT
>JABXIW010000116.1 GCA_013372875.1 Gammaproteobacteria bacterium | reverse complement strand
GCGGCGATGCGTTATACCGAGTCGCGTCTGGCAAAGTATTCCGAAGTATTATTGACAGAAGTCAATCAAGGGACAGTCGATTGGGTGCCGAATTTTGACGGCACTATGCAAGAGCCGAAGGTGTTACCTGCGCGTTTGCCAAATCTATTATTAAACGGCACCACGGGTATCGCGGTAGGGATGGCAACGGATATTCCGCCACACAATTTAACTGAAGTGGCCAATGCTTGTATTCATTTGTTGGAAAGCCCAAAAGCGACCATTCCAGAACTGATGGAACATATTCAAGGACCAGATTTTCCAACGGATGCGGAGATTATTACCCCTACTGCCGAGATCCAAGAAATTTACGAAAAAGGTCGTGGCTCAATTCGGATGCGCGCAAAATTCGAGATGGAAGATGGTGAAGTCGTAGTCACTGCATTACCTCATCAAGTTTCTGGCGCCAAAGTATTAGAGCAAATTGCCGCACAAATGCAGGCCAAAAAGCTACCGATGGTTTCAGACTTGCGCGACGAATCGGACCACGAAAATCCTACACGATTAGTCATAGTTCCACGTTCAAATCGGGTGGATATTGATGAGTTAACACGCCATTTATTTGCCACTACTGATTTAGAGCGTACTTATCGCGTCAATATGAACGTGATTGGTATCGATGGGCGTCCGCAAGTGAAAAATTTGCGAGTCTTCTTAAAAGAGTGGCTTGATTATCGTCATGAAACGGTGCGTCGTCGCTTGCAGTACCGTCTCGATAAAGTGATGGATCGTTTGCATATTTTAGATGGCTTATTGATAGCTTTCTTAAATATCGATGAAGTGATCCAGATTATTCGTACAGAAGATAAGCCAAAACCAAAATTGATGGAGCGCTTTGGTATCAGCGACCGCCAAGCCGAGGCTATCTTAGAATTAAAACTTCGTCATTTAGCCAAGCTGGAAGAAATGAAGATCCGAGCTGAGCAAGAAGAGTTAGAAGACGAAGCGGATTATTTGCAGCTAACACTGGGCTCAAAAGCTCGGATGAAAACTTTGATTAAGAATGAAATCAAAGAGGCGATGGAAGAGTTTGGTGATGAACGTCGCTCGAAAATTGTCGAGCGCGAAGAAGCTAAAGCTCTGTCGGAAACTGATTTGATGCCTACCGAGCCTGTGACCGTGGTTTTATCGGAGAAAGGCTGGGTGCGTTGTGCCAAAGGCCATGATATTGATGCAGCAGGCATGAATTATCGTTCTGGTGATGCTTATCTTGATTCAAGTAAAGGTAAGTCTAATCAGTATGCAGTTTTCTTAGATTCAACCGGTAGGACTTTCTCATTATTGGCCAGTACATTACCTTCCGCACGAGGACTCGGCGAGCCGGTGACTGGGCGAGTCAATCCTGTGGCGGGAGCTGAATTTTTAGCAACCATTATGGGCGAGGATGAACAGAAGTTCTTGTTTGCATCTGATGCGGGCTATGGTTTTGTCGGAAAGTTTGCCGATTTGGTAACTAAAACTAAAAATGGTAAAGCATTTTTATCATTGCCATCGGGGGCTAAAGTATTAAAGCCGCGTAGAGTAACGGATTACGATTCACAATATTGTGTTTCAGTATCCAATGAAGGGCGTATGCTGGTGTTCCCATTAAAAGATTTGCCTGAGCTTGCCAAAGGTAAGGGTAATAAAATTATCAGCATCCCAACTGCGCGCTTAAAGCTACGCGAAGAATTTGTGGTCGCGGTTTCGGTAGTTTCTGAAGATGATTCATTGGTGATTTATTCGGGTAAGCGCCATTTAACCTTGAAGCCAAAAGATTTGGAGCATTATCGTGGTGAGCGCGGGCGTCGTGGCAGTAAGTTACCAAGAGGCTTCCAGCGCGTAGACTCGATGCAGGTGGAAGATAAAGACTAGTTTAAGAAAAAGCGCGCTTGACGCTCGATAGCAGTAGCGTCTTCCGCTTTTAATGGCTTGAGCTTACTCAAGTGAATTATGCCAAAGGATTCTACTTCAATTTCAATATCTTCTTGAATGCTTATAGTGTCCTCTGCAATGGATTTTATTTGTTGATTAGACTCAAGCCAAACGCCATTTTCGACGATACCGAAAAAGTGCTGATAAATCGCTTTACCGAATTGTTGATCATGCACAAGTAAAGTTGGGTTGATCCCAAGTTGCTTAAAGCAGATTTCTAAAATTTGAATCTTCTTAAATGTATCCAAATTTAACTCTTTTTGTAGTCCCAAAACCAATAAATCATTGTCGAAAGACACTAGATGACTATGGTTATGCATGGTCCACCGATTAAGCAATGACAGTAAGGGCTTGCGTTTGTCTTTTGCGTGCGCATCCCAATCGGTATGGATAATGAGCAAATTATCTGAATCACTGTTGAGCTGAGCTTGGCTACGCTTTAACAATTGCTGCAGTTCTTTTTTATAGCTAAATTCTTTTTTATGGTTGGCAGCTGAAACTAAAGTTTTTGCCTTACTTTCCCTGCTAAGCCACATTAAAAGGCAACCCAAAAACCAGAGCCCTGAAGCAATAGAGTAAAGCCAATAATAATTTTGAGTGGTATTGTTAGTCATGGATTGAAACTGATAAACCAAGTAGCCGAAGTTTTGATTGTCTTGGGTTAAGTGACTAACTTTGTTAAGTAATTTGCTACTGGCAGGGTTTGGCTTGGTAAGGCTATTAAGCAAACTGCCATCTGCTTTGTATAGAGCAACTTGATAAACAACTGGATGTTCAAGTTGTTGCTGCATAATCACTTCGATATCTTCTAATTTGTCGCTTTTAACTAAAGGCAATATTTGGTGTTTACCACTGGCGATAATAAAGGCGATGAGTTGCGAATGTTGGTTGTTTTGTGAGTTGGAACTTAACTGCAATAGATATTGCTGATTAAAAAAAGTGTTGGCAAATAGGAATAAAGCCAAGAGAAATAAAAATTTTACTGTTGGGATTGCTCGAAACCATTGAGATACTTTTGATGGTAACTTCACTGGCAATATTCCTTAATTTTTTCAATAATATAGCACAAGTTGCAAGCAATTGAGCACCCTTAGTACTAATTATCATGGCTTATCTTTATATCATTAATTCACAATTGGAAACTGCCGAGTTTGAAGCTAGGTTGGGGCAATTGGTTGGAAAAGTCTTAGCAAAAACAAAAAACGAACCTGAATTTTGCAAAGGGTTGGCGCTAGTTAAAATTGATGAGGTTGAGTTACTCAATATCCGAAGTCAGCTGGATAATTGGCAGTGTGATTATGTTTTTTCCGAATTGGAACTGAAGCCACCTAAGCTGGTAGTTTTTGATATGGATTCGACTTTGATCCCAATCGAAGTTATTGATGAATTGGCACAGTTTGCCGATAAAAAAGCAGAAGTATCACAAGTTACGGAACTAGCGATGCAAGGTCAGTTGGATTTCAACCAGAGTTTAAGGCAAAGAGTTAAGCATTTAAAAGGTTTAGAGCAGGCTGTTATCCAGCAGTTGGCTGCTGAACTGGTGTTTAACCCTGGGGTAGAAGCATGGTGCCAATACTTGATAAAACAAGGCTCGCAAGTTGCTATTGCCTCGGGTGGCTTTGTACCTTTTGCTCAAGCCTTACAACAAACAATCGATTTTAGCTTTATCCGTGCGAATCAGTTGGCGATAGAAAGTGGCAAGCTAACTGGTGAAGTTGTTGGGACTATCATCAACGCCGAAGAAAAAGCCAAAGCCCTGACCGAGTGGGCTTCGGAGCTAGCGATTGATTCATCACAGTGCATGGCTATTGGTGACGGTGCCAATGATTTAGCCATGTTGCAAGAAGCTGGTATTGGCTTAGCTTATCACGCTAAGCCTAAGGTTAATCAAAGCGCCAGTTCGGTTTTAAAATATGCCTCAATGGCAGCTTTGATTGATCTATTTGAGTTTGCTGGTAGTAGTGTTAAGAATTGCCGTAAAACCAACCATTAGAAATC
>JABXIW010000109.1 GCA_013372875.1 Gammaproteobacteria bacterium | reverse complement strand
TCTGAAATTCTCTCGCTCGCTGAAAGACTCATTCCCGTTTATGGTTCTGAAGACTTTGATTTTGTCCTTGGTCAATTGACCGAGGAAGAGCCGCCGTCGGCCAAAATCTTAGTGAAGATGGAACTGAACCGTCTTATGGCACCATGTAAGAAGAGCATTGATTTACGTGGTCGCGTCAAAGGCGAATGTCGTGAATATGTTTTAGATGGCATTTCGCATTGGTTGGACGATGTCGCTTTTAATGCTTATCACAAGAACATTAAGAAGTTTGGCACCTACACCGAAGGCATGTGGGAAGCACTGGTCAACACGCGCAATAACTTTCGTGTGATGAGCAAGCTCGCCACGCAGGAAAAGTCTCATTCATTAACCGATCCTAAAAGCCCCTTTCTCGCAGAACCGGTTCACCTCGGTTACGACTTAAAACGCCAAGAAAAGCGGCTGAAGGTTCAGTCGCAGGTAGAAATTCGCCGCGCCAAAGGGCAAATCCTTCATGGATTAAGCATCGATTTGTCGAGCTCTGGGGCAAAATTTAAAGTCCCGAGCGCATTTAAATACAACCTTGGTGAAATCATTCAAGTTTCATTTACCGAGTTTGCAGGCAAGTCGCAAGTCGCGGGCATCGAAAAGCCACTGTCGTATCGAGTATTGGCCGTGGACGATTGCTATGAAAATGATGCCGTGCGCTATCTACGAACCATTCGTCTAACGGAAACCAATGTCGTTGCGCGCGTCATCGACGAAGCATTAAACAGTGCCGCCAAACGCGCACGTCATGACAACCAAGATAAAATCATTCGTGCACGCACACGCGGTTATGAGCACATTGCACTCAAACACACGAGCAACTTACCACTGTTTTTTGATGGTAACGAACTCAAGCTAGCGATGCTGACACCAAACAACCAAAAGTTGTGGCAGTACTGGCACGATGAGAGAAATCAACAAGTATTTGGCTCCTTGTTTAACGAGCAACGCGTCGCTTCTTTGATCAAACAAGGCGTGAAAGGCACCAGTAACGTTTTGTACTCGTTTACTCATGAACATGAAAACAAAACGTACTTCTACTCGATGCTTAGACCCGAAGCGACTCGCGAACAACGCCAGCTGTTTTGGCATTTAGGGGCTAAGCGAGAAAGTTGGCGTGCGTTTCGAATTTCTATTTTTGAGTTATCTGAGCAAGAGAAAGAAGATCTCGCACTATTCTCTCCAGAGTTAGCCGAAACCTCTCAGTCACTGACTCATATCGGCATTTTGCAAGAAATCGCTGACGAAAAGTCGGGGCAAGATTACCTATTAACAGAAAAGCCGCGTTTGCCAGCCAACACGTTAAATGCCTTTCGTCATCCTCGAAAAATCACTGGCAACCCCAAAGGTATCTATTTCGATGCTCAATCGCGCCGTAAAGAACCACGCTATCGATTCAAAACGCCGCTTGAACTCAGTTCGGGTGAGTTAAAAGCAGCAGGTTCAACCGTTGATATTTCTAAGCGAGGCTTGGGGATTCGTTTAGATGAGCCAACGATGTTACGCTCGGGACAAGAAGTGCAAGTTAACTTTCGTGAGTTACAACTTTACGATAAAAAGCTGCCTCTCATTGCCGTTCCATATCGCGTTATTCGAGTCAGCCCTGACGGCTGCAGCGTACAATTGGTTATTGATGAAAACAGCAAAACGATCCGTGTGATCGCTTTCTTCAACAGCATCATTGAACACAACCAAGATAAGCTGATCCCACAAAAAGAGATGTTACCAAGCAATGCATTACTGGAAAGACTGCACAGCGTTTTGCTATCAAGGACGTTAAGCACACCTATCTTTATCAGCAAAAGTACAGCGTCGGCACTAAAAACTCCGGTGGTTGGGGTGAACCTGCCGTTGCCAAAACACATTGAGTTGTTTGCACGCTTGGGTCACGACCAAAAGTTCTCTTTAGAGCCAATTTTTAAAGGCCGCTCTAGCACGCTGATCGCAGAACCAATTAAGCGTGTCGACGGAGCACAAGCAAGACACCAAGACATCTACATTAGTGCAGCGAAAATCGGCAATAAGATCACTGCTATCGAATCCAAACTGCACCAAGAATTTAATAGCGTGAAAGAGCGAATTCAGTTCATCAAAAAAGCGCGCATGATGGGCGATTTCTATGTATTTCGAATGTCCACCGCCCCCATTTTTGATCCTATGACGTCGCTGCTACGACAGGACTTGAGTGACCTTACTCAGTTTGGCGTTCATCAAGCCAGTAAACTAGAAAAGGAGCTGACGGCTTTGGTTGGCTACAGCGAGTTTGAAGACATAACCGAAGAAGTCGTCGTGCGACTTGAACTAACGGAATAAAAAACACCGCCAAAATAGGCGGTGTTTTTTATTCTGATTCTATTAAGGCTTCGCTTTCCAACTGATTTTTTGCTGCTTCACGAGCGCGCCAGACAAAATACAGAGCACCCCTCCTAACCCAACAAAACGCACCGAGGTTTGTGCCTGTGCCTCTACTTTAGGTTTCGCATGGTAGGCAATACCAAGGCCTGCGGCGGACATCATCACTAAATCGTTGGCACCATCACCAACGGCAACGGTATTATGCTGTTCAATTTCGTATTCATCCGCCAGTTCAACCAAAATATCGGACTTGGTTTGCGCAGATACCACGTCACCAATCACTTGCCCAGTTAACTTTCCGTCAATGATCTCAAGCTGATTTGAACGAGCGAAGTCCAGACCGACTTTCTCTTTGATGTAATCAGAGAAATAAGTGAACCCACCAGATGCAATGGCGGTTTTCCAACCGAGCGCTTTAAAGGTCGCAATCAACGCTTCAAAGTCTGGCATGAATGGAAGCTCAGAACGCACTTGTTCTAAAATCGCTTCATCTGCGCCTTTTAGTTTACCAACCCGTTGACGCAAACTTTGTTCAAAGTCCAACTCACCTTGCATCGCACGTTCAGTTACTTCGGCGACTTCTTCCCCTACTCCAGCCAGTTTGGCAATTTCATCAATACATTCAATTTGAATCGCAGTGGAATCCATATCGAACACCACTAAGCCAGGCGCAGAGAGATCCGGCACTTCATTCAGAGAAGCATAATCAATGTTGAGGCTTTTTAAGATGGTTTCGTGTTGAGATGTTAATTCGCCCGCCATCAATGCTACTTCATACTGACCGACTTTCCATGTTTCTAACACCGGGTTATAGAAACCAGTGAAGAAGTCGATATCTTCAAAATGGCGAGGGGAAAGATATTCAGCAAAAACGATCCAATTCGCTTTCGCTTTATCTAACTGGGTAGCAAATCGAGTTTCGGGCAGTCGGTTTAAAAGTGTCGTATGTTTTCTGATAGGCAAGCTTTTT
>JABXIW010000448.1 GCA_013372875.1 Gammaproteobacteria bacterium | reverse complement strand
TTGCGCAAACACCAGAGGTTCCTTACTACGCGGTTATCTTTACTTCAGTTTTGGCTGAAGACGATAGTGGCTATGAGCAAATGGCTCAGAAAATGGTGCAATTGGCTGAGCAACAAGCAGGTTTTATAGGTATTGAAGGTGCTCGTGAAGGCTTAGGGATAACCGTTTCTTATTGGCAAGATCTAGAGTCCATCAAGAAATGGAAAAACGCAACCGAACACCAGATAGCCCAGAAATACGGTAAAGAGAAGTGGTATGCTCAATACAGTGTTCGAGTTGCTAAGGTGGAAAGGCAATATGGTCAATTTTAACACTTTATTCACGGTCTAAAGTGTAGATTATTTTCAAACAAACCAATATCAAAGCACATATGAAGAAAATTCTAATTGCATTAATAGTATTTCTTGCGGCTTGTAGCGTAAAACCCACGGATCTAGAGGTTGTTTCTGATTTTGAATTAAACAAATACCTTGGTACTTGGTATGAAATTGCTAGGCTCCCCAATCGTTTTGAAAAGGATTTGATCAAGGTCAGCGCCAATTATTCGCTAAAAGATGATGGTGGCGTGGCAGTACTTAATCGAGGTTATAATGCTAAAACTGAGGAATGGGAAGAAGCTCAAGGTAAGGCTTATTTTACTATGAGCCCTGATGTTGGTGCTTTGAAAGTAAGTTTTTTTGGACCTTTTTATGGCGGTTATAACGTGATCGAGTTAGATCATGATAGCTACCAATACGCAATGGTTGCAGGCCCTAAAAGAGACTACTTATGGATCTTATCAAGAACCAAGCAGTTGGATGATACTGTTACAAAACGATTGGTGAATAAAGCTCAGAAATATGGCTTTGATGTATCAAAACTAGAGTGGGTTGAGCAAAACTAAAGCTCTTGATGGATAAATATGGCAACAAGTTTTATGATCGAGTCGATAATTTTATTTTGGAGATAAAAAATGATTCAAGTTGGTGAAGAAATTCCAAACGTAACTTTGAAAGTGATGGGAGCGGATGGACCGCAAGATATTCAAACTCACGAAATATTTGGCAATAAAAAAGCGGTATTGTTTTCAGTACCAGGTGCTTTTACACCTACTTGTTCTGCTGCTCACTTGCCAGGCTTTGTAGTCAATGCCGATCAGATTAAAGCTAAAGGTGTTGATGCAATAGTTTGCATGTCGGTGAATGATGTTTTTGTCATGGATGCATGGGACAAGGCCTCCAATGCTGAAGAAATCATGATGCTCGCCGATGGTAATGCTGATTTTGCTGAAGCACTAGGATTGGATCTTGATGGTACTGGTTGGGGCATGGGTGTTCGTTCGAAGCGTTTTGCAATGATTCTTGATGATGGTGTGGTATCAGCTATAGAAGTGGATGAAACAGGTTTAGAAAAAAGTTCTGCCGAACATATTTTGAGTTTGCTTTAAACTTTTATAGATAAGCAATAAAAAAGCCTGCAATTGCAGGCTTTTTTAAAGGTCAATTATAGCATTCTAAGCATCTGTGATTTTTGTTGCTTCAGCTGCTTTAGCATTTTCTTCTGCTAATTTTTCTAAAGTCGCATCCAAACCAATCGCTTTGATCTGATCACGGTATTGGCTGGCATAACTTTTAGCCATGCTCACACCTTCAATGATCACGTCAGTAATCAACCATGAATCATCGGCTTGCACTTTTAGACGGTAGTCAATAATGATTGGTTGCTCATCGGTTTCAATGGTTGAACGAACATTGGCGGTTTTTCCTGAAGTGGAAAAAGCAGTATCGTCATAATTAATTTTTTGACCACTGTAGCTAGCTAAACCTTTGGCATAGCTGTTTAGCAACAAACCGACAAACTGCTCTGTAAAAGTTTTACGCTGCTCTTCGCTAGCTTCTGTCCAATAGGTTTTACCTAAAATCCGTTTGGTCATGTAATCTGTATCAACTTCGGGTAACAAGTGATCACGAATTAATGACTTGGCATACTCGGAGTCAGCCTTGATGCGATCTTTGTTAGCTAAAATCTCTTCGGTAATTTTAGCGGTCACTTGTTCCATACGTACTTTCGGATCGGCTGCAAGACTTGCCCATGAAGTCGTGGCTAAAATTAATAATATCAATGCTTTAGATAAAATGTGTTTCATTATAATTCCTTAGAAAATGTGCATTAATCTGCTACGGATTGTACCTTTGTGCGAATTATCTAACAACTAAACTTAACAAAAACTTAATAGTGATTAGTTTACAAAATCTAACTTGACACTATGCTGAAGAAGTATGACTATGTCATTGATTATATTAAGTAACTGGATTGTTTAATGCTAAGGAATTTGCAGCTTTTATTGGCTGTATTGATGCTAAATTTATTATTAGTACCCAAAGCCTGGGCCGCTACCTTGTCGGCTGATTGGGTTACAAATCAAGACAGTGCGACCCAATATACCATTCAAGCAACTATAACCGCGGTTAATGGTAATGTGCGCAACATCACTTCTCAGTTGGACTTGGCTGCTGCATTTGGAGTTGGTAACTATACTTTTTCAGTATCGCAATCGTCAACGACTTCTCAATTACTGAATCTTAATCCTGGTTATGATGGCGATGGTGTAACCCCCGGGGATGAACTGTTAGTAACTAACACTATTTTACAAAATACGACCGTGACATTAACCGTCGTGGTCACAGTTACAGATCCTTCTTTGGTAAATGTCAGTGCTTTAAATGGTTTTGTATTTTCAACTAACCCAAATACAGTTATTCCAATTAGTTCGATTTTCGTATCGATAGATACTTACCCTGATATTGGAATATCCAATCAAACATCTTATGCCTTTTCTGGCTCATGTTCTGAAAATGGTAATTTAGTTTCAGTTGTTGTTTCTGATGGTATTTCTAACATTAATACTTCAGCAACTTGTATTTCAGGCAGTTGGTCAGTATCAGGGCTAGATGTGTCTTCTTTGAATGATGGCGCTATTACAATTGATGCAGCGCATAGCGACTCTACCAATACCGCAACCGCTTCGGTTACGGTGCAAAAAGCCACCACGGCAGATGTGAGTATTAGCAAGTCTGATGGTGCTAGCACATATACACCAGGCGGGATTTCGATATATAACTTAGTGGTCTCAAACGCTGGCCCTATGGATTTAGTCGGCTTAGGTGTTAATGACGTTATTCCTAGCGGTGGCACTGCGACTTGGACTTGCAGTGGCACTGGCAGTGCAAGTTGTACTGCCGCAGGAGCTGGGGATATCAGTGAATTGGTAAATATTCCTGCTAATGAGTCGGTGACTTTTGTGGTTACCGTGACTTGGTCAACCGATCCGACAGATTATTAATTTAAATACAACGCGCAGGTTTAGGTAAGCCTGCAATCTTGGTGGCTTGTTTTGCTGGACCTTCGGGAAATAATAACGCCAGATAGATGCTGTTGCCTTTTTCTGAGGACCATTGCTGCTGTAGATACTTGACCAAAGGGCGAATAGAAGGGCTGGTATTAAACTCTTCGTAGAAACGGCGTACATAGCGGATTACTTGCCAATGATCGTCCGTTAAATCCAAGTCTTCATCATCAGCAATAGCTTCGGCAATAGATTCTGACCAGAGTGTAGAGTCCAGCAAATAACCTTCTTTGTCGCGCTCAAGAGTGTCTAATATATGACTCATAACCAGCTTACACTTTTGTCAAAGCTTAGTGTTTTTGAAACAAAGCCTTCATAATCAATGGCTTGCCACTGGGAGTTAGTCGACTTTATACCGCGAGCAATTAAATCATCTTCAAGCACTAATAAGTCTGTACAAGTTTTTGCCAGCGCTTCTCTTGCCGCTAAAACCGCATCTTCAATCAATAAAATACCGTCACTTTGCCCAATATGCTCAAGACACGAGGCCAGCTTGGTTGGGTTATTAATGATAAATAAAGTCTTCATGGCTTATAACATTATGACAAAGTCGCTTTCTGCAATGACTTGATTAATGGTGCTTGAATTTTCAATAGTTGCAATATCCAGCAAATCACTGCTATTAAACTTCAAAGTCTGTAGTGACTTTTCACAAACCATAATTTTTTCAACGCCATAAAGTTCTAAGGCTTGAAAAGTTTTGCTGTGGTTTTTCATGGATAACACATCAGGCTCTTGAGCTTTTAGTAATTGCAGCACACCTTGTTCTTTGAATATAGCGTTAATCGGCATATCAAATGCGCTACACATTAAGCAAATATCTAATAATTCTCTACCAGAATTATTACCATACGGCGCTTTGTTAAAAATAAAACTAATCGACTTCATTATAATTATCCAAAAGTGATTAGCCGATCGGATTCGAGCATGGCTTCAGTTAGTTGCCCTAAACCTGAAATTTCAAAAGCGGGATCTAAATTTTCGGAAGTTAAAGCATTGCGCTCGGCTTCTGCTTGATTGACTATTCCACGTTTTAAAGCGGCAGTAACACAAACCGTAAGTTCAACATCTTTTTCAATGGCTAATTTTGCCCATGACTTGGTTAAATTGATTTCATCCGAAGGAGGGCAGTTGAGTCGATTGGCCACCAATACTCCATCTGCATAGAAGAATACTCTTGTCAGCTCATGACCTTGTGACAGCAAAGATTTAGCAAACGCCAATGCACTATACTGACCTTGTTGAGTATAGGGATTTGCAGTGACAAGTAATGAAAAAGTAGCCATTTACTGAAATATATTAATAAATTGCGCTTATTTTATAGGATGTTAGTGCTTAATAAAATAAAAAAGGCGCCATCAGGCGCCTTTAATCAGTTTGATGCTGACTATAAACCAAGAACTTCTTTACCTTGTTTAAAGGTTACATCCACTGGGATTTGATTGTCTTCCAGCTTTTGTAAATCATTAGCGAGTTGCTCGCTGATAATGCCTTTGCCATCCAACAAGTCTTTAACGCCTTGATAATCGCCATTACCTTGTAGCGTTAAAATCAAATTAGACAAGGAGTTCATGGCGTGCGTCATTTTATCGAAATTAACGCTGTAGAAGCCTGTGGCAGGATCGTAGTTAAAAGCGCCTTTCTCTTTAAAGTAGTTAAAACGAACCATATTCGCTTTACCGTGTGCACTAGTCGCACCAAAACGAACTGAGCGGAAAATTCCCGACAAGAAAGTTACATAATTGTCCATCACTTCGCCTTGATCGATTTCGCCTTTCTTAAACAATTCGCTGATCATGTAAAGACCAAGAATATCGGCTTTGCCTTCTTCAAGTGCAGAAGCAGTTTCTTTTAATGCTGCACGAACTGTACCTTTGCCATCGATGGTGTTTTTAATGCCTAAGCCGTGTGCCACTTCGTGGAACATTGTATTGCCAAAAAACGCATCAAAAGTGATGTGTTTACGCTGCTCAGGTGCAATTAAGGTGTTAGCAATCGGTACTAAAATTTTATCGAACTTGGCCTGCATGGCATTTTTAAGCTGCAATCGACGCGTACCTTTAGCCAATTGAACTTCTTCGTCATTCGGCAAGTTAATGGCAATGGTTTTTGAGCCAGCGTTACTGTCACCTGCATAGAAAACCACATCGTAAGCGTTCAAATCGCTGTCAGTGCCTGGCATTTCCTGTTTATATTTTTCATCAATCGGCAAGCCTTTTTGCAGTTCGGGTAAGAAAGCAGCGTACTTAGATAGTTTTTCGCTCCAGTCTAAATCCTTGATCAAAACGTAGGTAGAAAAGGCAGCGCGGTAACCGAACAATTGATCTTCATAAGTTTCAATCGGACCAATCACAACTTCGACGGGATTGGTTTTCATGTCCATCCAAGCCATATCCGATGGCTGGTACTCATCGGTTACTAAGGCTTCAGCGCGTAACTCTAAATATTTTTTGAACTCTTGATTGTCGGCTAACTCAGCTGCTTGTTTTAATAGCTTGCTTGCTTGCGTTAATTCATCTTTAAAGGCAACCGAGTAGGGAACTAAAGTTAATTCTCCTTTATCATTACGACGAACTAAAGAATAAAGTCCATCTTTACCTGCTTGCTCCCAGTTTTCGAACTCGGCCTTAGTCATATCCGCTGGATAATAAGATGCGCCTTTGCTTTTTTGCGCTGTGCCATCTATAAAAGGCTTATTACCATCCAGGCGATCCCATGGGCCATAGTTGATAACTGCAAACTGCCGCGCTTTATTATCTTCGATAGAGTTTAATAATTTATCTTTGTCGCCATAAGCTACCTGCCAAAACAGGTCATCCATGATTTTGCCAGCTTCAATTAATAAGCCAATCATTTGCTTTTGATTATCAGATAAATGACTTAAATCGCTGGTTAGTGTGAATGGTGCGTAAATATCAAAGCGGCTGTATTCTTGCTTTTCTTTAGTCGCAGCTTGATGATTTTCTACTTTTGTAACGACCAACTGCTCTTCGCTGTTGGTATTGGCAGTTTCAACTTTTTTGCTTTCGGCTTGCTCGTTTGAACAACCGCTTAAAGTTAAAGCGGCTGCAACTGCCACGGCACATAAAGATAACTTTGTTTTCATAGTGTTTTACCCAATTGACTCTCTTATAAATGTAATTCTAGTGTTCTTTTTGCAGAAAAATCTATTAACTGCTTTGAGAATTCGGCTTAGAATTTACTAAAAACGTATTTCTCACGTTTGACTTGTTTAACTCCAAACTCCAGCTCTTTCAACATACTAAAGACGTCGTCCACCATATTAGGATTGCCGCACAAATAAACCAGATCGGTTTCAGGGTTAGGCGCCAGTTGTTCTAATTTGCTTTGCACATAACCATGGTGACACTCATCAAGTTGTTCACGGCTTAAACAGGCGTGGTATTGAATGTTGTCGTGTTGCTTCGCTTGCTGAAAATCATCTTGATAAAATAAGTCCTGCGCCTTTTGCGCGCCAAACAAAATGTGGAACTCATGCTGTTTTAATTGTGGCAATTGATTCAGCATCGAGCGATAAGGTGCCATGCCTGTACCAGTTCCAATTAAGAATACTCGTTGTGGTAACTCTGAACCCAGCACCAACAAACCTACAGGACCGCTAATTTCAAACTTATCGCCTGCTTGGGCTGCAAAGAAAATTTTGGTGGCGCGACCACCATCCACATATGAAATAACAATTTCCAAATAGTCAGTAGTGACCATGCCATCTTCATCTGGCTGCTCTAAATTAGCAATAGAATAGCTGCGCTTTAAAGGCTTTTCTTCATGCTCTAAAACAAAGGACACAAACTGGCCAGGACGATAGCTAAAAGTTGCTGGTTCAATAAATTTGAACTTGAGTTTGCGCACATTAGGGCAAATTTCTTCGTTATTTAGAAGCTCTAATTGGTATGAAGGTAATGGCATTCGCTTAGGGTTTTTCACTAGATTGTCTGCATTATAAAGGCTTGCAGGGAAATTACCATAAGGTTCAGGATCGGTTCAGATAGCTTTTGCTTTACTAGACTCAAGCTAGCAGTGGTATTGAATTTGAGCTGCTCAAGATGGGAATTTAGGAGAAATGTATGAAATTTTCCAAAACACTAATAAGTTTATCAATTTCAGGTTTGTTTTTTGCGACTAGCGCCATCGCTCAAGCTCAAGATACAAATGCAACTGTAAGAATTGGCCAAAAATCCAAAACCACTAACCAAGTGGTAGACGAGTCGGCGGTTAAGACGGATGTTGTGGCTACTGATAAAAAAGCCAAGTACCAATCAAAGCAAACACAAGATGATTTAAAAGCTGAATATCAAGCCTCGGTCAGTGTTTCGGCTAAGGCCAGCGACAAAAAGCGTGGCGAGAAGCATTTTGAGAAAAGTGCAGGGCATCTATATATTTATGATGCAGCAGTTTTACTAAAATCGGATCTGGATGGTGACGGCTATTACAGTGAAATTCGTGTGGATTTTGATGTAGATGCCAGCTATGACGCCTATTATGACGTTTATGCCGAGCTTTATATTCGTGAGCAAGGCACAAGCGACTGGGTTCATTACTATACGACTGATGTGTTTGAAATTTACGGAGATGAGAGTAGTGATGATTATCACGTAACCACTAGCTTTAATGATGGCTTTCCGCCAGCGAACTATGAAATTGCCATTGATTTGTATGAATATGGTTATTCTGGAGTGGTGGATTACTTAGAAGCGGCAGATGATCCTGATTTAGGCAACTTGCCAATTGAAGACGTTAGTTATGAGCAATCGCAGCCGCAAACCGACGTTTCGATTAGCACCGTAAAAACGGAAATCTTTACCGATAATGATGGTGATGGCTTCTATCGAGACTTCAAAATTAGTTTTGATGCGGACGTTGCTTCTGGTCAAAGAAGTGTGATTGCCAAGCTCTATCAAAAAACAGGATCTGGCAGCTGGCAGTATGAAACTGAGTCGGATATTTATACTCTTGATGGTACCAGTACCGCTGATACTATTGCTTTTGAAGCCGAATGGCAGTCAGGTTATGCCACTAGCTACTATGACTTCAAAATCGAGCTTTATGATTCTGCAACCAATGAGTTCTTAGCTGAAGCCTCTCACGAATTTGGCCCGCTAGTCGATGTGCCATTAGAAGATGCTGGTAAAGATACTACTTCTGGTGGCTCAGGTTCTGGTTCCGGTAGCGGTTCTAGCGGTAACCCATCAACCACCAGTTCTGGTTCAGGCGGTGGTAGCTGGAACTTACTAGGATTGATGTTGCTCGGTTTGGCTGGTTTCATTCGTAAGCGCCAAAAAACCTAATCAAATTCCTCTACTATTATTCTTAAAGCCTGCATTCGCAGGCTTTTTTGACATACTTTGTAACAAGTCTCGAAAGAAAAATGACAGTTTGATAAACCATTTTCCCTATAATTGCATCTTAATTATTAATAAAATCAAATAATTGGAATAAAGATGTCGAGCAAGCCTTTTGCTACACAAGTTTCTAAGCTGACCAGCCTTGTATGCGCTGGTCTTTTTGCATTCAGTGCCAATGCCGCGCAACCGGATCTAACCATTCCGAAAACCCAAGGAAAAATTACCGTTGATGGTGAGCTCAATGAGCCTTTTTGGCAGCAAGCCACTAAGGTTGAGCTAGGTGTGGAAACACGTCCGGGGGAGAATGTTGCAGCGAAAGCCAAAACTACCGCTTATATTATTGAAAATGGCGATTCCTTATTAGTGGCATTAGTAGCAGAAGATCCCGACCCATCAAAAATTCAAGCCTCGCTAAAAGATCGCGATAGAGTATGGGCTGATGATTTGTTGGGTTTCAAAGTTGATACCTTTAACGATAAGCGCAAAGCCTATAATTTTTTTGTTAACCCGCTTGGGATCCAAATGGACTCGATAGAAGATGATGTATCGGGCAATGAAGACGGATCTTGGAATGCCATTTGGTACAGCGAAGGCAAAATTACCGATACTGGCTATCAAGTGGAAATTGAAATTCCTTTCAAAGTCTTACGCTTCCCTGATAATGCTGGACAGAAAACTTGGGGTGTTGACTTTATTCGTATGTATCCGCGCGACTATCATTATCGTTTTGCTTACAACTCGGTCGAGCGCGATAAAAGCTGCTTTGTTTGTCAAATTGGTAATATTAGTGGCTTTGAAAATATAGAAAGTGGGCAAAATCTAGAAGTAACCCCTTATGTTTCTGCGCAAAGGATTGATTCACGTGATCCGAGTATTGGCCAGGATTGGCAAGAGGGTGATTTCGATTTCGATGGTGGTGTTGATTTGCGTTGGGGAGTTACCGATAACTCGGTTTTGAACGCGACTATCAACCCGGATTTTTCTCAAGTTGAAGCCGATGCGGTTCAATTGGATGTAAATACGACTTTTGCCCTATTTTTCCAAGAACGCAGGCCTTTCTTCATTGAAGGCTCTGATTACTTCAGAACTAGCTCTTTTAACCTTTTACATACTCGAAATATTGCCGATCCTGATTGGGGTTTAAAATATACGGGTAAAAATGGCAAACACTCCTACGGCATCTTAACGGCTAACGATAATGTCACAACTTATTTGATGCCAGGAACTCAGTCGTCTTCCTTGAATCCTAATTCAAATTTTGAGTCAGATGCTTTTGTTGCGCGTTACGCCTATGACATGGGTGATAAGTCGCAAATTGGCGGTATGGTCACTCATAGAAGTGGTGAAAACTACGAAAATACAGTGGCATCAATTGATGGCAAATATTACTTCAGTGATGAAGATGTGTTGCGTTATCAAGCGGTTTATTCAGACTCGACCGATCCAGAGGTGGTGTTGAATGCCAATGACGAGTATGTTTTTACTGGTAATCAAGAGGCTTCAAACTCCGGCAATGGTTATGCTCTTTCATATAATCATAACGGCCGTAATTGGAATTGGCGCGCATCTCGAACGGACTTCACTGAAGATTTTCGTGCTGATTTAGGCTTTATGAATCAAGTGGGCGTAAGTCGCGATTTGATTGGCTTGGGTCATACTTGGCATGCCGAAAATGGTGATACTTTTGATCGCATTCATATTGGCGGCGATATTGACCAAACTAAAGATTACACTGGTCAAAAGTTAGAGGAAGAAGCCGAGTTTTGGGTTAATGTTAATGGTCCATATCAATCCTGGTTTGGTTTTGGCTCAGGTGTTAGAGATGCCTGGTATTCTAACGAAACGGTTAATATTGATGATGGCAACTGCCCAAGGGATACAGGTGGTTGTTGGTTCGATCAAAATTTCTATTGGGTTTCTGGTAATTTTAGACCCGTTACAAGTGTACAGTTAGGCGTAAACTATAATGGTGGTGATGCGATTGATTTTATCAGTGGCTTAGAAGCTGCCAAGCGTCGTAATTATGGAGTTTGGGGTAATTGGCAGGTTACTCAAAGCTGGTATTTTTCCGCTGACTATCATGTTTCAAAACTTTGGCGAGATGAAGGCGATGTATTTAAGTCTGACGTGGTTAATATTAATTCAACTTACCAGTTCGATAAGCAACAATATTTGCGTTTGACCATTCGCTACAGTGATGTGGATTTTAATCAGAATTTATCCTCGTTAGCTGATTCCAGTGATTTTAAGCAAATGGGCAGACAATTGTTATATGCTTACAAACTCAATCCAAGAACCGTATTCTTTCTGGGTTATTCCGACGGTGGCTTTGAGGATAATACGGTTTCATCATTTGAACGAAGCGGGCGAGCAATCTTTAGTAAATTCAGCTACGCTTTCCAGTTATAAAATTATTTAAGCCCTTATACCCATAAGGGCTTTTCTTTATTGCTCCTTTTTGCTATAAAAATTCAAGCTGAAGGAGAAAAAATGTATAACAATAAAATATTGGCGCGGATACTGGGAGTGTTCGCGCTTGGTTGTGCTTGCGTGACTTATGGCAACGAAACTATCCCAACCTTAAATCAAGGCATTGAACTTGACGGTCTTTTGTCAGAGTCTGTTTGGGCAAGCGCTCAAAAAATCGAACTTTCTTACGAAACCTATCCCGCTGAGAATAAACAAGCTAAATATCATTCCACGGCTTATCTTTTTACCGACGCGCAGTATTTATACGTTGGCATTAAAGCGCTAGATCCCGATAAAGCAAGCCTTAGAGCTTCTTACCGAGATCGTGACGATATTTCAGATGAAGACATGGTTGGGATCAAAATAGATACTTTTAATGATCAACGGAGAAGTTATAACTTTTTTGTTAATCCATTGGGTATTCAAGAAGACTCGATTTCTGATGATGTGCTCGATCGAGAAGATACTTCATGGAATGCAATTTGGTATTCTGCAGGTCAAGTCACCGACTCAGGCTATAGCGTAGAATTAAAAATACCTTTTAAAATTTTACGCTTTAGTGATCAAGATGCCATTAAAAACTGGGCAATTGATTTAGTTCGGTTTGTTCCAAAAGAGTTTGATTATCGCTTCGCCTCAAATCCGGTTGATCGGAATAAAAACTGCACCATTTGCCAATATAAAAAATACAATGGCTTTGAAAGTATTTCTACCGGCAAGAACTTGGAAATTATTCCATATCTGGTTGCTAACAAGCATGAATCAAGAGATTTAAATCAGACACAAGACTGGCAAAGTGGTGATGAGGATATTGATGGAGGCGTGGATCTGCGTTGGGCGATTAGCGATAACTCGATTTTGAATGCCACCGTTAATCCAGACTTTTCGCAAGTTGAATCTGATTCGGCTCAGTTGGACGTAAATACTCGGTTTGCCTTGTTTTATGATGAGAAGCGACCTTTCTTCTTAGAAGGTGCAGATTATTTCAATACCATGTTGACGATTTTTTATAGTCGCAACATTGCCGATCCTGATGCTGGGATTAAATATACTTCAAAAGATGAAAATGGCTCGCTGGGCTTACTGATTAGTAGTGATAACAATACTAATATTATTTTGCCTTCGAGCCAAAGTTCACGGCTAGTTTCGCTTGATGAAGAAAGTAATTCAGCTGTGGCGCGTTATGCCTACGATCTTTCCGACTCAACGTTGCTTGGTCTGACACTGACACACAGGGATGCAGGTGAATATTCTAATGACTTACTCAGTTTTGATGGCAAGCATCAAGTTACCGATACGGATGTGTTTCGTTATCAATTGATCCATACACAAACCGACAACCCTTTAGAGTTTCAAGCTAATTACGGACTTGATGCCAGTGAGTCTGGTAATGCTTATCGTTTGAATTATAGTCATAATGATCGTGATTGGAGTTGGTTCGTTTCGCATAATCACTTTGACAAAGAATTCCGAGCGGATTTAGGGTTTTTAACGCGCTCCGGTTATCGTAAAACCATTATTGGTGGTGGTCATCGTTGGTATGGTGATGATGGGGATTTCTTCTCTCGAATCGAGCTGAGAGGTGATTGGGACACTAGCGTTCAATATGATGGTCAGCGATTAGAAACTGAAACTGAAATGATATTAAGTCTAGAAGGGCGTTCTCAATCTGAGATTGATTTTCACTTTGGTACTCGCGATGTTTATTTTGATCAGCAATGGTTTGAGCAAGATTTCTACACCTTGTCGACTTCGTTTAAGCCGGTGAACAGTTTACGCTTGGGCTTTTTGATTTCACAAGCGGATGAAATTGATTTTTTAAGTAGCAATGCTCGTGCTGGTGAAAGCCAAGGTTATGAAGTTTTTGCTGATTGGCAAATCACAAAGCATTTAAAATTGGATTTAGAGTACCTAGAGCAGACTTTTGATGTTGCTAATGAGACATTTTTTGATGCTAAAATTTCCAATCTAAAATTAATTTATCAATTTAATGAAAAGAGCTTTGTTCGTTTTCTCGCTCAATACTCTGATTACGATTTTACCCAAGGATTGGCAGACGATAGGTCGTTAGCAAGACAGTTGCTATATGCTTATAAGTTTGATGCCAAAAGTGTTCTTTATATAGGCTATTCGGATGGTGCAATTGAACAGCAACAAACAGCCTCTTTAGAGCAAAATCAAAGAACCTTGTTTGCTAAATTTAGTTATGCTTTTCAGCTATAAATAATTTAAATCTAGCTAAAAAATCGTTGCTGTGCGTCAGTAGGAATTTCTAACCCCGAAACTTGGGCTCGTTGTAAAAGTTGCCAGTAGTAGCGATAAGTTGCTCTATCATGCAATTCGCCATCGTACTGAATAGGCCCCCAATGGTTATCTTGAGCTGCAACTAGGATATTGGCGGCATCTTGCACTTCAGAGTAGTCGGGTTTCATGGCATCGACAATTGCTTGTATTTGAGTGGGATAAATACTCCACATACGCAAGAAGCCAAACTCGTTGCGCGCACGCGATGCATCGCTCATAGTCTGTTCAGGGTTTTTTAAGTCCAATGTCACGTTATGAGAAGGTACTACGCCATTAGCCAAAGCTGCTGCCACCATCTCGGTTTTGGCTCTAGCTAATAGCGGATGATCGAACTGTCCAGGGCTGCGCATAGCAGAAGCTGGAATAGCTCCATTATGACCTGAGACAAAATCCATCATGCCAAAATCTAAAACTTGCACCCAATCAATTTCAGCAATTTTCCAAACATCTTTTAATGCGCCATGAGTTTCTATCAGCACATGAATTGGGATTTCGCGTTCAATCTTATGTTGCTTGGCTACTTTTTTAATATAGCGCACCATTTTTTTGATTTGCTTGGCCTTGGTGCATTTGGGCAAAGTAAAGTAGGCTACTTTCTCACCAATCGCGGGTATTAAAATATCCAGATCTGCTTGCCAATGCGGGTGACTGTAGTCGTGAATACGAACGCCAGCCATCTGGTGTTTATTAGCGTCTGACGATAAAACTCGCGCTACCATTTCGGCGTGTTCTTTCTCTTTACCCGCTTGAGCGCCATCCTCGCAATCACAAGTAATATCAAATACTGGGCCAAGTGAATCTTGCATCGACAAGGCTTTTAGAATCAATTTTTCACTGCCAGCAAAGTGCTCACACGAGGGGATAATGGGGAATGCTTTTTCCGCATCAAACAAAGCCTGAGCTGGATGTACTTGTTGATTGGTTGATTCAGTGCTCACAAAATATCCCCTTAATACAATTAGTTATAGCAACATTTGCAGATTGATTCTAAAACAGATTTTTCATTAAAGACATCTGATTTGTCCAAAATACCATTAATTTAAACAAACATTTGAAATGTTTGTTCGGATAAGGCATATTTATATTAACCAACTGGTCGGATTAGTCAAGATGATGCAAGAACATTCTTTTTTAGAGAAGGTGGATGAGCAGGTTGTACTCGGCGGTTATTGGCCGGGAATACAACTTTATTACCCGCCGGTAAAGTATTCGCCTGCGGAAGGTGTTTACGAGAGTATGGAGCAGGCATCCGCTCGGATGCGTAAATATGCCCATAACACCCGCGCTCATACCTTGCTGTTCGACTTAGAAGATGGTTGTAGGCAAAAAATCTTGAGTCGTGAATTATTACGTCAAGAGCTACCACTATTCGAAGACCGTAAATTTCAAATTGCGCTACGTATTAATCCTTTTCGAACGGATGAATACGAAGAAGATTTAAAACTCATTCGTGATATGCACCCTTACATTGATGCCATTGTTTTGGCCAAAGCCGGCGAGGTTTATGGTGCAGCAGAAATTCGTGACTTATCAGCTTGGCTGGTCGGGGTCGATCCGAGCATTGAAATTCAACCGATCATCGAGCACCCGCGCTCGCTCAAACTAGCACCAGAATTGATGCAGTATTCTACGGTACGTCATGTAGTGTTCGGTATTCACGATTTTTCTAAAGCTATGGCTATTCATTTGACTCCTGAAGGCTGGATTGACGAGTTAAAAACTTATCTACGTATGTTGCTGATGGAAGCGCGCATTGCAGGAAAAGGGGTTATTGGCGGGGTAGAGGTCTTGATTAACAAAACTCCAATGCCAGAAACTTGTATTGAACCGCACGAAGTTCGCAGGTGGCTCGATTTGCACGGTGAGCATGAATCCCATGTTGTGCATCAGCATGCCTTGGTTGAGGCGCAAATGGGCTTAACTGGCAAGCAAGTGATCCACCCGTTTCATATTCATCTTTGTAAAATGGCTTTCACGCCATCACCATTACAGATCGAGCGCAACGTTAACATTTTGCAAGCGGCTATTGATGCCGATGCTTTACTGGGCGGTGCTATTAAATTTGAAGGTGAGATGTTAGATCCGCCGATGTTTGGTAAAGCGCTGCAGACCTTGTTGCGCGCGTATGCGCTGCATTCTTTGCAAGCTAAAGACAAAGAATTTGCGATGGATGTGATCAAGCGATTGCCAGTGCATGTGATCCGCGAAAACTGGCCTTACGGCTTGATTTAACGGACCTTCTAGCGATGCACTATAGTTTTGATTCAATTCTGAGCCAAGTTGATGGGCAGTGGCAATGGAATATTCCTGAGCAGTTTAATATCGCTTATGCTTGCGTCGATCAGCATTTAACCACTGATAAAGCTGCCCAGACAGCTTTAATCATTGAAAATGATTCATCTGGTGAAACTGCTCTTAGCTATCAGCAGCTCGCTGACACGACTTCACAATTTGCTAATTTGCTAGATGCTAATAATTTAGCAAAAGGCGAGCGAGTATTAATTCGCTTGCCCAATCAAGTGGAATATCCAATAGCCTTTTTTGGTAGCTTGAAATACGGCGCTATCGCAGTTCCAACTTCAACTTTATTAGCCGCCTCTGAAGTGGCTTATTTAGCCAAAGATTCTGGCGCTAAGGTTTTAGTCACCGCCAAAAGTATGTGGTCTGAATTAGCACCAGCACTTGCGGACACGCAAATTGAAAAGGTGATCTTAACTGGCCAAGGACGTGTGGACTTAGGAAGTGGTTCAAACATCAGGGTTATTGATTTTGACGATGAGTTAAGGTCGAAAGACAGACAGTATCCTATTCATTCATCCAAAGCGGACGACCCTGCCTACTTAGTTTACACTTCCGGCACTACTGGTTTTCCGAAAGGAGTCTTGCATGCACACCGCGCCTTGTTAGGCCGTTTGCCTGCAAGTAAATATTGGTTTGATCTGGATTCAGAACAGCCTGAGCGCATCATGCATTCAGGCAAGTTTAATTGGACCTATGTATTAGGTTCAGCCTTGATGGATCCTTTGTTACATGGCCATACAGTGATTGCATACGAAGGCAAAAATGATGCAAATACTTGGCCCCAATTGATTCAAAAACATAAGTGCAGCATTTTTATTGGTGTCCCGACTATTTATCGGCAAATTATTCAAAAAACTTCTTTTACTGCTAATGATTTACCTAGTTTGAAGCACTGCATGAGTGCGGGCGAGCATTTATCCGATGAAATGCAACAAGCGTGGGAACTGCGTTTTGGTAAACCGATTTATGAAGCCATTGGGATGTCGGAAGTTTCTTACTATATCTCGCAACATAAAGACGCCAAGGTGAAACCTGGTGCAGCAGGCTTTATTCAACCTGGACATTTCGTAGAACTGTTAGATGAGAACTTAACTTCGGTTGAGCCAATGCAAGAGGGCATGATTTGCATTAACCAGAAAGATCCAGGCTTATTTTTAGAGTACTGGCAACTGCCAGAAGAAACAGCGAAAGCGAAGCACAAAGGTTGGTTTTTTACCGGCGATTATGCCAAACAAGATGCTCAAGGCTACATTTGGTTTTTGGGTCGTAAAGATGACATTATTAATAGTTTTGGTTATCGTATTTCACCTCACGAAATAGAAAGGGTTATTAAAACTCACCCCGATGTTGCTGATTGTGTGGCGCTTGGTGAGGAGATTGCAGGTGATAAAACCTTAGTGGTGGTTTGCGTTATTTTGATTGACGGTTCTAATGTCACTGAGCAGCAAATTTACGATTTTGGTCAAGCTAATTTGGCCAAATACAAAGCGCCCAAAAAAGTGTATTTAATGCAAGATTTTCCGCGAACTAAAAACGGTAAAGTTTTGCGCAAACAATTGTTAACACAGCTAAATTGAAACAGTAGGAATTTATGATGATATACCGTCCACGCCGCACTTTATTGTATGTGCCGAATCATGTGGCTAAATTTATTCACAAGGCTAGAACCCTCGATGCCGATACTATTGTGTTCGATTTGCAAGAGTCAGTGCCGCCTGAATACAAGCAGCAAGCACGTGACTTATTGGTCAAAGAATTTAGTGAATCGACAGACTTTGGCCACTCGGAAAAAGTGGTGCGGATTAACTCTTTGGAAAGCGAGTGGGGTAAGCATGACTTAGCTGCAGTTGCTAATTTAGATATTGATGCTATTTTGCTGCCGAGAGTTGAGTCAGCGGCTCAATTATTAAACTCGATTGCCACTATTGATCAGGCACGCAGCGATAAAATTACCATTATGGTTAATATTGAAAGCCCATTAGGGGTGCTTAATTCCAAAGAAATTTGTGAAGCAAGTGATCGCGTGGAAGCCATTGTTATGGGCACAACTGACTTGTCCAACGAATTAAAAATTACTCCTACTTATGACCGAGCAGGCTTATTAACCAGTTTGTCATTGGTGATGTTGGCAGCACGAGCTTTTAAAAAGTGCGTTATCGATGGACCACATTTTGATTTGAAGAATGTAGAGGCTTGTGAGTATTCTTGTCGCCAAGCGCGTGACCTGGGTTTTGATGGAAAGGCGGTGGTGCATCCTGTGCAATTGGATTATACCAATGATGCCTTTACTCCCAAGCAAAACGATATCCAAAGAGCTCAATCGATTATCAACGCAATTGATGAGGCTAATCTGGCGGGGCGTAACGTGGCAGTGTTGGATGATCGCTTGATTGAACCGTCTTTAAAAGAATGGGCAGA
>JABXIW010000074.1 GCA_013372875.1 Gammaproteobacteria bacterium | reverse complement strand
GAATATGCCATGTAAGTCGACCAAGGAACTGCCTCCTATTGACGAAATCGTGGGACAAGAGCGTGCGCAAAAAGCGGTCGAGTTTGCGATGTCAATTAAGGAAAAAGGGTACAACATTTACGCCATCGGTCAGAACGGGCTAGGCAAGCGCACGATGATTCTGCGCTATTTGAATCGTCACCAGCATGACGCCGGTGCGTTATTTGACTGGTGTTACGTCGCGAATTTTGAAGATACACGCACGCCTAAAGTGTTAAAGCTCCCTTGTGGAATCGGTAACAAACTGCGTGTTGATATTGAAGCCTTAATGGGGAAATTGCTTAATGCGCTGCCATTAGCTTTTGATAACGAAATGTACTTTAGCCGTGCTGATCGTTTGAAAAACCAGTTGGCAAACAAACAGCAAAATGAATTGGACCGCATTAGTCGTGAAGCAAAAGAGCACGGCATCAGCCTGACGATCACATCGCAAGGCGATTATCAATTTGTCGCCATGAATGGCGATGAGTTGCACACTGAAGAATCTTTTGATGCCTTGAGCAAAAAAGAGCAAGAACAGTTCAGTGACAGCATTGATGCGTTAGAGGTGAGTTTACGTTCCATGGTGCGTGAACTGACCGAGTGGGAGGATACCTACAGCGACAAAATCAAAAAGCTGAATGATGAAGTTACGCTCGATGTGATTACTCACTTCATTAAAAAGCTCAAAGTGGATTATTCGGAATACTCCGAAATCAAAACCTATTTGACGGAGCTGCAAAAAGATATCGTTGAAAACGCGGATATTTTCCTCGATCAAAGTGGTGAACAAGGTGAGATTGCTGCTGCGTCTTTAGATAAAAAGTTGCCTCGTCGCTACAAAGTGAACGTGTTAGTGAGTCGTAACAACAGCGATTTCCCAATCGTGGTGGAAGAGAACCCAAATTACCACTCACTGTTTGGCTCGATTGAAACTGCGACATTCAAAGGGACAGTCTTTACCGACTTCTCATTGATCCGCGCAGGTAGTTTGCACAAAGCCAACGGCGGCGTTCTGTTGATGGACGCGCAAAAAGTGTTGGAGCAGCCGTATGTCTGGGATGGCTTAAAACGTGCGCTGCGCGCTCGCCAACTAAGCTTTACGTCATTAGAAAAAGAGGTGACGTTGACGGGGGCGGTTTCATTAGATCCTGAACCGATTCCGCTTGATATCAAAATCATCTTGTTTGGTGATTACCGAACTTACCAATTACTCCAACATTACGATCCAGAGTTCAGCGAGTTGTTCCGTGTGACGGCAGATTTCGAAGACGAAATGAAACGTACGCCGGAGTCTGAGCTGCATTACGCGCGCTTTATCTCTAGCGTGGTGCATGACAACAATATGCTGCATTGCGATCGCAAAGCCATTGCTCGAATCATCGAATACAGCTCACGTTTGTCTGGCGACCAATCCAAGCTATCTCTGCATTCGGCTAATATCGCCAACTTGCTTCGAGAGTCGAACTACGTGGCTCGCCAAGCAAACTCAAACATGATTCGCATTGGCCATGTCGAAGAGGCGATGAAAAATCAGGAGATGCGCGTCAGCCGTTTGCGAGACAGTGTGATGGAGACGTTCTTAAACGGCACTACGTTGATTCTCACTGAGGGTTCGGCGATAGGGCAAGTAAACGCGTTGTCCGTCTTGAGTACCAGCGATTATATGTTTGGTGCGCCTAACCGTATTACTGCCACAACATGCTACGGCGATGGCGACGTCATCGATATTGAACGCAGCGTCGATCTTGGCGGCAGTATCCACTCAAAAGGTGTGATGATCCTATCGGCTTATCTGTCTTCCGTATTCGGCAAAACGGCGCGAGTGCCACTCACGACGACGATTACCTTTGAGCAATCATACGGCGGTGTCGACGGAGACAGCGCGAGCATGGCGGAGTTTTGTGCGGTCGTTTCGGCTTTTTCTAAACAACCAAATCGACAAGATATCGCGATCACGGGTTCAATGAACCAATTTGGTGAAGCGCAGCCGATTGGTGGCGTAAACGAAAAAATCGAAGGCTTCTATGATGTGTGTGTGATCAAAGGTCGTCACTCCGGACAGGGCGTGATCATTCCTCGTTCGAATGTTCATAACTTGATGCTACGCGCTGACATCGTGAAAGCGGTAGAAAAAGGGGAGTTCCATATTTGGGCAATTGACCACGTGACTGAAGCCATTGAATTGTTCACCGGCAAGGTGGCAGGTGAGCCGACAGATGAAGGTTCTTACCCAATTGATACGATTTTTGGCCTTGCTCAAGCGAAGCTCAATTCGCTGAGAAAGTAAGCGATATTCGCTCTGGATGTGAATAAATATCATCACAATTAATCACAACCTGTAATAACGACAATATTCCGACACTAGTGTCGGGATATTGTCAATAACAGATTGAAAATGGGGACTTTTTGTACTAGACAAAAGTGTGATCGACCTCTAATATTCGCCACTTGTTTATTCGTCCGGGAACAATCCCGTCGCATGGAAGCAAGTAGGCATCACGCATATAACTGAGGTCCAGTCATGCAGCTATCACTGAAAAACTTGTCAGTACGAACCCAAATTTTGGTTCCGGTATTATTTACCGCTATTGTTTTGTTTATTGCTCTGTGGATTACTAAAAACAATCTTCAAGCGGAGCAAGACGTTATTGCTTCTAACCAAGAGTCTTTGGTTTTCCATAAAGACACTTTGGCGCGTATCGACGATCAAATTTACCCATTGCGCATCAGCGCGGTTTACGCAATTTACGATGCTTCTCGTCGTGAAACTTTCTTAAATGAGCTAAAAGCAGGCTTGAAACAAGTTGAAGCGGATCTAAGTGCGATCGAAGCGCGCAACCTGTTTCGTGAAGATGCGATTGAAGTGCGTAAAGCGATTGAAGCGTATGTGCAGTACTCACAGCGCTCTGTAGCGTTTTTCAACCAATACGATCAAGGTCTGAAATCAGACAACGAATACCGTGCATTTATTTCTGAGTACCGCCGTGTTGGTAATGAAATGGTGCAAGGCATCAACACTTTGTCTAAACACGTGAACGATCAAGCGGTTGAATCAACAGCAAAAAGTAACGCACAAAACGAGCGTGTTCAAACCAATGCTATGCTGACGGTTCTTGCTGTGTTTGTGTTCTCGCTTATTGGCGCATGGTTCCTATCTGGCATGATTGTTACACCAATCCAAAAGCTGCAACGTGTGATGCGTGAACTGGCGGCTGGTAACCTTTCTGTTCGTGCGGATGTCGAAGGCGACAACGAGATTGCTCAGCTAAGCAAAGACGTTAACCAAACCGCGTCTCAACTTTACAGCATCGTTGATCAGTTAACTCGAATCAGTGAAGAAGTGGCGTCTGCATCGACAGAACTTGCTGCAGTAATGACGCAAGCAGAAGCGAACGCTCAACAAGAATTGGCAGAAATCGAACAAGTTGCTTCTGCGGTAAATGAGCTAGCAAGCACTGCAAACAACGTAAGTGACAATGCGACCTCTGCTGATGCAACAGCACGCGAAGCGGACGGTCTAGCGCAATCTGGTTTGGCTATCTTCCAAGAAAGTGCAGACGCAAGTGCGCAAATGTCTCAAGCATTGAACGATGCCGCGCAAGTTGTACTGCGTCTAAAAGAGCAATCAGTACAGATCAACGATGTTATTGAAGTGATTCGCGGTGTATCTGAACAAACGAACTTGTTGGCGTTGAACGCAGCGATTGAAGCAGCACGTGCTGGTGAATCTGGTCGTGGTTTTGCGGTTGTAGCGGATGAAGTTCGTATGCTAGCGGCACGTACTCAAGATTCAACGCAAGAAATCTCAACAATCATTGAAGAGCTACAAGCGCAATCTGGCCTTGCTAACGACAGCATGCAAGTTAGCCTAGAAATGTTAACTCGTAACAACGAGCTGACTCAGCAAGCGAACGATGCGTTGATCGGTATTACAGAATCTGTTGCGAACATCAACGATTCAAACACGCAAGTAGCGACAGCTGCGGAAGAGCAATCTCAAGTCACTCAAGACATCAACCGCAACGTGGTTAACATGTCTGAACTTGTGAATCAAAATGTAGCGGGCATCAGCCAAAGCGCAAGCGCAAGTAGCGAGCTATCACTACTGGCTGAAAAGCAAAAAGAACAGTTGAGCTTCTTTAAGCTGTAAGCTTTTGCTTTACGTTTTTAAATATGGTCTCAGCAAAAAGGCACCCTCGGGTGCCTTTTTAATGCTCGTTTTTCAAGAACGAATACGTGCTCTAGCAATTTCATCGCTCTAGGTCGTTCGAATTTACTTCAACTTCAGCTTGGTGCCGTCGAATTTGAGATGGCTCAGCAGGCTCTTGGCGTTAGTCTTGCCTACCTCATCAAACTCCATTCCGTAGCGGGCATAGTGAGTCGATTTTTGCAGGTTACAAATACGACCATTCAGTGGCGCTAACATGCGACCATCACTCGGCATGGTGAGGTCTAGAGTGATACGGTCGCCAACTTGTAAAGGTCGGCTCATTGGCGATGTTACAAAACGACAGCCGCTGCGAGACAGGTCTCTTATCTCACACTCACTTCGATATTCATCCAAGCGGACTCGCGCTTTCAAATTCACCTCATAACGCACTTCTTTACGAAGTTGGAATACCTGCATTGTATTGGGAAGGCTAAGCACTAAAATGGGATAAGGGTCGCCCAAGCGATGTTGAAGCTGAGCCCTAAAAGGGATGACTGCGCCTTCGCCACGATGAGAATACGCTTTTACGTTAATCCAAAAGCCTTCTTGAAAATAGAATTTCAAATCTTCATCGGAAATATTCGGAACTTCGATCAATGCCGTATTGTTAGAGTGGCAGCCGACAAACGTACTGGTGGTGATGAACTTCGTTCCAACAGGCGTGGTCACATTGAGAGTGACTTCACTACCATGCTCAACCATCGCCATTGCATCGGTGCTGTTTAATGTGGTGGCCTGACGTTCTGGTGCTCTCTTACTCTGCAGAGGTAGATTGCCGTCTCTGGCACTGGTTATCATATTTCTCATTCTTATTGTCGTACCTGATTTGAGAAGAGGTGACTGCTATGAAATTTAGCACTAAACGACTGGGTGTCTTTGCGTGGTAATGATTTTATTCAGTGATATAGTTTGATTCAATAAATCCGTAACAAAATTAGAGAAGAAGATATGCATAAAGTGATTCACGACACTGAAAGTGGCCTCTTTTGGGTTGATTTAGAGCAAGACTTCAAAGCAAAAGTGGTCTACGAGTTGAAAAATGATGTGATGCACATAACATCGACGGTCGTACCAGAAGAGCTGCGAGGCAAAGGTTATGGCAAAGTAATGATGGAAGCGGTACTCCCAGAAATTGAAGCTCTGGGTTATAAAATCGAACCGGTTTGCCCGTATGTGACGCATTACATCAACCGTAACCAAGCTTGGTCGCATCTTCTTGCTTGAGTATGAATGACCACCACCTTTTGTATCAAAATATCAGCCAGGATCTTGATCTCGGTGCATTACTGTCGAGTGAAGTAATCCAGTCACTTTGGGGCGGTTACGGAGAATTGGTTCGGCTGATATTCGCTAAACGTTCTGTCATTGTAAAACACGTCAAATTGCCTAAACCTTCTGAACACCCTAGAGGCTGGAATACAGACCGTTCTCACCAAAGAAAGCTGCACTCTTATCAGGTTGAAGTCAGTTGGTACGCGCATTTTTCCGGAGTCATGGACTCGCACTGTCGAGTACCACAAGGCTTAAAAACGTTTCAGTCGGAGAATGAATGGCTCATTGTGATGGAAGATCTCGCCGAGGCGGGTTTTCCAAAAATCATCACCGATGCAAAGCTAGAACATCTACGAGCCTGCCTTGCTTGGTTAGCGAATTTTCATGCGCGCTACATCGGTGTTTGCTCGGATAAGCTGTGGCATACCGGCACGTATTGGCACTTGGCAACCAGACCCGATGAGCTTGAGGCATTGCAAGATAGTGAGCTAAAAAATGCCGCTCAATTGATTGATCAAACGCTTTCGCAAGCCAAGTTCAAGACGCTTGTACACGGTGATGCCAAATTGGCGAACTTCTGTTTTGAGCAAGATGAATTGAGCGTTGCTGCGGTCGACTTTCAATACGTCGGACATGGCTGTGCGATGAAAGATGTGGCACTGTTTATGAGTAGCGCCGTCAAGCCAGAACGTTGTGCAGAGATGGAAGTTTGGGTCTTGGATACGTATTTCGCTCAGTTGCAACAGGCGTTAATGGTTTATCAGCCGAATCTCGACCCCGATGAAGTCGAGCGTGAATGGCGTCCTTTGTTTGCGGTTGCGTGGGCTGACTTTCAGCGCTTTGTGAAAGGTTGGAGTCCTGACCACTGGAAGATCAATCCCTACACAGAAGCATTGACTCGCAGAGCGTTGGCTTACTTACGAAAGTGAGTCGAAGTTTAAAAAGAAAAGCCTCCAACTAGTAGGAGGCTTTTCTTTATTTTTTACTTGGTCTGATACGTGCCATGTAATAGGTATTGATGAACTCGCCATCTCGGAATGAGGCATCAATCGCCTCTCCTTCAATTTCAAAACCATGCTTTTTGTACAGGCCAATCGCGGCCTCGTTGTCGGCATTCACTTCTAACTGAATGCGTCTTACATTCAACCAGTTATCCGCCAACTCGGTGATGGTTTCAATCAACTTGCTTCCCACGCCTAGACCGTGAAACTGGTCGTGAACGCCAATGCCAAACGCGGCCGTGTGCGCCGTTCTTGGACGCTGCGAGTGATGAAAGCCAATGTTACCCACTACTTTACCATCGATTTCAGCGACGTAGCTGTAAACGCCAGCGGGCATATTTGACAATCGTTCTACCCACATTGCGAGCGAAGGTTTTGGGAGTTGCAGGGTTTCACG
>JABXIW010000374.1 GCA_013372875.1 Gammaproteobacteria bacterium | reverse complement strand
GTTCAGCATTCTAAGAAAAATAATCATACTTACCGCAACCGTAACCAGTCTTGCGGTTTCCTTTAATGGGCTTGCGAAAGAAAATACAAAAGACAGCATCGTAGTCGGCGTCATTACACAAAACGACTCTTCAAATTCCGTTGTAGACAGTGTCGGTCCATTTTACGGCATCAACCTCGATTATCTCTCTAACATCGCTAAGGTTCTTGGGCTCAACCTAGAACTGCGCGCTTATCAACACATTCCGCCGTTGCTTAACGATGTTGAAAACGGTGTGATTGATGGCGCTGTGGGTTTTAGCAAAACGCCAGAAAGAGAGAAGCGTTTTCTGTTCTCGAAACCCTTTTTCTCCAGCACCATCGCTGCTTGGTATCGCGATGCTAGCTATAAAGATCGTGATATTCGCGATATCAAATGGGTGTGTGTGGAAGGTAGCGTGTACTGCGACAATCTAACCTCGCAGGGCATCGACAACATTATCTATGTGAAAACGCGTTTAGAAGCCTTTGATGACGTTCGACGTGGTAAAGCTAACGCGTTGATTTACACCTATGTGGGCATTACCGAATACCTTGATGCTAATGATATTGTGAAAGGAATTGTCGATATTCCGAATTGGCTGCAGGAAGAAGAGGTGAGTTTTATCGCCTCACTAGACAACCAGAAACTGATCGACAACATCGACAAAATTCTTGAATGGGAGCAGAGCGGTAAAAACATTCGTTCTGTGGCATCAAAAAACCCGTATCACATCAACGACAAGTTGCTAGTGGCGTACCGTCGTAATCATAAAAGTAACTTGACGATCACGTACAGCAGCAGTGATGAAGCGTATCCATTTCTCTATCGAGATTCGCACACGGGTAAGCTGGACGGATTCTTCCCAGACTTTATCGACTTAATTCAGTCGCGTACGGGTTTGGCCTTTAGTTATGTGAAACCGACGTCGAGTCTTTCTAATGGGTTGACGGCGTTTGATGCCGATATTGTCCCGGTATCTTATGTGGGCCCAGTCCCTAAGTCAGACTGGCTGATCACTAAACCATTCATGCACAGCAATTACGTTTCTATCCAAGCAGAAGAGAGCGAACGCGACAAGTCATCGCCAGAAAAAGCGGGCATTCTACTGAGTTTAAAGAAACAAGGGTTGGTGCACTTAGGTGTGTGGCAACAGGACCGTTTTGACCGTTATGACGATTTAAAACAGTTGCTTGCGGATTTGAAATCAGGCGTTTTGGACGTGGCTTACATTCCTGATGACGTTGTTCATAGCATGATTGCACAAGATCAGGTCGATGGTTTGGTGATCAATGAGCAAGACGTTCTGACGTTCTCGAATGCGTTTGCAGTTGCAAAACACAATACGCAGCTCCAACACATGCTCAACAGCATCATCGAAACCATTGACTCAAATGAGATAGAAAAACTTCTGCGCTCGCACCGAAGCTTCAATCTAGTTTATGGCTACGACGATGAGCAAATGGCAAAATTTTTCTTGGCAGGTGCGGTCGCTTTTTCTCTGATGTTTGCTGCCGCGTATTTCATTCTTGCGCACCTACGTCTAAAGGTGAAATTAGCTGAGCTGAATGCCAACAATGAAGAAGCGGAAAAACAATGGCTGATGGGCATCATTCAAGAAATTAACAGCTTGGTGTTTATTCACGGTGAAGATAACCAGTTGGAAATGAGCAACTGTGCCAACTACAAGAGCAAGCAATGCCAAGAATGTAAGCTGAAAAGCTGCTCGACTAATGCGCCTCTCGTGAACAACTCGGATGAATTGGCCACTGTAGTTGGCGGACAACGCATCTCGGAAGAGGTCGCGTCTGCGGGGTGCGAACTCGGTATTAAACATGTGTATCGTGAGCGAAAAACCATCGCGTCTCCAAGTGGGAAGAAGAAGTTTGTGCTGACTGTGATCCAAGACATTACTCAGCAAAAAGAGCGTGAGCAGGCGTTAATTGATGCGCAAAAAGAAGCACAAACTGCAGTGCGCGCCCGTGAAAACTTTTTAGCGACCATGAGTCACGAGTTAAGAACCCCATTATCGGCGGTGCACGGCATCCTCGATTTGCTGAATCGCCAAGTGACGGCCGATTCAAATCGCGAGTTGATTGCTCAGGCCATGCGATCACTCAATCATTTGAATGTGCTAGTAGACGAAGTGTTGGATTACTCAAAGCTGGAAGCAGGGCAGTTAACCGTTGCTCCTGCTAAAACCGACTTACTCAAAACCTTGTGCGATGTGTTTAGAAGCTTCGAGCCAAGAGCGCTTGCGAAAGGTTTGGATTACAAAGTTACGATCAAGCCGTTTTCGGATGCGTTCATTGAAATCGATGCACTGAGATTAGTGCAAATCACCACCAATCTGCTCTCAAATGCCGTGAAATTCACAGCAGAAGGTGAGATCGGAATCAGTGTCATCCTGCACGAAAAGCAGCTTATTTTGAAAGTTGCAGATACGGGCATTGGCATGACGGATGGCCAACTCGAAGGCATTCTCAACCCGTTTGTTCAAGCGGATGACAGCATTACGCGCAAATATGGCGGTACGGGGTTAGGGCTGAGCATCGTTGACCGATTGATCGACTGTATGGGCGGCGTGCTCTGCATCGATTCACAATTCGGCTTGGGTACGACGATCACCGTCAAATTGCCAATTGAGCGTTGTGATTCAGAACCAGAAGTGTGTTTGAACTGGACTTACAGCGAGGCATTGCCACTCAGCATTCGTCAGTGGTGTGACGCATGGAAAATGCAGCCAGCAACACTGGCAAGAAGTATGGCGAACCTTTACGCCGCACAAGACAACGAAGCGGGCTTTGATGGTGTGATGCTGCGCGATGATCGAGAAATTCTCGGTAGTCTCACGTTGCGAGAGCTTCAATACCCAGATGCGCTGTTCAACTTGCTTAGCCAAACGCAGCAAGAGACCAAGTTGGACGAACTTAAGTCCGAAGAAGTCTCGTGGATTCTCGGAACGGTATTAGTTGCGGAAGATAACCCAATCAACCAAAGCGTGATTTCAATGCAGCTGCGTGAGCTTGGTATCGAACCTGTGATTGTGAACAACGGCCGTGAGGCTTGGGAGTACATCAACCAAGATGAAAACGTCGTGTTGCTGCTGACCGATTTTCACATGCCAGAAATGGATGGCTATGAACTCATCAAACATGTGAGGGCGTCTGGTTTCAAATCGCTGTCAATCATCGGTGTGACGGCAGAGGATGCTCGCCTTGCCAATGAGCGCACACAAGACATCGGTATTGATGATGTACTTTACAAGCCTTACGACCTCAACAAATTGAAAACCGTTTTGGTGCCATTTATTGGCAAGAAAGAAAAGACCCGATTACCGGATTGGATTAAGCGTTTTAAAACGCAAGACGCAAAAGAAATTGCGCGTGTGTTTAGCCAATCTATGGCAACGGATATTGAAAACCTACAAGCAGCCTCGACTGAGCGAGATAAAAAACGGGTTATCCACGGCATCAAAGGTGCGGTTGGGGCAATTGGAATCAGCATGCTGACTGAGCTTTGCATTGAGGCAGAGCGAGTCACCGCGGCGGAGTTTGACAGGCGAGCAGCGGAGTTAATTTCACGAATCGAGCAGGAGATCGACAATATAGACTATTGGGCAGAGATGAATGAATACACAGCTTAATGTGATGGTGATTGATGACCATC
>JABXIW010000458.1 GCA_013372875.1 Gammaproteobacteria bacterium | reverse complement strand
GGGTGACCGAAGAACCAGAATACGTGCTGGAACAATACTGGATCACCACCACCTTTGGCATCGAAGAACGAAGTACCGAAGTGGATGTCCGTTAACATCATAGTTACCGCGCCTGCTAATACTGGCATAACCATAACAAGCAAGAATGCAGTAATTAACCAAGTCCATACGAACAATGGCATTTTCATCAATGTCATGCCAGGAGCACGCATGTTGAATACGGTTACGATTACGTTGATAGCACCCATGATTGATGAGATACCCATCATATGCACACCGAAGATAAAGAAGGTGGTGCTAGGTGGCGCGTAAGTTGTTGATAATGGAGCGTAGAATGTCCAACCGAAGTTTGGAGCACCGCCTTCCATAAACAATGATGACAACAACAAGAAGAAAGCGAATGGTAAAATCCAGAAGCTCCAGTTGTTCATTCTTGGTAGTGCCATATCAGGCGCACCAATCATCATTGGGATCAACCAGTTAGCAAGACCAACGGTTGCTGGCATCACGGCACCGAATACCATGATAAGACCATGCAGCGTAGTCATTTGGTTGAAGAAGTTAGGATCTACGAATTGTAGACCTGGCTGGAATAGCTCGGCACGAATCACCATAGCCATACCACCGCCAATCAAGAACATGATGAACGAGAAGACTAGGTACATAGTACCGATGTCTTTGTGGTTCGTCGTAAATAGCCAGCGTGAAATGCCGGTTGGTTTATGGTCACCCATGATTATTCTCCCCCGCCATTTAACAAGTCTTGGATTTCTTGAGGCTGAACTTTATCACCTGTATCGTTACCCCAAGCGTTACGCTCATAAGTGATAATCGCAGCGATTTCAGCAGGTGTAAGCACCTTACCGAATGCTGGCATAGTAGCCTGCCCGTTCACAACAATATCAATATGTTTAGCAATATCACCTTTAATCAAGTCACTACCGATAAAGCTAGGACCTACACCACCAGTACCATCTGCACCGTGACAAGCCGCACAACTTGTGTTGTAAGCCTTTTCACCTTCGGCCATTAATTGCGCCAATGATCTTTCATTTAAGTCAGGACCAGCTTCCGCTTCTGCAACTTTCGCTGCATACCACTCGTCAAACTCCGCTTGTTCAACCACTTTCACTACGATCGGCATGAAACCGTGCAATTCGCCGCAAAGCTCAGCACATACACCACGATAGATGCCCGTTTCAGGAACAATTGTCCAAACGTCATTGATAATGCCAGGAACAGCATCTTTCTTTACTGAGAAATCAGGAACCCAGAAAGAGTGGATCACATCTTCAGCGGTAACTAAAAACTTAACTTTCTTGTTTACTGGAATAACTAGTGGGTTATCAACCTCTAATAGGAAGTTAGGATCCGTGATTTTCTCTGCTGAGAAAGTCATTTTTTGAGACTCTAGACTTAATTCTCGAGACTTTTCATCCAAATTAGAGAAAAACTTAACGTCATTGCGCAAGTTATCGTCATTATCTAAATATTCGTAGCCCCAATACCATCTGTAGCCTTTAACCATGATTTCCATATCGAAATCATCGCCTTCGGCAACTTCCATACGATTCAATAGCTTAGCCGCTGGCCATGCTAAAGCAATCAAGATAATAAAAGGAATAATAGTCCAAATTAGCTCAACAGTTGTGCTGTGCGAAAATTTAGCTGGGTTAGGATTTTTACTCTTGCGGTGTGCCCACATTGAGTAAAACATAGCGCCGAATGTAACAATACCAATAGCTACACAGACCCAAAAAGCGATCATGTGTAATTCAAAAACCTCTTTACTGATATCCGTCACACCTTCACGCATATTATACGCTTGCTCAGAACAACCCATCAGTACCAATACTGATAGAGCCGCAACAGCAACAGCGATTTTGCGGAACAATGACATGCTTCTCTCCACTAGTTAAAGAACCCCAAAGACGGGAAATTATAAAATTATCAAAGACTTAAGAACCTATATTTATCTTTTCAAACCGACAGGTTTAAATCCCCAAGATAAGCATAGAGTTGACTTAGGTCAATTTTAGGGGCGATATTTTACTTTAGATGCCAGTTTTAAGCTAGATCCAAAACTATAAATAAGTGAAGAAAATCCTTTTAAAATCAGTGCTTGCAGGCCATTAGAATTGATGAATTTTTAAACGTCTAAGCCCATAGATTTTAGCTTTTGTAGCATTTCTGGCTCGATCTGATGATCTGGATAAGTGTTTTTGAATTGAGACCACTCTTCAAGCGCTTGTTTTTTATGACTTTTTTCTAGAAGCTCGAAGATTTCTTGCAGCCAAGCGCGAGGTTTTGGCGTCATATCCACCGCCTCATCCATCGCTCCAGCGTGATACATCGAGTCGCCCTCTTTAGTCTGGCTTGTAACGCTTAACACTGGCGCCGCCTCGGCTTCAGCTCTTTTCATGCGCGCACCAGTAACCATCACAAGCTGCTCTTCTGCCAACTCTTTTTCTTGTTTCGCCACTTTGGCATAGCTATCGGACTCTGATTTTGATTCACTCAAAATTTGACGCATCTCTTCGTTAGTTACTAGCTCAGGAATCTGCGCTGGCTCTGGCTTTTTTGCTGCAGACACCTGACGGCTCGCTGGAGTAGCTGTTTCTGCATCCGCCATTTCAAATGCAAAATTATCTAACGACTTCTCCGCAGCGGCTTCTTGCGCTAACAACATATCATCACTTTGTGCAAAACCTTGATCGGTCTTACCTAAATAGACCATAAAACGAGCGATCCCCACCGTCATAACCAAAGCTGCCGACATGGATAGCAAATACTTCATCTGCTTTGAGGCGAAAATCCGACTAAAAAATCCAAGTGATTCAGTTTGCTGATGATGCTTCTCCGCCATTGCCAAGATCGACTGATCCAACTCGCTAGAAGTCGTCTCGTTTGAGGCTTCTTTAAAAGCTTTTTTCATGTCATCTTCAAACTTTGAAGAATAATTGTGATCTTTCTGTTTCATACTTTCTATCCTGCCAAACTACTGACTGGCACTCATTAGCTCCGACTTACTAAAAAAGCCTTTTAAATTCGCGACACAATATCGCAAGCGGCTTTTCACCGCTTCAGGATTTTGATCTAACACTTGCGCAATTTCTGGCACACTCATGCCAGCTTCAAATTTCAATAAAAATACCGTTTTTTGCTCACTTGGCAGCGCATCAAGCGCATCCATCAATTGCGCTCTTAACTCATTGGCACTGAACTGGAACTCTGGTTCAACATCTGACTCAGCCTCATACTGAGTAAAATTTTCATCCAGATCCATGGAGTCAGTCTGTGTCTTGCCTGCTTTCCGGTAAAAGTCCACCAAGCGGCTGTGGGCAATGGTATAGAGATAAGTGCTAAATTTAGCCGAGCTTTTATAGTTGGCTGAATTCTTAATTAGGCTTTGCCATGATTCTTGAAACAGCTCTTCGGCAATGGCTCGCGAATCCAACTGACGCAAAAAATAACGCAACAAAGCATCTTTATGTCGAGCGTAAAGCTGCTCAAAGGCCTTAACATTACCTTGAGCATAAGCCGCCATTAGTGCCTCATCACTTAGCTGATCTTTGCTATCAGCCTGATGTTTTTGTGGCTGTTCAAAATGTTGGGAGCTAATATCCAACGCCATGCTTTCTGAAAAGTTTTCGGAATAAGATTTAACTCCATCATGACTATTTCGCCTTACGCTTTCAAGCATTATTACTACTCTAACATCCCTACTTCCTGGTTATTGCTACCGGCCTCTGCCAACAACTGCGCCATTTCCATCAGCTTAATCATTTCCGCACGATACCCCTGTGGATCTTTACCCTTAGCAGCGCGTGCATTCTCAATCGCTTGCGTCCAACTCCAATCGCCTAAGTTCTGATTACCCCTCAATAACTGAGCAAATGCTGCGGAACTAGCGGCAAACCGAATATTCTCGTCAGTACTCTTCTGAGAAAACTGATTAGCATAAATTGGGGTTTGGATGAGTTGACTGCTATTGGCATTAGGTGCTTTATAACGCAGTTTCACCATAGCGGCCTCTGAGGCTACACGACGAGTAGCGGTTTCCTCTTTTGCTGATTCTTCCTGATAACGTAGTGGATCAACTCGCTTACCTTTCGAGCCTTTTAACACCACTTCATACAAAGCGGTTACGGTATGTCCTGCGCCAATTTCACCCGCATCGACCTTATCGTTATTAAAATCTTCGCGATTTAATAGGCGATTTTCATAGCCCAGTAAACGGTATTCGCTAACAACCGAAGGATTAAACTCTACTTGGATTTTGACGTCTTTGGCAATGGTCAGTAAAGTTCCTGCGCGTTCATCCACCAGCACTTTTTTCGCTTCGTGCAAACTATCAATATAAGCCGCATTACCATTGCCCTTGTTGGCAAGTTGCTCCATCAAGTGATCGTTGTAGTTGCCCGTACCAAAACCTAAGCTACTAAAAAATATGTTGGTTTTACGTTTTTGTTCAATCAACTGAATTAGATCATTGTGATTAGTCATGCCAACATTAAAGTCGCCATCGGTGGCTAAAATCACACGATTAATCCCATCTTTAATAAAACCTTTCTGCGCCATTTGATAAGCCAGCTTGATACCCGAAGCACCATTGGTTGAGCCACCAGCGGTAAGTTGATCTAATGCTTGCTCAATGGCCAATTTGTTATCACCCGTGGTTGGCTCTAACACCACACCAGAAGCCCCTGCGTAGACCACCAAGGATACTTTGTCTTGCTTAGTCAGTTGCTTGGTTAGTAACTTTAAAGATTTTTTCACTAAACCCAGCTTATCTGGGCTTTGCATCGAGCCAGAAACATCCACTAAGAACACTAAATTTGACGGTGGTAATGCTTTTTTCTCGGGCTCATAGCCTTTAATTCCAATTTGTACTAGATGCGCCTCATGATTCCATGGCGCCTGCATTACACTGGTGTTCACCGCAAAAGGCGTATCCAGATCATCAGAAGCTGCAAACTCATAATCAAAATAATTCACAAATTCTTCCAATCGCACCGCATCTTTTGGCGGTAAATAACCCTCATTCAACATTCGGCGCACATTGGTATAAGAAGCGGTATCCACATCGATACTAAAAGTCGAAACTGGCACTTCCTTAACTAACTTAATACCATTATCTTGATAGTGGTTATAATTTTCTCTATCCACTTCAACTGGATGAATCCTTGGCATGGGTGAAGAGTTTGGCGAAGTATAATAAGCATCCGCCATAATTCTTGAGCCTGTGACCACAACCGATTGTGCTGGTGGCTCATTTGCAGGCTTTTTAGGAACTCGCCGCTCTTTTCTTTGTACCGAAACTTGTCGCTGCTCTTTTTCTTCAACGACCTGTAACTCTACTAGCTCTTTACTTTCGTCGGTTTTATTAGCTTGTTTTTTATCCTGCTCTAAGTTTTGACAAGCACTAATAGCCAAAGCAACCGATACAGCAATTAACGATTTCTTCATAATGGGTTTCATAGCGTATTCCTTAATAATTCTTTCAATTCATCTATTGCTATAAACGCCACAGCTAAAAAAAAGGGTTATTTTTCCAGCTTGAATTGCTATCCTTATTAAAAATTTCGCTCTTAACCTCATGAAACCAGTCGAACTCGAAAAGTTACTACATCAAGAGATCCCAATTACTCAAGCGCTTGCTATTCAAGTCATCGAATTAGAAGTCAACCAAATCACCATCAAAGCGCCATTCGAGCAAAATAAGAACATTCACAATACAGCTTTTGCTGGTAGCATCTATACAACTGCGACCTTAGCTGGCTGGTCATTAGTGACAAATTTTTTGAAAGATAAAAATCTGGATGGCTCGGTGGTGCTAGCCAAAGGAGAAATCAAATACCTAAAACCAATCAATGGCGACATTGTGGCGCATACAGAATTTGCTAATCAGAGTGATTTGGAAAAACTACAAGCTCAGTTTGAAAATAAAGGTAAGGCTCGAATTAACTTAACTATAAATGTCATAGAAGATGAAATCATTAAGGCACAGCTTAATGCGAGCTTTGCCATTGTTTAGTGCTTTAAAAAAGCTCCTTTATCATTCGAGTCCAAGCTCTTTTTTCATCTGAGCGACGTCCATATCTTCAATCAAGCTGATTAGGTTGTCATAAAAGCTATGATAGCCAAAGCCACCCATAGTCATCTCTTCAAGCGCCGCTTCTTTTGTCCAATCTTGAAAAATAATTCTATATGCAGCAATTACGGTTCCTGTGCGATCCGCACCATGCCAGCAATGCACCACTAATGGCTCTTTAGCCTCTTGAATGATTTGTAATGCTTGAACCAAATCTGGTTCGCTGACTTCACCCGTATCCCATTTAAGACGATGCAAAACCATCTCATCGGTTTTACCTTTATCCGAATGGTATTCGCGTAAATTTAATACCTCACCAATACCCTGCTGCTTTAAAATTTTAAAGGCCTTTTTGTCCGGTTGGCCACAGCGATATAGTGAGTCTGTGACTTTAAAGCAATTATCTAGATCTTCTGACAACAAAGCTTGAGCCCAATTAGTTGGACGCACCTTGACGCTGTCGGCTAAGGCGGCAGTAGAAACAAACATACTTAACAAACAAACTAAGCCTACAATTTTTAGATTCATAAAGTTCCTAAATAACTTGTTTTTAAAGATTGAGCCAGCACACGATACATTTTAATGTACTCAATTGGACTCATGGAATTAGCAAGCGAGATCGCGCAACCAGCTTGCATCTTTTGTTGGTATTGCAGCAAACTCGGCTGCACATTTGACCAAGACAAAACCGTAAACTTATCAATTGCTTGTAGCAAATAATGATTGGCTTCCGCTTGGAACTGAAAATGACAGCTCAATCTAGCACTCGACAATAACAAATCAACAAGATGCACCAGATCATGATTAATCTGGGCAGTCAGTGCTGCTGAAATTTGAATAAACTCTTGCTGATTGATCAAGTCAGCTGTTTTGGAATAGGGCATACCTGATAAAATTAGTGGTAAGGATGCGCCTTTGGCATTTTGATAACAATCAAACTCAGGCAGCACACCACCATCAGCCACAAATTTAGTCTCAATCTTCTGCAATATGTCGCTTTGAATATCAGACAGTAAATGCTCGTCGAAACTTACCTCGCCATCTAGTTCCAATTGATGAACGAAAGGCAAAGCATAGAGCTTCAAAAAGCCCTTTTTATGATTAGTAGCCAATAATAAACTAGCATTGAGAATTTGCTCTGAATTTTCGATAGAGCCATCCCAAACTGTAACAATTAGTTTTTCATTAACGCACAAAGCCGCATTTTGCGTAGCAAACATAGCATCAGGATAAGTTCCCGATGCTGAATTGATTCTGTACTTGATACTTATAGTCAATTCCTTTTAAGGTGTTAAGGAGTTTCTGGCCAAGGATCTACCAAACGATACTCAACAACTTCACCTGTTCGGTTATCAATAAGCGCAATAATATTTCTTTTCTTACCAACCACTGGCGCATAGTTAATATGTTCAATCATATCGATGGGGCCCGCATCCACAGCTAAAGATTTTGCAGGTTTAGAACCACGAATCACACCCAGTTTATTAGAGTCGTAATCTCGGTAATATTTCGGCAAGCGATCAATATCCTTGCCGCCATTAGCAGCGCTCATTGCAACTTCCAGCGATTCATTTCCCTCTGGCAATATAGCGTAGATAAATTTCGGTTTCTCAAAAATACCAATGGCTTGCTCAGGAATCGGACTTTCCGCCATATCCACTTCCGAAACTCCGACTACACTATAGCGATCCACGTTAAACACAATATAAGCTGGGCGCTCTTTATAGATAACACTTGCACCATAAACCAGTGCCGCAACCTGAACCAATGCAATCATGGTTAGATCGAATTTCAGACCTTTTTTACCAGCTTTAAAAACAATCAAAGTCAACAAAGGCCCCAACACCACATCAACCCCGGCCATTAGATAAACAATCTCAGCAATGCCTTGGGTCAAATTGAAAGGCCAAGCGTACCAAACGAAAAATACCAATGATAAAAACAGCGCAAAGACAATAACGCTAATACCGAAGTGGGTTAAAGCTGCACGAACTCTTGTCATAATCTTCTAACTCGCTATATGTTCAATTAAGGCGCCACTTTTTGCTGATTATTGGCTGGGCGCTGCTTCAAAATAGTCACGAATATCTTATTTCCATTTTCACCATTATTGCTTGAAGTGCTGTTCCCCGAAAAGTCAGCCCAAGGCTCTCTCATCATTTCATCATTTATCGTAAACCAAGACTCATTGTCCGAAGGAACTTCCGTTCCCAGAATTTCACACAAATTAGTTTTGCATTGGATCAGATGAATGTCGATAAAATTTGAGTAGCGATGACTATTTATGAAATAGCTTAATTGCTGCTCTTTAAGAGTTGCCCAAGAAATATCTTCTTCTTGCTCAACAAGCTCTTCATGTAACTGGTCGAGCGTTTTAGGAGCATCAGTTTTTGGTTCTAATAACTTTTTGTGTGACTCAGGGACATCCGCAAATAAATCAGGGTTATTATCAGCATCATCACTCTGCTCTGCTTTTGGTGGCTGCTTTGCTTCTTGCAAACGCTGAGTTAACTGCGCATTAGTACTCTTCATAACAGCCAACTGTTGTTCAAGCGCTGCTATTTCTTGAGTTTTAGTCCGCGCTTCATCATTATCCATAGACTCCTCTTGCAACCCATCTTTAATACTAGCCTTCGTTTGCAGTTGCTCAGATTGCTTATCAGCTAAAGGATCTGTGTCATTTTTCATCTCTGAAACTAAAGTTTCACTCGAAACAGGTTGATTTTTAGTTACAAACAACCAGCTTACTGCCGCCCCTAAAACAAACGCTGCTACATATCCTAAATACTTCATGTCTTATTATTGTGTTTATCTAATATGCTGAAAATATTAACTTTTTTTTGCCGCAAAAAAAAGCCCCGCAATTGCGAGGCTTTTAATAAGCATATTTTAACGCAGGATTTTATACGCTAAAGATAGCTGTGGATTTTTGTTTGCTGGCAAGGCGTGGAGCTTGCGAGTAGCGGAGCCCAAAAAGCAATAAACCCCGCCGAAGCGAGGTTTATTAAGCAGTTAATGTAACTATTTTAACACAGGTTTTTTGTTTCAGTTCGCGGCAGGTTGATTTTTAAGTGTCGGGAGTTTGCTCTGTGCAAATGACCAAACGAAAAAATCAACCTAACAAAGAAATGGAACAAAAAGACACGTTAAAATTACATCATACCAGGCATACCACCCATACCGCCCATACCACCCATATCAGG
>JABXIW010000402.1 GCA_013372875.1 Gammaproteobacteria bacterium | reverse complement strand
TTGTTGTATTCCGCCATCATCAGTACATCAGGGCGATTCTTTTGAATGATCGCAGCAACGTTGCGAATTTGAATGACTTTTTCCGCAGTGGTTTTGTCTTCAGTTGCGATGGAGCCGTCTAAATAGGCTTTAACCAATGCAGTTTGCTGCGCTGGTTCAATTTGCATTTCATTTACTAAAGCTTCGAAGGTCGCGCGGTCAAAAGAGAGGTTGTAGGTGGCAATCTTTACTTCAGTTGGCTGAACGTTTACGTATTTCGTGTCGTCGTCATTGCAGCCAGTCAGTAAAGCGGCACCGATAAGGAGAGCGAGAGAAGTTTTAATTGTTTTCATGGGTACGTCATACCTTATAATTGATTCGGGCAAATATTAATAACATCAGTAATGTTTGTAAGCGATATGAGTCACACAAACGTTTGCATAATTACATATACAATCAATTTTTGTGTGATTTGTGCAATAAATGCGACAGTTTCAACATCAAAAGGTTATATGCAAATTGTTAAAGGCATGTGTCGAGAGCGTTGAATTGCCATAAACTCATCCATAAGGTCTATAAATTCCTGTGCTAGACTCAATGAACAGAATGAGATCAATAAGCCTAACGTCCTGTTAAGGGATTATTCGGCGCATAAAATCTGTCAGTTTGGCTTTGCTATTTGTGCAAAATAGGGGACTTACCGATGGATCTAGGATCAAAATATCAGCGCAAGCTCGCAGTTGGCTTGGTGTTGGTGTCACCACTTCTTGTTTCACCTTCTCTCTCTGCCGCTCAGTTGGAGCGATTAGAGCCAAATCATGGACGTGTGGTTTCTCTCGAAAAGCAAAACCGTGCCGCGACCCAAAATGTCGCCAAAGCGCTTGGATTAAAGCCGGGCAATAATGTTCAAAAGCTTAAAGCCAACCAAGACAAAAATGGTGATGTCCACGTCCGGTATCAACAAACCTACAAAGGAATTCCGATCTGGGGGAAACAGATCGTTTTACACCGGGATAAACAAGGGAAAATCAAACGCTTTGGTGGTACGTTAGTTCATGATATCGGGCAAGACATTTCTAACACGACTCCTCAGCTCAACCTTGAAAGAATAAGAAGCAAAGTACAAAAGCCGTATTTGGATGTTGGCTATCACATCGAAGATCAACAACAGGGATTGCGTATTTATATCGATGACAAAGACGTTGCGCATTTAGCCTATGAGATCCAGTTTTTTGCCGATTCTGAACAGGCGGTAAACCCCACTAGGCCAACTTATCTCGTGGATGCTAAATCCGGTGAAGTGCTGTTGCAGTATGAAGGATTAGCTCATGCAGAAGCAGATGGCCCGGGAGGCAATCAAAAGATTGGTTTCTATGAGTATGGTAAGGAATACGACCCGCTACTTGTTCAGCAGTCGGGGAGCACTTGTATCATGGATACGCCTAATATAGTCCAAACCATCAACCTAGATGGCCGAACCTCAGGCAGTGTTCACACCTTTACTTGTCCAACGAATACGGTCAAAGAGATTAACGGCGCGTACAGTCCGTTAAACGATGCGCACTACTTTGGCAAAGTGGTATACGACATGTACAAAGATTGGTTGAATACTGCTCCCTTGACGTTTCAGCTGCAAATGCGAGTCCATTACCGCAAGCGATATGAAAATGCCTTTTGGAATGGATCGAGTATGACATTCGGCGACGGAGCGAGTTACTTCTATCCGTTAGTGAGTTTGGATGTCTCCGCGCATGAGGTCAGCCACGGGTTTACAGAGCAAAATTCTAACCTGATTTATTCAGGTCAATCTGGCGGTATTAACGAAGCGTTTTCGGATATGGCTGGTGAAGCAGCAGAGTTCTATTCCCGAGGTTCAAACGATTGGAAAGTCGGATTTGATATTCGTAAGTCTCCAACTGGCGCATTACGTTACATGGACAACCCTCCGTTAGACGGACGCTCGATTGACAACGCGTCTCAATATGTCAGTGGTATGGATGTTCATTACTCTAGTGGTGTGTTTAATAAGGCGTTTTATCTGTTAGCCGTCGATTATGATTGGGGCACCGAAAACACCTTCAAGGCATTTGCCCACGCGAACCAAAACTATTGGACACCAAGCGCGACGTTTGATTCAGCTGCCGCTGCTGTATTGGCGGCGGCGCAAGACTTAAGCTTACCTGCGAGTGATGTGACGGCGGCTTTTGCCCAAGTTGGCGTGTCGACGGATGGTGGTGTCGTTGAACCACCTTCAAGCGCTTGTGATGCTGTGTCGTTGAGTAATGGGACATCAAGCAATATCGAATCTGCTTCGACAGGGCAGTGGCACTGCTTCACTATTGATGTGCCAGCAAACGGTTCAGACTTAACCATCACGACCGCAGGTTCAAATGGGGATGCAGACCTCTACGTTAAGTTGGGCAGTGCGCCAAGTTTGTCAAACTACGATTGTCGCTCTATCAGCTCGAATAGTAACGAAGTGTGCAGTTTTGCTAAGCCAAGTGAAGGGACGTGGCATATTGGGGTTTACGCGTATAGCGGTATCAGTAACGTGAGTGTAACCGCGAGTTATACAGAACAAGAAGCCCCACCACCTTCTGGCGGTGTGACAACACAATCCATCAACAATGGCAAAACGTGGACGGCGATTGTCTCGGGATCAGGATTGCTTGGTGGCGTGTGGAACAACAACCCTAGTGATTCATGTGGCAATGATAGCGAGTGTAGCAAATCGGGTATTGATAAAAAAACTGGTTCGGTAAGCTTCACGCTGAGTGATGGGCAAACTTTTGTCATTCTCAAACCATAGCGACAAAGCATATTTCCTAAGGCTCTGAAATTCTCAGAGCCTTATTTTTCTCTTACGAATTTTTGATTATACTCGAGGGCCACACAGAAGTGAGGACGACCTCACCGCTCTATCTTTTCTCGGGGACGACCCCAATCTCGTTGGGAAATATGACATGGCTTGGGGAATTCTCTTCATTGCGGGCTTGTGTGAAATCGCATGGGCTGTCGGTCTTAAATATTCACAAGGGTTTACCAAATTTGGCGCTTCGGCGTTCACCATCGTTTTTATGTTGTTGAGCTTTTGGCTGCTTGGTATCGCGTTAAGAACCTTACCTTTAGGCATCGCTTATGGCGTCTGGGTTGGCATTGGCGCAATAGGCACGGCAATCGTCGGTATCTACTTGTTCAATGAGCCAGCAACGCTAATTAAAGCACTGAGTTTATTGATGATTGTGGCAGGTATTGCAGGGTTAAAAATCTCTGCTTAACGCCGGGTTAAACATAAAAGAAAAGCCAGAGTCGACTCTGGCTTTGTTGCATTTAAATATCTTGCCCGTTTGGGATGGGGCGTTAAGCACTGCGCTTAATAAAAGGCAACCGTAAATGATGGCCGAACACATTGATCAATGCGCCCGCTACAATTAACGCGCCGCCAATGTATGTCCATAGTGATGGAAGCTCGCCAAAGAACACAATGCCTAACAGTACCGAAAAGACAATCTGGACGTAAGAGTAGGCTGATGCTTTACCTGCTTGTTGAGTTTGCATCGCCTTAGTCAGCCCAAGTTGACCAATTTGAGTGAACACGCCGACCAATACCAACATACACGTCAGGTAAAGATCTGGCATGACAAAGTTATCTCCCATAAACAGGATGGACGTTGGTAGCGCCACAAGTGGGAAGTAGAAAATGATCACCGAGCTGTCTTCGGTTTGGCTGAGCTTTCTTACAATGACATAAGCAATAGAGCTACCAAAAGCACCTAAGATAGCAATCATTACACTGAACATCGGAAGTGTTTGTGCAGATTCTACGCCGGTTTCTGGCCGAACCATGACGTAGACGCCGAGCAAACATAGCGCAATACAAATGAAGGTTGTGGGCTGAATTCGCTCTTTCAAAAAAATGACAGCGAGCAGCGCCGTAAATACCGGATGAATGTATTGGAAGATGGTTGCTTCTGCCAAAGGTAACGTGGTCACCGAATAGTAAACACACATCAGCGCGAAGGTGCCCACCGCGCCACGCGCTAAGAGTAGTGGTTTGTTGTTGCCCCAAACAGAGATTCGTTTTCGTTTCACATCTAAATAACTGATCACTAAAGAAACGAGTGCTCTTGCTGCAACGATTTCAAAGACAGGGATACCATGAAGACTGACGTGCTTTACCGTGGCCGACATTAGCGCGAACCCGAAAGCGGAGAGCACCATAAAGCGCACACCAATGGGAACCATAGTGTTGAGTGAATTAGACATTTTACTGCTCATTTGTTGCGACAGATCGCACTTTAGCATACTCAACAGACAAAATGATCGGCGGCATTCAAACATCTCTACCGAGAGAAAGAATAAGCGGTAGACTGTGGGTTCTCAATCAATCTATCTTTCTTTCGCGCATGGAGCGCATCTAGGAAATATCTAGATATTTAAGGAGCATACATGATCCCAATACAAGCGACGCATGTCTCTGGCGTTGTCATCTCTCGAATTGATGGCGTAGATAAAATTCTGTTACTCAAACGCGTTAAAGGCGGGTATTGGTGCCATGTGGCTGGTGGTGTAGAGGCTGGTGAAACAGGATGGCAAACCATTCTGAGAGAGCTAAAAGAAGAGACGCAGATTGACGATGTTGAGTTACATAAGGCGGACTTTTTAGAACAGTTCTACGAAGCGAAGGAGAACCGAATCTTGGTCATCCCATGCTTTGTGTTATTTTGTCCGCCAAACCAACCTGTGGTGCTTAATGAAGAACACACGGAATATCGCTGGTGTTCGCTGGAAGAAGCAAAGCAGCTTACGCCGTTTGCCAATCAACATCATCTCTATGATCATGTTTGGCAATACTATGTTGATGTGGAGTCGCTGACACCGTATACATTGATCGAGCAAAACAGCTAGGAAAGGGCTACAAGGACGTGACTCATAAAATTTCTGTGCGAGCAGCACAAAAGCAGGATTCTGCAACCATCTTAAGATTTGTTAAAGAGTTAGCTCGTTACGAGCATTTAGAACATGAAGTTAAAGCCAGCGTCGAAGACGTTGATCGAGCGATTTTCGGCGAAGATTCGACGACACACGCAGTGATTTGTTATGTGAACGAAGAACCGATAGGATTCGCCGTCTACTTTTTTAACTACTCAACATGGCTTGGAAAGAACGGACTCTACTTGGAAGATCTATATGTTTCTTCTGAGTACCGAAATGTTGGTGCAGGGAAAGCGTTGTTAAAGCATTTGGCGAATATTGCCGTTGATCGTGGTTGTGGCCGTTTTGAATGGGCTGTATTGGATTGGAACCAACCCGCGATTGATTTCTATCAGTCAATCGGTGCAGAGCCTCAAGATGAATGGAAGATCTATCGACTGGCGGGAGATGCATTGCAGCGCTTTGCTAAAGGATGATGTGAATGGGAGATTCGATGTATCCACACGACTATCAAGGGAATGGCTCGCAAGCGCGCTTTTCCGTCTCAGAAAGGGTCTCAATTGAGCCTCTAACCACCAAGCATGCGACGGTTTTACTGGAAGTGGTGAACACGCATCGAAACAGCCTATCTGGCTATTTACCTTGGACGGACTTTGTGACCAACCGCAGAGAAGCAGTGAACTACATCTCTCAGCGCGTGAACAGCAAAGCGTTAGATGCCCACTGGTGCGCGATTTATTTTGATGAGCAGTTTACGGGTGTTATTGGCATCAAGGGTGTGGATTCGCACACACACGTTACTGAGATTGGCTATTGGTTGGCGAACAATGGGCGAGGACACCGAGTGATTGACCAAGTGCTTGCGGTTTTGATTCCTTTTTTAAAGCAGAAAGGGCATGCGCAGTTCATCCAATTCCACTGTATGGAAGATAACATTGCCAGTATCAATATTGCGGAGCGTGCTGGTGCCACATTAAAAGAATACGTTGATCACGAGTTCGAGACGCTTGACCGCTCTCAACGATTAGGCATTTATGAATTGCGTCTGACTTAGCTCCAAACCCACCGATATTTTAATCAGAGTTCGAACTCTAATTTCGCGAGCGCTACAATAGTAACATTGTTGCGCTCGTGTTAATTTGGAGCGTCATTGATCGAAACTAGGCTAGGAGAAGCATCATGAACGCAATCGCAGAGGTTGAAGTGGAAAACTCGTTACAACAAAGCCTCGACCGCTTAAAAGCGGCGTATGCCGCCGAACCTTATCCTAGTTTGGATGAACGTAAGCAGCGCCTTATTATGCTAAAACAAGCGCTTATCGCGAACAAACAAGCGTTGGTGGAAGCGCTGAGTGACGATTTTGGTTATCGTTCAGAATTTGATACCGCAATGACCGACGTTTTGCCGACGGTCTCGCACATCAATTACACCCTCAAGCGGCTAAAAAAATGGTGCAAACCTAGTAAACGTGAATCAGGTCTGTTGCTTGCTCCGTCGAAAGTGACCGTTCAATATCAGCCACTCGGCGTTGTCGGGATCATTTCGCCGTGGAACTTTCCTGTCATTTTGAGCCTTGCGCCTTTAGTGACTGCTTTGGCCGCAGGCAATCGTGTGATGATGAAGCTCAGCGAATTTACGCCCAAAACCAATAAAGTCATCGTCAATATTTGTCGCGAGCTGTCGGAATATGTCGAAGTATTTGAAGGTGAAGCAGACGTTGCACAAGCATTCAGCCAACTGCCATTCGATCATCTTTTGTTTACTGGCTCGACAAATGTTGGCCGCGCTGTGGCAAAAGCAGCGGCAGAAAACCTGACTCCAGTGACGTTAGAACTGGGTGGGAAATCTCCGGTGATCATCGCAGAAGATGCAGACATGAAGAAAACCGTTGATGCGATTTTGTTTGGTAAATGCATCAATGCGGGCCAGATTTGTGTGGCGCCTGATTACGCGTTTGTACCGCAAGAACGCATCGAAGAGTTCATCACGCTGTTCTTAAAACGTTTTGAAAAACTCTATTTGAAATCCAACAAGAATCAAAAGCTGACCCATATTATCAACCAACGACAGTATGAGCGTTTGACTGCGCTGCTTGAGGATGCCAAAACCCGAGGCGCAAGCCTCCATACCGTTGAAGCGTCACCTCAAGAGGAACGGCTTTTGTACCCTCATTTGGTCACAAACGTGTCAGCAGATATGCGAATCATGCAAGAGGAAATCTTTGGGCCACTTCTACCCATCAAGCCATACAAAAGCTTAGAAGAAGCGATTGACTACATTAATCAGCACCAGCGACCGCTTGCGCTGTATGTTATGTCGGACGACAAATCGACCATCAAACAGATCGTGCGCAACACACACAGTGGCGGCGTCGGCATTAACGACACGGTATTACACGTTGGCGCTGAAGATGCGCCTTTCGGTGGCATTGGTCAATCGGGCATTGGTCATTATCACGGAGTGGAAGGATTCAGAACCTTTAGCCATGCGAAAACCGTACTCCACACGCCGAAATGGCTGCCAAGGACGGGGGCTTTAATGCGTCGCAGAGCAATGGCGATAAAAGCGATTCAAAAGATTTTTGTTCGATAGTGATTGGATTGATAAAAAACCGCCCAAACGGGCGGTTTTTTGGTTTCTATGCGTTCTATTGCGGATTACCAAAGGCCGAGAAGCTTCCACCACGCACCGCCAACAAAAACAAAGATTGGAATGACGATGAGTGAGAAGATAAACCCGATTTTCCACCAGTTTTGCAGAGTGTGGAAACCAGCACCAAACAAGATTGGCGCAGGGCCAGACGAGTAATGCGTGGTTGACATATACAAGTTGCTGAAAATACCAAGAACAATCGCAGCAAGCATCGGAGGCGCGCCAGCAGAGATCGCAATTGCCAGGAACGCGGAGTACATCGCACTGATGTGTGCCATTGCACTCGCCATCAAATAGTGGCTGTAGTAGTAAACCAAAAGAAGCACGATGATGGTTGCCACCCAGCCAAAGCCGGACAGTGACTCGGCCATAGACTCGCTGAACCAGCTGATGAATCCGAGTTTGTTAAGTTGCGCAGCCATCATTACCAATACAGCGAACCAAGTTATGGTGTGCCATGCTTCTTTTTCGCCAAGAACGGCGTCCCATGTGATGGTGTGAGTGAGAAGCAAGAAAACTAACCCAAGTAAAGCCGTAACCGTTGCATGAATGCTTAATGTTGGGCCCAATACCCAAAGTGAAACCATACCGATAAAAGTGATACAAACCATCAGTTCGTCACGCGTCATTTTGCCCATTTCAGCCAACTTTTGACGCGCAATTTCACGCATTTCTGGTGTCTTCTTCAGCTCTGGTGGAAACACCATGTACATCACGAGTGGGATGAGGAACAAACACAACAAACCAGGGACGATCGCCGCGGTTGCCCAGCCCGCCCATGTGATTTCAACGCCTTGTTCTTTTGCGAAGTTAGCGGCGAGTGGGTTACCTGCCATAGAGGTTAGGAACATCGCACAAGTAATCGCGTTACATTGGAAGATACATTGCACCAAAAATGCGCCGATTCGGTTCTCAGTACCTTTTTCTGGGTCGGAATCATAAGCACTTGCAACCGAGCGAAATAGCGGAGAAATAATACCGCCACAACGCGCGGTGGTACTTGGGGTTGCAGGTGCAAATAGCAAATCAGTCAACACTAAACCGTAAGCAAGGCCTAATGAGTTGTGACCAAGTTTAGAGATAAACCAGTATCCGACGCGTCGACCAAAGCCGGTGGTAATAAAACCGCGAGAGATAAAGAACGCAGCTGCAATCATCCAAATCGTTGGGTGCGCGAAGCCAGTCAGTGCGGTTTTGATTGGCAGTACGCCAAGCAGTGTCGCGAGCGTCAAACCCATCAAGGCCATCGCGCCAAGAGGAAGTGGTGCGAGGATCAAGCTCAGTACGGTGGTGACGAAAATCGCCATCATTTGCCAAGCTTGATCGGTGAGCCCATCCGGGGTTGGGATAAACCATAAGATGCAGCCTATCGCGACCAGTAGGAGCATTTTCATTTGGGAACTATTCATACATCCATCTCCAAGTTATTTTTCTTCATCATAGGGTTTGGAAATGGCAAAAAACTGAGAGAAATCAATTTCATCAACGACGTACTTGAGCTCTTTATCAATTTGCATGTCACGACAAAATCTGTTTGAAAAATAATTGAGAATAAACGCATTAAATTAATAAAAGTCATAAAAATCACCACTGAGATCCGCGTCAAAATTCATGGTGAGAGCCCCTAAGTCGAATAAGGAATTGCGGTAAACTTAGGGCAAGTCATCCCTTGGAATCCTATCGTGCCGTTTGCTTCCTTTTCTTTTACTAAACAACTGGCCGTATTGCTTAGTGGTGTAATGCTATTGGGCATGTTGAGTTGGTGGAGTTACAGTGCTCATCAGTTGGACGACATCCTCACTCATCAAATCAGCCTGCGTGCTCAAGTTCAGTCGCAGCAGCTATCGCAATTGTCTAGCCTTATTGCCGCTGTTGGGTCTGGTAGCGCAAGCAAAACGTCAGAAATCATCAATGCGGTTCAGGCGGTGAGTGATGCGGACTTTATCACGGTGAGTGATCGCGCAGGAATTCGGCTGGCACATCCTGTCGCTGAACGCGTTGGTCTGCCTGTGCTGGGAGGCGATATTGAAAGAGCGCTGGAAAACGGCGAGTCCTACCTTTCTTATGGCGTGGGATCTTTAGGGCCATCGGTTCGTTACATATCTCCCATTTTTTCCAATGAAGGCGATGTGATTGGCATGATCAAAGTTGGCTATTTGATTGATACTTTGGATCTCTGGACAAGCGAACGGTTGTTGCCTTTGATATCGTTCGGGATCATTGCCGTCGGTATTTGTATTTGGTTGTCTTGGAAGTTTTCTCGCTATGTTCGAACTCAAATGCAAGAGTTAGAACCTTGGCAGCTTAAGCAGGCATTAAAAACACATCAAGGCGTGCTGCAAGCGACGTATGAAGGATTGGTCGCGATAAACTCCGAGGGAAGTTTGTACCTTATTAATGATTCCGCTCGCGCTATGCTCAACTATCATCAAGAGCTTGGCAACGTATTTACCTATGGGATAGATAACCCAGAAAGTTTTTCGCTGAAAGGTGACGATTACATTAATGGATTGATTCGCGTGAATGGCAAAAACTTGGTGATGAACCGAGTTACGCTTCGTACGTCGACAGGTGAACCTTATGGCGCAGTGTTTAGCTTGCGTGACCAAAATGAGATGCACGTACTCTCGGAGAAAATCAGTCAGGTGACGCAGTACATGGAGAACATGCGCGTTGCGCGTCACGAGTATCAAAATAAGCTTTCGACTATCTCGGGCCTCTTACAAATGGGGGCTTACGATAAAGCGCTTTCAGTTTGTTTGTCGCAAGCGAAAGCCAGTCAATCACAACTGGATTCGCTACATGCGCTGAATAGCAGACCGGCCTTGTCAGCCTTGATTTTGGCAAAGGCGAGCAAAGCCAATGAACTGGGTGTGGCGCTGAGCATTGACTGCCAAAGTGATTTGAGCGTGCTGTCTCGCCGTTTGTCAGAAGAACAATTGTGTGGGTTGATTGGCAATTTGGCTCAAAACGCTTTGGAAGCGGTGAAAGGACAAGAGAACGGTCACGTACACATCGGTATTTCAGAATCGGCTTGTGAGTACACTATTCAGGTTTCGAACAATGGCCCGCTGATCGAGAGTGAGTTTGATGTGTTGTGCGAATTGGGCTTTACCACTAAGCAAAACAAAGCCGATCATGGAGTAGGCATGTACCTTGTACGTTCCATCGTTGAGCAAGGCAATGGGCATATGGAGTTGGACAGTGACGAGCAAGAAACCGCGTTTACGATCTATTTCCCCAAGGAGTTAGGATGATAAAAGTAGTCATAGTGGAAGATGATCCCAACATTGCAGAGCTTCATCACCATTTCATTGAGCAAGTGGAACAATATCAAGTCGTCGGTATTGCCGGCAGTATTCACATTGCCCAGCAGCTAGTTACGCATACTAAGCCGGATTTGGTCATCGTCGACAACTACTTGCCAGACGGGCAAGGTGTCGAGCTGGTTTATCAATGGTTAGAGAGCGACCAGAAACCAGAATGCATTTTGGTCACGGCGGCTAATGACGCATCTACGGTTCAAAAAGCCCATCGTTTCGGTGCATTTGATTACTTAGTCAAGCCCGTTGATTACTCAAGACTAACCGAAAGCTTGCTTCGTTTCGCAAAGGTTAAAAACCATATGCGTAGCCAAGAGAGTTTTCGACAGTCGCAGCTTGATGATTTGTTCCATCTTGGAAAAGGCACGCCAACGGATTTGGCTGGTTTAGATCCTTTTATGTTCCGTCAGGTGGTGGATCTGTTTACGCATGTGCATGTCGAGCACACCGCATTGAGTGTGTCGGAAAGCTTAACCATCAGTAAGAGCACGGCGCGTCGTTATTTGGATAAAGCCGTTGAACAAGGTGAGTTGGTGGCCTTTTTAGAACACGGGAAAGTAGGGCGACCGACTCGGGTTTATCGCAATAAGTTAGTTTCAGAAAGCTAAGTGTTTGAGATAAAGCACAAAGAAAGGCTCTTGTTGAAAGAGCCTTTTTCACGAAATGTCGACATATTTTGGCAAGTTTAATGCAGAACTTCACTGCTGAATCTTAAGTATTTGCAGTCGTTCATCAAATCTTTAAATGCCTTTCTATCCAGCTTAATCAGAGTTTCATGATCGCCGGCTTCGAGATAGACATGTTCCAAATTTGCTAACCTTTCATCGCAAACTGTCGACATGTGGTAAGGGCTACCAATTGGCGGAATAGCGCCGTGTTCGCAATCGGTGAAGAGTCGATAAACCATGCGCTCTTTCACCAAGTGGAAGGTGGCGTTAAATTCGTCGTTTAATCTCGACAAACTGATTTTGTTGTTGGCAGGTAAGACCGCCATCATATGACGCCCTTCATGATCCTCAAGAATCACACCTTTTGCGATATTCATTAAAGGCACACCTGCGGCAACACCACTTTGTAGCGAGCTATGACTGTGGCTGTGATTCACGGTTTGAAAGTGAATGTTATGCTCAGTCAAATATTCATCTAATCGGGTTGCAATCGTCATATAGCCTCCACGTGTATGAGACCCATAAAGAGTATAGGAGAGGACGGTCGCAATCGCGCATTTTACTCCGCTTGCACTGACGCTCTTTGGCTCCTGTTCTACGCTTATTTGAAAGCCAGCGACAAAGCATGGTGAAAAACAATAACTAGGGGGCAACATGAGCAAGCCAATCATCGCCGATAACAAGCCGATCAAAGTCGAATTGAAGGCCGGGCAAGAATACTATTTTTGCCGTTGTGGGCGATCAAAAAAGCAACCTTATTGTGACGGCTCGCATTCTGGAACTGGGATGAAGCCAATGAGCTTTACTGCGGAAAAAGATGAAGATGCTTATCTCTGCCAGTGCAAGCACACCGCCAATGCGCCTTTTTGCGACGGTACGCATAAACGATTTACTACCGAGCAAGTGGGCAAAGAAGGCCCCGATCAAAAACGAGAGAAAAGTGAAAAGCTCGCCGCTGCCAATACTCAAGAGGAGCCAACTCTAGAATTTATTCACCAACTTGCCAGAGAAGGGCTCTCTAAGCTCGGTCATCATGGGCCGATGGCTGCAATGGGCGTGCCTAGGCACTTGTTACCACATTGGGATGCAATACAAATCATGGTGGCGCAAATGGCGACACAACCGCTGTTGGAAGACGTTCCCGTGTCTACTGAATTGATTGTGGGGCCAAACGCACGTAAGCCGCTCAAGCTCGCCATTCCTTTATTGGTGTCGGACATGAGTTTCGGTGCGCTTTCGGAAGAAGCGAAAATTGCGCTGGCAAAAGGTGCGGAGTTAGCTGGAACTGGGATTTGCTCCGGGGAAGGCGGCATGTTGCCAGAAGAGCAAGCTGCTAATTCTCGATATTTTTATGAGCTAGCTAGTGCTAAGTTTGGCTACGACGAATCCAAGCTCTTAAAGGTTCAAGCATTTCACTTTAAAGGCGGACAAGGTGCGAAAACGGGGACAGGAGGCCATCTTCCTGCCAACAAAAACGTTGGTAAGATCTCTCAGGTGAGGGGCATTCCTGAAGGGCAACCTGCAATATCGCCACCAACCTTTACCGATCTTCATACTACTCACGATTTCAGAAAGTTTGCCGACAGAGTTCGTAGCATTACTGGCGGTATTCCGATTGGCTTTAAATTAAGTGCTAACCATATTGAGCAAGACATCCAGTTTGCGCTCGATGCGAGTGCTGATTATATCATTCTCGATGGCCGTGGTGGTGGCACGGGCGCGGCACCAACCATGTTCCGTGATCACATTAGCGTCCCGACTATTCCTGCGTTAGCTCGTGCACGTAAATACTTAGATGAAAAAGGTGCAAGTGACCGCGTCACGTTAATCATCACTGGTGGACTTCGCGTTCCTATGGATTTTGTCAAAGCGTTAGCGCTCGGTGCAGACGGCGTGGCGATAGCGAATAGCGCGATGCAATCAATTGGTTGTGTCGCAGCTCGCATCTGCAACACCAACAACTGTCCGGCAGGCATTGCGACACAAAATGCCGATTTGAGGCAGCGTCTCGATATTGAAAAATCGTCTCAACAACTGAAAAACTTCTTTGAATCATCGGTTGAGCTCATGCAAGTGATGGCAAGGGCGTGCGGTCATCATTCACTCAGCCAATTCAATGTTCGGGATTTAGCGACGTGGGATCAAAACATGGCGAGATTGTCTGGCGTTAAGTATTCAGGGGTAAATCCAATCTGATCTGAATCCATATAAAACGCATATATGTACATGTTTGGTAACAGTAAAAGCTTGTAAACATCGTGCAAATTTTGAAGAAAAAGACTTCTTTCTTGCGTCAAGTGGACTACGCTGTTTTGGTCAGGTATTCAATGTTTTTCGCATTGAGTAGAGAATGAGTAGCCAAGGAGGCTACAAAATAAAGGAGTACAATATGAGCAATACAAACGGCGGTTCAGTAGGTAAATGTCCAGTTATGCATGGTGGACAAACATCTACAGACAAGTCGGTGATGGATTGGTGGCCGAATGCCTTAAACTTAGACATCCTGCATCAGCACGACTCCAAAACGAATCCATTTGGTCCAGATTTTAATTACAAAGAAGAACTTAAAAAACTGGACGTCGACGCACTCAAGCAAGACTTAAAAGACCTAATGACAAACAGCCAAGATTGGTGGCCAGCAGACTGGGGACACTACGGCGGTTTGATGATTCGTATGGCATGGCACGCGGCTGGTAGCTATCGTATCGCAGACGGACGTGGTGGTGCCGCAACCGGTAACCAACGCTTTGCCCCTCTCAACTCTTGGCCAGATAACGCCAACCTAGACAAAGCACGCCGACTTCTTTGGCCGATCAAGAGAAAGTACGGCAACAAGTTAAGCTGGGCCGACCTGATTATTCTCGCAGGTAACATGGCTTATGAATCGATGGGCTTTAAAACCTTTGGCTTTGGTTTTGGTCGCGAAGATATTTGGCATCCAGAAAAAGACACCTATTGGGGTTCTGAGCAAGAGTGGCTTGCGCCAAGTGGCGCGAAAAACAGCCGTTACTCCGGAGAGCGTGATTTAGAGAACCCACTTGCAGCAGTAATGATGGGCTTGATCTATGTGAACCCAGAAGGGGTGGATGGCAACCCAGATCCATTGAAAACGGCGCAAGACATGCGAGTGACATTTGCGCGTATGGCAATGAACGATGAGGAAACTGTTGCACTAACGGCTGGTGGTCATACCGTGGGTAAATGTCACGGTAACGGTGATGCTGCCAACCTTGGTCCAGATCCAGAAGGCGCTGACGTGCATGAACAAGGCCTTGGTTGGATGAACAACAAGACTCGTGGTATTGGTCGTGACACGGTAACAAGTGGTTTGGAAGGGGCTTGGACAACGCATCCGACTCAATGGGATAACGGTTATTTCTATTTGCTCTTCAAATACGATTGGGAACT
>JABXIW010000179.1 GCA_013372875.1 Gammaproteobacteria bacterium | reverse complement strand
TTTGTTTGAAGCGCGCGATAACGCTTATCAACAAATGCAGCAGAAGGTTTTGGTTACGGGCGAAGGGCATCGCTTCCCTGCTGGCCAGCCAAATGTGCTGAACTTGAAATCTGAGCCGGACGGCATTGCAGAGCTGAGTTTTGATTTAGGCTCTCGTGATGGCATCAAACAGACCATCTCGAAAGTCAATCAGCACTTAAGACAAGTGCAAACCAGCTTAGAAGAAGCGAAAGCTTTTCATGGCGAGTTGAACACGCAGATGCGCTCAATCCAAAGCAAAAGTCATCAACTTTCGGTAGATGAAGTGAACGCAAAACTGGATGGTTTTATGGAGACGTCTGGTCAGTTTACCTCGACGTTCCAAGCGTTAAATGCGCAAGCGAATGTTCGCCGTCATACGGTGGTTGCATTGTTGAAATAACGCCGTTTCAAAGAACACTCCAATGATTCCCGGCTTTACATTTTTGCTGCCCCCCAATAACGGCGAAAATGCATTGTCGGGAATCTCTCTTTTCCGCTTATCTTTTTGTGTTGAAGAACGTCGACTATGGCTCAGAGGTCTGAGTGACTGAGCGATGCAGTTTTTGAAATAGCCATCCCAAAGCAATAAGTGATGCCCCCAAGCCTAAGAAGCTGATGGCGCGCCAGAACCCGTCCAAAGAGCTTACATCCCACAAGAAGACTTTCAACGCCACAAAGGCCAATATAATTAAGCCGATGCGTTGCATCATCATCGCTTTGTGAATGACGCCACGCCAAGTTAAAGCGCCACCAACCATTAATCCTGCCACTGAGTAGCTAAACAACTCCGCCATACTGGTCGGTTGAAACAGCGTCATTGACGTGGTTTGCCAGAACTGTCGAATCGACATCCCTAGCCAAATGGCCGCTAATGCAAAGCCAAGACATGCGACCGCTAATCGGTGTACACGCAGCGTATTCCAGCGTCTAACGACCGCAGCAATGAGAATGCACGCTGGCAGAAGCCAACCTAAACTCAGCATGTTGAACACCGGCATGGCTTGTGCCGACACGTTGTTGGTGATGAGTGGCGATTCAACGCTGTTCAGCCATACCGTCAATAGCGCGAATGCGCCCCACAATAAGTAGCTGTAGGCTTGATAAACAAGGGTGAGCTGCTGAGCAAATTGGCTGCGATAACTGTAAACCAAGCCCATAACCAGTGCTTGGTTGGCAAAGACCACGGCATTTGTGAAATCGATGTGTCCCAAATAGCCGTATTGTCCCGTTAACCAGTAGTTGGTTTGGGTAAACAACGCCATTAAGAACACATGCAAAAACGCCCCTTCAAACCAGTTGGTCAGGTCGGAATCTTGTTTCGCTAGCACGCCTCGGGCATAGGCTAAGATAGCCAATGACGGCACGTAACTAAAAATGACCCAAGCCCAATGCCCACTTTCAACCGGCTGCCATTGTGGAATAAATGGCAGCAACGTGAGACGAACCACCAAAATACCCATCACGATTTTGACCGCCCAACTTGCTGGGCGAAAGAACCCGGCTTGGATTTGCAGTGCCATCACCGCGACTTGTATCGAAATGGCAGTGGTGAGCCAAGTGTCGCTTAACCAAACGAAAGCGACGCCAGAAATCAGAGCGTGAACGACCGCTGAACATTCAAGTGCAAGAGAGCGAAGACGCTGACTAAGGAACGCATAATGGGCCGCGATGAGCGCGCAGAACAACGTCCAGTACAGGGCGTAACCGTGCATGAATTCGTCAGCATAAAACAACGTGACCAAACCCATCGTTGGTGCTAGCACCAACAAAAGCACGTTGCTGATTTGCGAACGGTCACTCAAAGATTGGCAATAGGTTCTAAAGCCAATCAGCGCAATACTCACCGCCAATGCGAATAGGATGCTGGCTTCTCGCTCTAACATATACAGCGCATCAAACGCGATGGTGAGAACAATTAGCGCGGTTGCCGAGACGAGTATGGATGGCAAAAATACACGTAATGACCAGCCTGTGCGAAGTGCTGGTAGCCAGATGATCGTCACAAGCAGCGTATAACAGTACGCCATTTGTAGAGTGTTTAGTTCCGGCATTCTGGTGATAGCAGAAAAGGTCAATAACGCTACTGCAAGAGAGGTCGCGGTTGGTTGATTTGTCCACTTGTTTTGATAGTGGCGAAAACGAGGATTGAGCATCCAACCCATTCTCGGAACCGCGAAAATGAGATACAAAGTGATGGAGAGATAAATCGCGAGCCACGAGAACAGCCGTTCAGTTGGAATACTCTCAATCAACAGCAGCATCCAAATGACGTGCGGAACGGCGATGCTTGGCGCAATCCATGCCCGATGCACTTTTTGCATCAATAAGGTCGCCGCGAACGAAATCGCGCAGATGTATCCGGCTAACAAAAAGTAGTTCGGTTCATTACCTCCAATCCAAAGTGGAGCTGTGTAGCCACCGATTAAACCGAGCACCGCCATTAACGGCCCTTGTCGCAATGACAACGCTAAACTGCAAAATGCCGCCGCAGCCAAGATGATCAACGAGACACTTGGCGTCAGCATTTGATAAACCACAAAAGCAAAAATGACGGTGCAGTAAATGCCCGTTAGCCCCGTTCCGGTGACAGCAGCTGGCACATAGGTAAAGCCTTGAGCGCGTGCGGCGCGATCCGGGGTGTTTTGCTCTTTTCGATGGAACCACTCGCCAGCGAGTACCATAAGTAACGAGAGTGAAAAGGCAAAAGAAACACGCATAAGTGGCGAAAACTCAATATGGCTGCCAATCACTTGCACCAGATAGCCGCCACCGATCAACATGGCTAATGCGCCGACCCAAACTAGCCAGTTCTCTTGGAAGTTAGCAATGAGTTTTTGCGCGTGCTTCTGGATTAGTGGGTCTTCTTGCTGAGTAAACGTCGCCAACTGAACTTGTGTTTGCTGGCTTTGGTTGAGTTCGGTTTGCTCTTGCTCGCTATGGTGCTGCTGAGTTGCAAGGTATGAAGGCTCAAATTCAGGCTCGATATTGCTTGGAGCGCTTAACGCCGAGTCGCCAGAATCTGAACGCATCGAAGAGGCCGCTCCAAGGCTGGATTCCGATGTGTCAGGCTCTGGTTGGGAGGCTTCGAGTTTCGAATCGCGACGCGTACTGACGCGAAGAGAGGCAACTTCTTTCTGTAATTTCGACAGTTCTTTTTCCAGCGACGATATCCGACTGGCGGCTTTCAAACAGATCAATATGGCAAAAAAAGCCGTGACCAGTGCAAGTGTCGTAAACAATCCATTTCTCCCTATCCTTGGTCGTTTGTCTCACACGATAGATGATTCTTAACTTTGAGCACGTACACTAAAGCTTAGTTCATGCTCTATGCCTGAGCGTTTTATGATGCTAGGTTCCGCGTGAAATTTTGTACCCACTTTACCTTGCTCTGAGGGGAACTGCGAGAATGACGCAAGTCTTGATGCAGTTTCTGGACGACTTTTCGGCACACATCGCCGCTAAGTCACTGGGTATAAACTATATTCATAATTCTAAGGGTCAACGCATCCTAGCGCTGTGACGCTAAAACAACGATAAAAATAGGTGACGATAGATGCAAGTGGGTAATGAAGCGCTGGTGCTGTCAGCGGT
>JABXIW010000341.1 GCA_013372875.1 Gammaproteobacteria bacterium | reverse complement strand
TCTGGTATCGCTTGTTTATGGGGTCCTGCGCACGGTGGTGCTAACGAAGCTTGTTTGAACATGCTACGTGAAATTGGCGACGTATCGCGTATTCCTGAGTTTATTGCTCGCGCTAAAGACAAGTCAGATCCATTCCGTTTAATGGGCTTCGGTCACCGTGTTTATAAGAACTTTGACCCGCGCGCTAAAGTAATGCGTGAGTCAGCTCACCAAGTGCTAGAACTTATGGGTAAGCAAGATGATCCTACTTTCAAAGTAGCACTAGAGCTTGAGAAAATCGCCCTAGAAGATCCTTACTTCGTTGAGAAGAAACTTTACCCGAATGTAGACTTCTACTCAGGCGTAATTCTTGACGCGATTGGTATCCCAACCAATATGTTCACCGTGATTTTCGCCCTAGCCCGTACTGTTGGCTGGGTATCTCAGTGGAATGAAATGATTGGCGAACCAAACCGTAAAATTGGTCGTCCACGTCAGTTATACACTGGTGAAGTTGCAAGAGATTATGTAGAAATTTCAAAGCGTTAATTGGTTTTGATATAAATCAATTTATTGAAAATTTCTGCTGACATTTATTTTTTTAAATGTCTATAATCGAAAAGGAGTGTTAGCAATAACACTCCTTTTTTAATGGTTAAAATTTATGGAACCGCAAAATGCAAAAGAACGTTAAACCTTGTTATTACTCAGAATATTTGCAGCTAGATAAATTATTGGACGCTCAGCACCCAGAAAGCAAAAACTATGGCAATGAAGCGCATGATGAAATGCTTTTTATTTTAGTGCATCAAGCCTATGAGCTATGGTTTAAACAAATTTTGCACGAAATTAACGCCATTCTGCCTGTGCTTGCGCAAAAGGTTGTTCCAGAAAAAGAGTTAAGCACCATCAATTTGCGCTTAGAGCGTATTCATAAGATCCAAGAAGTCATGGTCGATCAAATTGATATCTTAGAAACCATGACGCCGCTGGATTTCTTAGATTTCCGTGATTATTTAATTCCAGCTTCAGGATTCCAATCCATCCAGTTTAAAGAAATTGAAATTATTTTAGGTTTAAAGTCTGAGTTTAGAATTAACTTTGACAAAGAATCTTTTTATAGCCGTCTTAACGAAAAAGATCGCAATCACTTGATGGCGTTAGAAGAAGCACCTAGTTTATATGATGCAGTTGAAAACTGGTTAGCTCGTATGCCCTTCTTAGAATTTGGCGACTTTAATTTCTGGCAGCAATTTAGTGAGGCAGTCGATACGATGCTGAATACCGATGAGCAAACCTTAAAGGAAGCAGACTATTTAACCGATGCTGAAAAACGCTTCCAGCTCAATGACTTAGCTAATACACGTAAAAATTTCGATGCGCTTTTTGATAAAGAAAAATACAACGAGTTAAAGCAACAAGGCGTTTTCCGCATGAGCCAAGAAGCAACATTAAGTGCACTCTTTATCAATTTATATCGTGAACAACCGATGCTCACCGCCCCATTCCGTCTATTGCAAGCGTTAGTCGAGCTTGATGTCAACTTTACCTTATGGCGCTCGCGCCATGTGGATATGGTGATGCGCATGATTGGTAATAAAATTGGTACTGGTGGCTCATCTGGCCATGACTATCTGCGTCAAACCACCATGAACAATAAATTCTTTAGGGATCTGATGAACTTAACCACTTTCTTAATTCCAAGATCGGCTTTACCAGAGCTGCCGCAAGAAGTGATTGATGCCATGAGTTTTGGGAAGTAAAGATGAAATACCTTATCTTTTGTGTTTCTTTATTAATAAGCTGCCAAGTCAAATCGAATGAACTGTTCGTCTTAACAATTGAGCCGTCTTTTAAACCAATTGAGACCTATGAGGTGCAACTTAATGATTTAGACAAGCCCCATAGATTTTTCATAGTAAAACGGACATATAAAGATCACAAAGCATTGGCTAACTATGAAGATTTGAATGAAGCTTTCGAAGAAATTTCTGAGAACGAATACGCTCAAATAGTAAGCCAACTTAAATCTTTTTTAAAAACACTAAAATTTGATGATGATACTTCTGGCTGGGATGGCGAAACTTGGACATTGAAAACTTCAGTTTTTCAAAGGTTAGAAATAGCTATTTGGAGCCCTGACATAGATAGCAAAAAAAGGGGCTACTCTAAATTAATCAGCCTGAAAAACAGTTTAGATAAACATCTACTCCAAGCCAATAAAGATTAGCAAACAACTATTTTTCAAACAAACCCTCTAAATCCTTAAAGCCTTTAAACTCTAGTGCATTACCTGATGGGTCGTAGAAAAACATAGTGGCTTGCTCACCAGTTTTTCCTTTAAAACGAATATAAGGCTCAATAACGAACTGCACGCCTTTTTCTTTTAGTTGATCTGCAAGCGATTGCCAGTTAGACATATCCAAAACCACACCAAAATGCGGCACAGGCACATTATGCCCATCAACGGCATTAGTGGCTTTGTCTGAATCAACTTGCATAGTTTCATCTAGATGGACAACTAGTTGGTGACCAAAGCAATTATAATCAATCCAATGTTCACTGGAACGCCCTTCTGTAAAACCTAAAACCTGCCCATAAAACTCTCGAGCTAATTCTAAATTATGAACTGGAATCGCTAAATGGAATGGTCTTAGATTGCTCATATATTATTGAAATTCCAGCGTAGGCTGGCGACCAAAGGAAGTGCCCGTGGTGAATCCATACAAAGGTTCGCTAAATTTTGTCAAACTCAGTTTTCCCAATCAAAACATTTAATAAAGCTGTCAGCCCATCCGCATCTTGCTGATCAAAGCGGTTGGCTAATGGGCTATCAATATCAAATACGCCTTTTAACTCTTTATCGCCAGAGCCGCCGTCCACCATCATCGGAATAACGATTTCACTATTGGTATCGCCATCACAAGCGATATGACCTTCAAAGGCATGAACGTCCTCGACCAGCTGGGTTTCTTGAGTCTGCGCCGCAGTTCCACAAACGCCACGACCAAAAGGAATATGTACACAAGCCACTTTTCCTTGATAGGGGCCTAAGATTAAGGCGCTTGAGTCTTTGGGATTGACCATATAAAAACCCACCCAATTGAGATCAGGCAGCATTTGATAAACAAAGGCAGACATTTGCGCCAAGTTGGTCACCCAATTGGTATCTTCAGCCAATAAGGCTTCAAGCTGCTTGGCAAGCTGACGATAGTATTCTGGCTTATTGTTACGGTATTCTTCGATTTGTGATGAGTCTAAAACAAACATGGTAACGATTCAGAGTCGGTGTTCGGCTAATGTATCCAAGCTAGACTGGAAAAACAATGCTTTATTACAGTCTAGCTGAAGATTTATCGCTGCTCGGTCGCCACCATATATAGTGGCTTTTATTGCAGATAATCACTAGCCATTAGCCGAGTCTCAAGGTAACATACGGCGTTGTTTTGCTTGAATGAATAGCCTGAGGTTTTGGCTTGTCCAATAAAATTAAAATCACTCCTAAAACGCGTGAGCGTAAACCAACCGATTCACCTTGCGTTGGTGTTTGTAGTACCGTTTTAGGCGATGAAATTTGTCGTGGCTGTGGTCGTACTTTTGATGAAGTGTTGAACTGGCACACTTATGACGACAATAAGAAGAAAGAAATCAACTTCAGACTAAAATTCAAACAAAATCATAAACTTAACGAAGAAAATTAAAAGCATTTATAGGCAAGAGTGATTAGCGAAAAGCTCAAGAACACGGCAAAAATTAACGAAAAAGCGCAGTTTATAAAAATAATCGAGCATTTTGAGATGATTTTTAACAAAGTTATTGAGCTTTACAGCAATCACGCAAAATAAGGTAAAAAAATGTCATTAGTATCAATTGTCGACGCCCTAGCGGGCAAACCTAGCGAAGGTGCTCAAGTCACCGTTCAAGGCTGGGTACGTACTCGTCGTGA
>JABXIW010000189.1 GCA_013372875.1 Gammaproteobacteria bacterium | reverse complement strand
TGCGGTGAGTAAACGTATCGCCAATTTAGAAAAAAAGTTAGGAAAGAAACTGATCGAGCCAAACGGCAGACACATTAAACTAACCTCGGATGCTCTGGCCCTTATCAATACGATAGAGCCCACATTCAATGAGTTACGAGGACAGATTTACGATCAGCAAGAGCTCGAAGATACGTCATTAATAAAAATGGATTGCTCAGAAACTCTCGTCGCAGGTTATCTGAGTATGATTATGGAAGAGCAACTGGCACGCGATCCTTATCTCAGAATCTCTACCAATCACACTCCGAGAATCGTTGAAAACGTAAAATCAGGGCGAGCGACCCTGGGATTCTGCGCTGGTTACTTACCTTCTCATCACGGTTTGATGAGCGTTCATCTAGCCGATGAGCCTTTCTCTATAATAAGTAAGCACCCGCTAACTCAATTACCAAAAGCGATTTTAACTAACGATTTGAATAACCCAGCCAATACATATCAGCAAGCCATTTTGTCCAAGTACGAGATCCAACCTTTGATGGAGATGGACTCCTACACTGCGGCAGCGCAATTAGCTTTAAAAGGTATGGCACCAGCACTGATACCTAAATCCATCATAAAAACACTCAACATCGCATCAAATTTCTGTTTCGAATTCGAAGAACTAGAGCCTCTAATTCGCCCAATACACATCTGTCTTCGCCACAACACATACCGCAATCAGCGAATTAAAACAGTGTTAGAAGCCATTGCTGATGTTGTTGCCAAAGAAGTTTTGTTGCCATCAGCATAGACATCGTAATTACTAGAGGTCGAATCCACTTTTGACCTTTGGTAACCACCACTTTTGCGCCAAGTTGAGCGCCAATAAAGCCACCGACCGCCATCGTCAAACCAATTTCCCATACAGGTAACCCAGCTAGAACGAAAAACAACAATGCAGCGATGTTTGAAGTGAAATTCAAAATCTTAGTTCGTGCAGTTGCATCCACGAGAGAAAAGTGGCCAAGAGCAACAAAGCACACAGTAAAAATCGAGCCCGTACCGGGGCCAAAGAAACCATCGTAGAAACCAACTCCACCACCGATACACAATGCAAACATCGCTTCGGAAAGCTTTGGTTCGCCATCGATTTTTTGAGTGCTTGGTGCGAGTAAAAAATAAAGAGAAATCGCAATTAGAAGAACAGGAATCAAACTGGTAAGTACGCTAGCATCAATAAACTGTACAGCCTCGGCACCGATTGCAGCACCAATAAAAGTACAGAGTATCGCGAAACGCATTTCCTTTAGGCTGACAATACCGTTACGCACGAAATACCAGCTAGCCGAGAAGCTGCCAAACGAACTTTGTAACTTGTTGGTTGCTAGAGCTTGAGTAGGGCTCAATCCCGCAGCCAAAAGCGCAGGGAGCGTAAGGAGCCCTCCCCCACCAGCCATTGCATCAATAAAACCAGCCACAGATGCAACCAAAAACAACGCGGTTAATACTTCTAAAGTAAGCTCCACTTACACTTCCTTGTTCAAAAATACGAAAAGAGCTAAACGGTAGCACTTAAAACCTCAAACTAAAAAGGAAAGTCGAGATATGAACCTATTCCAAATATTCATACATTGTTAATGTTTAAAGAATGACACATCAAAAATATCAATTACATTTAAAATTGAGTCTTACCTCAAGAGTCTATTAATATTTTGATAGAACAAGAAAATGCTGTCTTAATAGGAAATATTTAATCTGATAAAAACAAAATAATGGATACCTTACTGACTCGACCATCAAGAAAAGAACAACAATTACGCTCTCGTATCGAGCACTCTGTAAACTTAAAACAACTATTTAAAGTCATCGACTCTAGGCCTGAAACTTCAGGGGCTGGAGTTATTTATATCGCGAACGATTCAACGATAATCTCTATTCGAAAGTTCAATTCAAATTGCCGTATCAACCCTATCAGTATCATCTTAAAAGAGCCATCCTCTCCGATGTCTGCAGATACATACGCAAAAGAACTCAAGTCTTCAAATAGAGAATCAAAGCTAGTTGGCGAAATTGTAGGGATGGGCCTTAGCTGCACTGCTGCTGTTCTTGGGTGGCTAGTAGTATTTGGTAGCACAGTTGCCATTCCTATTTCTGGGGGTACTAGCGCTGCCGTGACTTACCTTGGAACATCAGCCGCTCTTGCTTCTACTATCCAGTGCGGAATAGGGGTGACGAGAGTAAGCTTGGAAAAATACGCTCCAGAAGAGCTTGACGATCTAGACTCAGAAGAATGGTATCAGTCCACATCCAAAGCTTTAGACTACATATCTTTGGCTGGAGTCGGAGCTTCAGGAGCAGCAACTATCAAAACAGTAGCAAACTTAAGGAGCGTTTCAGGAAAAAGCATGATCGAGTCGCTAAAAACCCTAAATCGCCATGAAAGAGCTAGGTTGACAAAAGAAATTGCACGCCAAAATATTCCCAATTTCTCTTCTAAAGCTTACAAAAAACTAATTCGTACAGGGCAAGTCAAAAGAAGATATTCACCATCCGAGATAAACAATGCCGTAAAAATCCAGCTGAAAGATGCCATTGGTGCAACACTGAGTTTCACTGGAAGTGCCTCATCTGGAAACGTGAGGGCTATCGCAGTTGGTATATACGAGGAAATGAAGTTTGAATAGCAAGAATGGTGATATATTAACTTTGGGCTTAAAAAGTATTGTTACATCTTTATTAATAATATTACTTTTAACTACTGGCGGGGGGCTAAATGCATTTTTTTTGGATAGAATGTTAGATATTTCTGGGCAGTATGGTGGAATACATTGGCTTATAATTATGGTGGTTATTTCAACACTGTTTGTTTGGCTTCCTTTCACCTTAATAATTGTACATGGAGTAAAATCACTCTCCAAAGCAAATAAATTTAATGTCTACCTTCAATTGTTCATTGCTCTTTCTTATTGCTTATTCAATAACGCTTTCCATGAGTCACTTGCACTTATTGCGTTATCTTTACCACTACTAGCTCTCATCCTATTGAGAAGCAACAACTATTTGAATTTTGTTGAATTCTATTACGAACTTCAAAAGTCACGCAGGTTACAAAAATTAAATCAAAAAAGCCCGCTCAAATGA
>JABXIW010000195.1 GCA_013372875.1 Gammaproteobacteria bacterium | reverse complement strand
TTCACTAGTGAGAGATTGCGGAGTTCACTAGTGAGAGATTGCGGAGTTCACTAGTGAGAGATTGCGGAGTTCACTAGTGAGCTATCAAAAATGATTTGCTGAATAGCTGAATTATTTTATTTCTAGATATGATTCTAATATTTGAATTTCTTTTGCTAACTCTTGGATTCTGTCATGTATTTGTTCGTCAGTAAGGTTCTTATTGCGAAGTTGTGTTAAAAAGTTATTTTTAACCTTTTGTGATTCTGAGCTAAGAAATTCTTTTTTAGACTGCCTTGACTCCTTTGCTCTTTTTTTTCTCTTTTTTAAGTTTCGAAGCTGATTTTTAAGTGAATAGGATATCAAAGCAGCTCTTCTAACGTGCTGAGGTAGTGCATTAAATAATTCGTCATTTTTTATAGTCAGCTTATCGATCGTTGTTAGATCATCAATAGAAGACTTAAACAGATAAGTCCCGCGATTCTTTAAGCCAATTGCTTTTAGTCGAGAGTTGGCTTTTTTATTGAGTTGTGAGTTTTTACTTGGATTCTTATTCTTCTTTTTAGCCATAGAAATCTAATATAGTACGAGGGTTTATGAAAAGGATAAATCAAATAGGAAGAAATTACGAGGATTGTGGTATTGCATGTTTGGCTATGGTATGTGATGTTACGTATATGCAAGCATTTTTAGCGATATTTAGAGGTAACACTTATCCTCCTTACGATACAGGGCATAAACAGTTGATAAATGGGGCACATAGGCTAAATAAAATTGCGTGCCTAAAAAAATTCAAGGCCTTTGATGATATAAAGAAAAGAGCTATTGTTGCTATAAATAAGAAAGAAAATGGTAGTTGGCACTGGATAGCTGTTGATGGTACTTGTGAACCTGTAATGGGTATAGATCCCAAGCCGTCTAAAAAAGGCAAAATAAAAAGGATCAGAGGGTTAAATGCCGTAGGAATGTACATAGAAATTACTTGCTAACGGTACAAAGGCGAAATCCATAACAAAATGGCTATAGAGAGACTTTTACAGCCATTTAAATATACCATTAATAGAAATGTCTCTAATCGTCACAAAGCGGACGCTCAACACTCCCTTTGTTCTAAATTGAAAATTGAGTAAATAATCCTTAATATATAAAAAGCTATTGATATTAACTAGATACGAAGCAAATCTCGTTTAGTGATTATACTTCTGAAAAAAACGACTGGAAGAAAATGTCCTTTTTACAGTGTTAATTAAGAACAAAAGGGATCTGGAAAATAAATGTCTTATAAACAATTAATTATATTCAATGCTGTATATTCAGCTGTTAAGCGCTATGAGCACTAAGACAAAAAAACCACATTTTGTGCCTGCTGCGTATTTACAGTTTTGGGATGTAGAGGGAGAACCAAAGGGGCGTGATTCATCAATCTATTGGTGTAATGGATCTATTACCACAAAGCAGTCTGTCAAAAAAGTAGCAGTAGAGTCTGGTCTATACTCAAAGGATGATTCAAATTCCGCAGAGGATTTCTTTGGTGAATTTGAAAGTGATTGGTCTAAATTAATAAAGCAGTTATTGTCAGGTCGAGGTCCTAGCAAGGAAGTTTTAGCTGGTTTACTGTTGCTACAATCGAGCTATTTACTATTAAGGAATCCAAAATTATCTAATAAAAGTAATACAGAGAGAATAGACGCTTATAAAAAAGCAATAGAAGGCTATTATATTGAAGTATTAATGGGGGGAGTTAGTCCTGAAACAAAACGCGACTCTCTTACATATTTGTCAAAGATTTGGTCATGTTTTTTAATACCTTCATCTGATGATCCTTGGATTACCTCAGACAATCCAACATTGATTCTCTCGTATGGTATACACACGCCCGCATTAATATTTTTACCTATAAGTCCAAAATGGGCTGTCATTGCTTTAAAAAACGATATATTGGAATTGTCTAGTAAAAAAATCACCAGTAAAGATGTAGAGTATTTAAACTCTTACACTGCAATAAATTCAATAAGACAAATTTATAGTAATGCTCCATTTTCTGAGGAGGAAAATATTAATTTAGCTAAGTGGTTTAAATTAAGACCTGAAACAGAAAGTTATTTGGGTGTTGATGAAGTTCACTTTGAATCATTTATGTATCCTGTATCTAGTATGGAGCTAACTTTTATAGCGGCGCTTAATAAGTCAAGTCAGCAGGACGCCAGCAAAGCCGGCGACTCTGCTTGAAGCGTTAAGTGTCTAATAGCAATATTTGAGATTATAAAAAATGATAACCGGTTACGACCAAATATATAAAAATATACAGGATTTATTGGAGTTTCTTAACTCGTTAGGGATTGATGCTGCCCAAAGGTCTCATTTTGAAAATGACTATCTTCTTGCTACAGAGTACTTAGAAAACCACAGCAATAACCGTCATGAAAATCTGACAGATGAGGGGCGAACTGCTGTTGGTGGTTTGCATGAACTTTACAAGTGGGTATGGTCAATTAAAGACTCTTCAGAATTTAAGATGCTGATCCCTCATTTTAATATGTTATCTGAATCAGCGACTCGCATTAATGAAAAAACACCAATGCTGAGTCCAGTTACTGGCAAGCAAGATGACAAAACAAATAAGTTAATCGAAACAATTGTCGCTATGTTTGCAATAAAGGTAGGAGAAAATGTAGATTTAGATGACCCTATTGAATCGTCTGGCGGGGATAATCCCGACATTATTTTCGACTATTCTAACCAGAGGGTATCCATTGCATGTAAAACATTAAGGGGGGCATCTTCA
>JABXIW010000083.1 GCA_013372875.1 Gammaproteobacteria bacterium | reverse complement strand
TCATGACGCTCAGTACCAATAATCGCTAAACCACCAGCATCTAATACTTTCTGATGACGAGCTTTCCATTCGGCATTAGCTTCTTCAATTGCTGATTCCGTAGGATTCTCACCCAAGGCAGCAATTTCTGCCTTTAGGTTACCGCCCAGAACGATATCAGTACCACGACCAGCCATGTTGGTAGCAATGGTTACCGTACCTGGACGACCAGCTTCAGCAATAATTTCCGCTTCTTTTTCGTGGAATTTAGCATTTAATACATTGTGCTTAATTTTTGCTTGCTTGAGCGCTTTAGAAATTAATTCTGAAGACTCAATCGAAACAGTACCCACCAACACTGGCTGACCTTTTGCCTGAAGCTCTTTAATTTCTTCAATAATGGCCTGGTACTTTTCTTGCTGCGTTAAATAAATTAAGTCCCCGCGATCATCGCGCGCCATAGGCTTATTAGTTGGAATAACCACAACTTCCAAACCATAAATACTTAAAAGCTCAGGAGCTTCCGTATCTGCGGTTCCGGTCATACCTGATAGCTTTTCGTAAAGACGGAAATAGTTCTGGAATGTGATCGAGGCTAACGTTTGGTTTTCGTTTTGGATCTTAACTTTTTCTTTTGCTTCAACCGCCTGGTGCAAACCTTCTGACCAGCGACGGCCTTCCATGGTACGGCCTGTGTGTTCATCAATAATCACCACTTCATCATCTTTAACGATGTAGTCCACATCCTTTTTAAATAAGGTGTGAGCGCGCAGTGCTGCATTAACGTGGTGTAATAAAATCAAGCTGGATGGACTATAGAGACTTTGACCCTCTTGAATCAGGCCATTGTTGATCAACAGCTCCTCGATCCGCTCTTGACCTTTTTCGGTTAGATTGGCTGACTTGCCTTTTTCATCAATGGTGTAGTCACCAGTATCTTCTTCACCTTCTTCCGATTCTTTTTCTTGATGCTCCAACAGCGGAATTAATTTATCAATCGCGCGATACATCTCCGAGCTGTCTTCAGCGGCCCCTGAGATAATCAAAGGAGTACGAGCCTCATCAATTAAAATCGAGTCAACCTCATCAATAACCGCAAAATTTAAGTCACGTTGTACGCGCTCTTCTTTTTGGAAGGCCATGTTGTCGCGAAGATAATCAAAGCCGTACTCGTTGTTGGTACCGTAAGTAATATCAGCGCTATAGGCATCTTGTTTTTGTTGATGGGATTGACCAGATAAAATAACCCCAACACTCATGCCTAAAAATTCATAAATCGGTGCCATCCATTCTGCATCACGATGCGCTAGATAATCATTCACCGTGATAACGTGTACACCTTTGCCTGAAATCGCGTTCAGGTACACTGGCAAAGTCGCCACAAGGGTTTTACCCTCACCTGTACGCATCTCACCAATTTTACCACTGTGTAAGACCATGCCACCGATCAACTGTACGTCAAAGTGACGCAAGCCTAAAGTACGCTTACTTGCTTCACGTACCGCAGCAAAGGCTTCTGGCAATAAATCATCTAGTGTTTCGCCATTTTGATGACGCTCTTTAAACTCTTGAGTTTTAGCCTTTAGTTCCTCATCGGAAAGTGCTTCAAAATCCTCTTCAAGCGCATTAATCTTCGCCAATGGCTTGCGCATTTTCTTTAAATTTCGTTCGTTTCGATTTGGGAATAATTTTTGTAAAAAGGCCATAGTTTATTGTCTTATCTAGTCTAAAAGGCTTTGTTGACGCGCGCTAAGCGCTCAATTCTTAATTCTAATAAAGCCATTGATTGTACCTATTATCGAACAACTGTAAATGAAAAATGCGCTGATCCGACTAATAGCTCTGGAATTATCACTTCTTATGGGGTTTTCATAGTCAAATACAAGGCTTCAGCCTAAAAATAGGCGTAAAAAAAGCCCCAACTGGGGCTTCATTCAATATTAGATTTATTGCTTAATATAACGGTAAGGATTTAGTTTTTTACCATCACGCATAATCTCATAATGCACATGCGGCCCCGTTGAACGGCCAGTGTTGCCTACTTTAGCAATAACCTGCCCTTTTTTGACCATATCACCCTTCTTAACTAACAACTCTTTGTTGTGCGCATAACGAGTGCTATAGCCATCGCCATGATTAATTTCGATGAATTTGCCATAGCCTGACTTAGTACCCACTGTGGTTACAACGCCCGCTGCCGTTGCTACCACCTCAGTGCCAGCTAAAGCAGCAAAATCAATCCCTGGGTGCCAGTCTTTTTTGCCGGTAAAAGGGTCAGCACGGTTGCCATAAGGCGAAGATAACCAGCCTTTTTTAATAGGACGGCCTGAAATTTTTTGCTCAGCATTAATGTCTTTATCAAATACAATCGCTTCTAGCGCACTAAGTTGCTGCTCTTGCGCCAAAATATTGTTTTCTAATAAATCTAAAGAGTAACTCACTTCGTTAAAACTTGGGGTGACCGCATCAGGTGAGGCTTCAGCACCACCAATAGCGGGTTGCTCAGTAAAAGCAAATTCATCAGCAATGCCCATATCTTGAGCAACACGATTGCCGACAGCATCAAGACGCAGAATATGCGCTTGAAGACTAGCTAAACGGCTGGATAAGGCTTGCACTTGTTGCTCAGAACGAACTTTAGCTATGGCTAGTTGTTCTTTTTGCGTAACCAGCTCCTGATTCCATTGTTTGATAGCAGATTCACTGACCAGATCTTGCTGCACCGTCCATTTGGTAATAACCGCAGTGACCACCACTAGCGTCACTAGCGTTAGGATCGCCAAAATAGATGTCGCAATGATCTTCGAACGATTCATTTCTAAAGCTTTAATTCCCTGCTGAGTACTTTTAATTAGGGTAATTCGCATTTAACAAACTCTTAACAGCACCACTCTTTCAATTTAAAGTTGTGTAAACTTTACCTGTTGAAAGGTGACAAAACCACCTTAACCAGCTTACAATCTAAAGCTGATCCCAATTTAGCCCAGAACGTTTTTTCAAACCACTGTAGCTTATGAAGCGTCCATTCCGAGCCAAATCAGTAGCGGATTCTTTAACTAACCCAGAAGGTGAGTTAAAGGCGCTGCTTGAAAAGGCCAATCGCCTAAATTCCGTCGCTCAAACTATCGAGGGATATCTGCCCGCTGAGCTGCAAGCTCATTGCAAAGTAGCATCGGTTGAAAATAACGTGCTTACCTTGATTACGGATAGTGCCGTTTGGCTCAATCGTTTGAGATATTTCTCTTCGGAACTCATGTCTCAATTAAGAGCCCATGAATTTCCATCATTAATCAGTATCGATATCAAAGTTCGACCCGACTTTCAAAAGTCATAAGTGAGTATTCACCTGCACTTAACCTTTTGATTCACCGAAAAATATTTTCTTTCTTCGGATATGCAACTGGCGCATATTAAGCGCCAGTTTATAAGTTATTGTTTTAGTTAGGTTAGCGTTATACCGACAAAGCAGGATTCATAATATATGAAATCGGCGCTGCTTTAGCGTCATCAAAGGTCGCTAATTCCCAAGCAGTTTCATCTGCCATTAAAGCTCTAATCAATTGGTTATTAAGGGCATGACCTGATTTATAGCCAGAGAAAGCACCAACTAACGAGTGCCCTAACAAGAATAAATCACCAATTGCATCCAAGATCTTATGTTTTACAAACTCATCGTCATAACGTAAACCGTCTTCATTTAAGACGCGATAATCGTCCATCACGATGGCGTTTTCTTGGCTTCCGCCAAGCGCCAAGTTGTTTTGACGTAAAAACTCAATGTCCTTCATGAAACCGAAGGTACGCGCACGGCTCACTTCTTTAACGAATGAGGTGCTTGAAAAGTCGATAACCGAAGTTTGACGGCTTTTCTTAAATACTGGGTGGTCAAAATCAATGGTAAAAGCAACTTTAAAGCCATCAAAAGGCTCAAAAGTAGCGGTTTTATCACCATCTTCGACTGTGACACGTTTTTTAATGCGAATAAATTTCTTATGCGCATTTTGCTCAGCCACGCCCGCAGACTGTAATAAGAATACAAACGGACTGGCACTACCATCCATAATGGGTACTTCAGGCGCTGATACATCAATAAAGGCGTTATCAATACCTAAGCCCGCCATGGCTGATAATAAGTGTTCTACCGTAGAGATACGCACGCCATCTTGTACCAAGCAAGTTGACATAGTGGTGTCGCCCACGTTTTCAGGAGTGGCTTGTATTTCTACAACCGGATCCAGATCCACACGACGGAAAACAATACCATTATCCACTGGCGCAGGACGTAAGGTTAAATAGACCTTATCACCTGTGTGTAAACCAACACCAGTTGCACGAATGGTTGTCTTCAATGTTCTTTGTCGAATCATTCACTTCTCCACATTTAAGAGTCAATCTCTTAAAAATCAATAATTTATATAAATTATTAACCTAATTTCAGCGCATATTAACATAAAGTTTCACTTGTTTGAACATTTTTTGAACATTTTTTGAACAAGTGTTTGAATTTTTCTTTTAGCCGAAATCGTCTATTTATTTTACAACTCCCTTCTTTGTTTTACCCTCTCTCAATACCTTTTAGGGCGAGACAAGGAGGGATGAAGGGGTCCACTCCTTATCTCTTCGAGCACTAATCTGATGATTAGTTTCAATTATGTGACAACTTTCTTACTTTCCAGCCAAGAAATTAATCCGCTTGCTTACGCAAAAACGCTGGAATATCTAAGAAATTGTCCACATCACTTCCAACCGCCATTTTCTGCTGAGCTTCTTGCGCTAACTTCTCAGTTTCGGCGCTGCCGGCTTGCTGGCGTAGTGCTGGTGGTAAGTCTAACTTGTTATAGTCCATTTCACCTGATGCTTTACGCGCAGTTTCTTGGTTATTGCTCACTAAGCGCATTCCTGCTTCTTGACCTAAACCGGTTGCAACTACCGTCACACGAATTTCATCGCCCATGTTTGAATCAATCGCAGTACCAACAACTACCGTCGCATCTTCGTGGGCAATGTCTTCGATCACTTCACACACTTCCGAGAACTCATCAATAGTGAAGTCTTCGTTAGCTGTAATGTTAACCAAGATACCGCGAGCACCTGATAAATCTACGTCTTCAAGCAATGGGCTAGCCACCGCCATATCAGCAGCGATTTGCGCGCGACCTTCGCCAGAAGCAATACCCGTACCCATCATAGCTTGACCTTGCTCAGCCATCACCGTACGAACGTCGGCAAAATCCACGTTGATAAGACCAGGGCAAGTAATCAATTCCGCGATGCCTTGCACCGCACCGTGTAACACCGAGTTTGCAGAAGCAAAGGCTTCGGTTAAGCGTAAGCCTGCAAATTGCGCTACAAGCTTGTCGTTAGGAATGATGATTAACGAATCCACCACGCTGCGTAACTCATCAATACCTTGCTCAGCAAGCATCATGCGTTTTTTACGCTCAAATTTGAACGGCTTAGTGACCACCGCCACCGTTAAGATGCCCATTTCTTTAGCAATCTCTGCAATCACAGGAGCAGCACCAGTACCAGTACCGCCACCCATACCAGCAGTAATAAATACCATATCAGAGCCTTGTAAGGCTTCCATGATAATTTCGCGATCTTCCATTGCCGATTGGCGACCCACTTCAGGATTCGCACCAGCACCTAAACCGCGCGTAATGTTTTGGCCGATTTGGATGCTGGTCTTTGCTGATGATGCTTGCAAAGCCTGCGCGTCCGTATTGGCACAAATAAATTCAACACCATCGATGTTCGCTTGCACCATGTGCTCAACGGCGTTACCACCGCCGCCACCAACACCAACTACTTTAATGACAGCGCTGTTTTGGCAGCTATCTACTAGTTCAAACATATTAGGCATAACATTTCCCCTTCATAGTCGTTAACCTGTTTATAAAAATTACTTCAAACTTCTCTTTTGCCGTTCGACCGCTGATTTTCAAGCGATTACCAGCCACCGAACCAACTCTTCATTCGATCCCAGATGCTATCGAAGCTACCTGTAGATCGTTCGCGATGATGACCTTCGTCATCCTTGCCATACAACAACAAGCCAACGCCCGTTGCATAAATTGGGTTTTTCACCACATCCACTAAACCTTTGATGTGTTGCGGCATTCCTTGGCGCACTGGCATGTGGAACACTTCTTCCGCCAGTTCTATTACGCCTTCCATCTTGGAGCCGCCACCTGTGATGACCATGCCTGCAGCAATAATGCTTTCAAAACCGCTACGACGAATTTCCGCTTGTACCAATTCAAATAATTCGCTGTAACGTGGCTCAACCACATCAGCCAAAATTTGGCGTGACAAACGTCTTGGTTCGCGATCGCCGACGCTTGGTACTTCAATAGTTTCGTCTTGGTTGATCAATTGACGTAGCGCACAGGCGTACTTAATTTTGATTTCTTCAGCAAACTGAGTTGGTGTGCGAAGCGCTACCGCTATGTCATTAGTCACTTGATCACCAGCAATTGGAATAACTGCCGTATGACGAATTGCGCCACCAGTGAAGATAGCGATATCCGTGGTACCGCCACCGATGTCGATTAAGCAAACACCCAATTCTTTTTCATCATCCGTTAACACCGCATAACTCGATGCTAGCTGCTCTAAAATCACGTCTTCAGTATCAAGACCACAGCGCGCCACACATTTGGTAATGTTTTGCGCAGCTGAAACTGCACCTGTAACCATATGAACTTTGGCTTCAAGGCGAACGCCCGACATACCAATCGGCTCACGAATACCTTCTTGGTTATCAATCACAAATTCTTGTGGCAAAACGTGCAGGATTTTTTGATCCGCAGGAATGGCCACCGCTTTTGCCGCATCAATCACACGCTCTACATCAGATTGAGCCACTTCGTTATCTTTAATCGCCACGATTCCGTGAGAATTTAAGCTCTTAATATGACTACCTGCAATGCCGGTATAAACCGAATGAATTTGACAACCCGCCATCAATTCCGCTTCTTCAATCGCTCTTTGGATCGAAGCGACCGTCGACTCAATATTCACTACCACGCCTTTTTTCAAACCGCGCGATGGATGCGAGCCAATACCGATAATATCGACACTATCGTCTCCGCTGACCTCACCGACAATCGCCACCACTTTCGAGGTTCCGATATCCAAGCCAACAATTAATCTTTTTTCCCCAGTTTTCGACATAGCTTTACCTATTGCTGTTGCCATTCGTTACAGCCGCTTGAGTGCTAGCATCATTCTGCCAAGCAGCTACTAAACCATTTTGATAACGTAAATCCACGTATTCCAATGGGTCATTTTTATAGGCCTTTAAATTATCAATCTGTGCGATAAAACGTCCCAAACGCTCCTCGACCTGATAATTCCCCAATTTCACATCTACACCATCGGCCAGTTTCAAATTAACCGCACCGCGCTCGGTTAAAGCCATCGATTGCACTTGCAGTTGTTTACTAGCTAATTGCAACTGATACATCTGCAGTAACTGAGTTAACTCGTCTGCAATTGCTTCTGGACCGTTTAAAGTAACCCAATTTTTCTCTGGCAATGCTTGCGGATAAAATACTTTGCCCTCAACTGACACCACACCCTGTTCACCCCAATAAGCTAATGGCTGGTGCTCGGTAATTTGTATGTTTAGCGTTTCTGGCCAAACTTTTCGTAATTGAATTTTTTTAACCCAAGGCAGTGCCAATAATTCTTCTTCTGCTTGCTGCATATCCATAGTGAAGAATCCGCGATCACTGATGGCTTGTACTCGCTCATATAACTCATTGGCTTGGGTATAATTTTGCCCAGTAACTTCTAAGCGATTAAGTGGGAACACGTTACTGGTATCAACGCCAACAATCCAAATACCAAAGAACACTAAACACAAGGTTAAAGCCGCACCAGCAAACAAGCCCAAAACCCATTTCATGGAGCTTTTAGCTTTCTGCAAAATGTTTGAAGGGCGTTGCTTGTTCTTCGCTGCCTTTCTAACATTAGGTTTGTTTTGCTTTCTTGCCACTTAGTTTTACCTTATCGTCACTTATGTGATTTACGTTCTTTCCACAAAACTGGTGTCTAAAATTTTCAACACCAGTTCATCAAAATCTATGCCAGCCGCTCTAGCCGCCTTTGGCACTAAGCTAGTTTCAGTCATGCCAGGAATAGTGTTAAGTTCCAGCAAGTACCAGGCCTTGGTGTTTTTATCACGTAAAAAATCCACTCTTGACCAACCTTGTGCACCCACTGCATCGAAGGCTTTGGTTGCTATCATTGCAAGCTCAACCTCTTCTGTTTCACTCAAACCACTTGGACAATGATATTCAGTGGTATTGGTTTGATACTTAGCTTCAAAATCATAAAAACTGTTTGGTGTAGTCATGTGGATACTTGGTAAGGCTTTGCCATCCAAAATAGCGACCGTAAACTCATCACCATCAACCCATTGCTCCAGCATGATTTCGCTATCAAATTCACGCGCTTTTAATACCGCCTCTTGCAGTTGTGCCACGGTATCGGCTTTCGCCATGCCAACACTTGAGCCTTCCCGAATTGGCTTGACCATAACGCAATTTAAGCTATTCAAAATGCTTTGTGCTTGAGTTGAATCCAAATCACCTGTGGCCACCATTTCATGCTCAGCTACTGGCAAACCCAATGACTTCCATACCAATTTGGTTCTTAATTTATCCATCGCCAGCGCCGATGCCATCACGCCACAGCCTGTGTAAGGAATCGCTTGCGATTGTAGAAACCCTTGAATTTGCCCATCTTCGCCACCGCGACCATGCAGCGCATTCCAAACTCGGTCGATTCTTTTTTGACTAATCGTTTCTAATCCATCAGTTTTTGGATCGAAAGCAAAAGCATCCACACCTTGTGCTAATAAGGCTTTCAAAACAGCAGCGCCAGTTTTTAAAGAGATTTCTCGCTCAGCCGAAAAGCCACCCATCATCACTGCGACGGAGCCATATTTTTGTTTCATGTCAGCGTTCACTATGCTCATTGACTATGATTGCTCCACATCGTTAAAACGCATTTTTTGTTTTGCCCATTTTGGCGCCAAAATACCAACGTTACCTGCACCTTGTGTTAGCACCATATCGCCGTCTTTTAAAATGCTGGGCAATACTTTCTCTAACTCATCTTGATCTTCAACGTAAATCGGATCGATTTGACCACGCTGACGAATGCTGCGACACAAGGATTGGCTATCAGCGCCAACAATCGGCTCTTCACCCGCTGCATAAACTTTCAACATCAACAAAACGTCTACTTCCGATAACACTTGGCAAAAATCTTCGTACAGATCGCGCGTTCGTGTGTAACGGTGTGGCTGATAAACCATCACCAAACGACGCTCTGGCCAAGATTGGCGCATTGCCTTGATAGTCGCTTCCACTTCTTTTGGGTGATGACCATAATCATCTAACAAGCCAACCTTTATATTCTGCTCGGCTTGCGTAATTTCAAACTCGCCATACATTTCAAAACGGCGCCCAATGCCTTGGAATTTTTCTAGTGCAGATTGAATCGCTTCATCAGAAACGCCATCCTCGGTTGCCACAGCAATAGCAGCCAAAGCATTTTGCACGTTGTGCTCACCAGGTAAGTTCAAACGAATTTCAAGCGCACCAGAATGACCTTTGCGCACCACTTTAAAGCGGCTTTGAGTGCCTTCTTGAACAAAATCAATCGCTCGCACATCCGCTTTTGGACTAAAGCCATACGTGGTTATGGGACGTGTGATTCGTGGCATTAAATTTTCCACCGTATCATCATCGATACACATCACCGCTAGGCCGTAGAATGGCAAGTTATGTAAAAAATCAACGAAGTTATTTTCTAAAACTTTAAAGTCACCACCGTAGGTTTCCATATGATCAGCATCGATGTTAGTGACGATTGAAACCATCGGTTGCAGGTGCAAGAAAGATGCATCACTTTCATCGGCTTCGGCAATAAAATAGCGGCTCGTGCCCAAACGAGCGTTGGTGCCAGCACTATTTAATAGACCGCCAATCACAAATGTCGGATCCAAACCACCTTCTGCATAAATCGACGCCACTAAACTAGTGGTCGTGGTTTTGCCATGGGTACCTGCAACAGCAACGCCGTGGCGGTATCGCATTAATTCCGCCAACATCTCTGCTCTTGGCACGATCGGAATTCTTTGTTCCCGTGCCTCAGCAATTTCTGGGTTTTCCTCAGAAATTGCAGTTGAAGCAACTACCACATCGACACCATCAATATTGCTACTTTTATGGCCAAAATTAATTACCGCACCCAACTGTGTTAATCGCTCAGTTACTCGAGATTGACGTAAATCAGAGCCCGATACTTGATAGCCCAAATTCACTAATACTTCAGCGATACCGCTCATACCTGCACCACCGATACCAACGAAGTGAATACGCTTGATGCGGCGCATTTCAGGGATTTGTTGCATCATTGCCGACTGACTCATACTTGTTCTCCATCAGCCATTTCATGACTCTTGTTACTATCAGGGCTGTCACTGTTCGCCGCTTTAACACAAAAAGCAGCAACCTCTTCTGTTGCTTGCGGCTTTGCCAATTGGCGAGCTTTATCTGCCATCTCAATCAAATGCTCTTTATTATTGGCTAGCGCAGTGATTTGCTCAGCCAATCGTTTTTCACTCATGTCATGCTGCTGGATAATCAAGGCAGCGCCCTTGTCAGATAAAAAGCGCGCATTATGGGTTTGGTGGTCATCCACCGCATGTGGATACGGTACGAAAATCGCGCAACAGCCCGCCATTGCCACTTCGGCAACGGTTAAAGCGCCCGCACGACAAATCACCAAATCCGCCCATTCATAAGCAGCTGACATATCGTCTATAAATTCAGTAACTTCAGCCGTTACTCGCTCATTAGTGCAAACCTGATAAGCCCCTTCTACTTCTTGGGCTTTACCGCGCCCTGCTTGATGCTTGACTTGAATATGCAAACCATCATTGATGACATTCATAGTTGCAGGAACCTTGTCATTAAATACTTGTGCTCCAAGACTGCCACCAACCACTAACACTTTCACACCATGCTCTTGGCTATCCACCCGTTCACTGGCTATAGCGATATTCATAAAGTCATTCCGAACTGGGTTGCCAGTCGTAACAACTTTTTTGTTTTCCGCAAAAGCATTAGGGTAAGCCTGTAACGTATATTTGCTGACTTTGTGCAATAGCTTGTTGGTCATTCCGGCCACCGCATTTTGCTCATGGATGACCAATGGTACGCCTACCAGTTTCGCCGCCATACCGCCCGGACCTGAGGCAAAACCGCCCATACCCAATACGACGGCTGGCTTTACTTTTTTAATGATTTTCTTCGCCGCCAAAATATTAGAAACAATTGAAAAAGGCGCTTTGAGTATGGCTAACAATCCTTTGCCTCTCAAACCTTTGACTGGCAACAAGCTCATATCAATGCCGTGTTGCGGTACAATTTGCGTTTCCATCTTGCCTTCTGAGCCGAGCCAGTGCAGTTTCCAGCCTTGTGCTTGCAAATGCTTGCCCACCGCCAAAGCTGGGAAAATATGACCGCCAGTGCCGCCAGCCATCAAGAGAATAGTTTTTTGATTACTCATCACTTCCTCCATAGGCCTTTTTCACCGACGCGTATTCATGCTCTTTGCGACGCGTTTCAAAATCAATGCGCAGAATGATCGCTATCGCCATGCAGCTAACAATCAAGGCGTTACCGCCATAACTAATAAATGGCAGTGTTAAACCTTTCGTAGGCAAAGCACCACTAGCCACACCGATATTAATAATGGCCTGCAAGCTCAACCAGAAACCAAAGCCATAGCACAGGTAGGCTGAAAAATATTCTTCCATGCGTAATGCACGTCGACCAATCGACAAGCAGCGGTTGAAAATAATAACGAACAGTGCGACCACAAATAAGACGCCAATAAAGCCAAATTCCTCGGCGTAAACCGAGAAAATAAAATCCGTATGCGACATGGGCAAGTAAGACAGCTTTTGCACGCTGTTACCCAAACCCACTCCGAACCAATCGCCACGGCTAAAGGCAATCAAGGACTGGAACAATTGGTAATCTGTACCGAACTGATCATCCCAAGGATTCATAAAGCTGGTTAGTCGCGTTAAACGGTATGGCGCTTGCACCAAAATCAAGGACATTACCGCGCTAACGCATGCGGTCAAACTGATGAACTGCCATAGTTTTGCGCCCGCCATAAACATCATGGCCAATGCAGTAGCGACGATTACCGCTGATGATCCAAAGTCTGGTTGCAACAATAAGAAGGCTACGATCAAACCAATTAAAACTAATGGCTTCATAAAGCCTTTGACTTGAGTTTGCAGCTCATCGCTTCGACGTACCAAGTAACCCGATAAATAAATCACTACAAAAAACTTCATCAATTCTGCGGGCTGCAAGGTTAATGGACCAACTCCAATCCAGCGCTTGGAACCATTGATTTCTTTGCCAATTAGCAAGACACTGATCAGCAATAAAATACCGAGCAGAAAGAAATAGGTTCCGTAGGCTTGCCAAAATCTAGTTTCTAGTTGCATCACGCAAAGCGAGGCAGTTAAGGCAATGATTAAATAGATGCCATGACGGGTTAAGAAATGGAATTCATTGCCCGCCATTTTATCTTCGGCATAAGGCATTGAACTTGATGCCACCATAATCAAGCCAATGGCTAATAAAATTAAAACGGGACCAAGCAGCCAAGGATCAAGTTTAGTTCTTGGATCAGAAACATTTAGTTGCTCAACGAAGTCACCTACTTTTAAGAAATTTTGCGCTAACATGCCAATGCCCTCGCTAATTTCGAAAACTCTTCGCCACGCTCTTGATAATTTTTATACATATCCAAACTGGCACAGGCAGGTGATAATAAAACCAAGTTATTATCGAGTCTTTTTTCATTGATTAGCTGATTAGCCTTGACTAAAGCCTGAGCCATGTTTTCAACCAAGTAACTGTTATCAGCACTCAACAATGTCAATGCTTTAGCATCTTTACCAAAAGCAATCAGGCTTGTTATTTTTTCACGAACCAGGCTGGCTAAAGATGACAAGTCCGCACCTTTTGCATCACCGCCTGCAATCAAATGAATGTGTTCATACAAAGGTTCAAAGCTATTAATCGCTGCCACGGTAGCGCCAACGTTAGTCGCTTTAGAGTCATTGATATAGCTAATGCCATTGGCTTGGCATATGAATTGACAACGATGCTCTAAACCCTGATAGCTCTTGGCCGCTTCGAGAACGTCATTGGTAATATCGATTCCAGCAGCCTGGACCAATGCTAATGCCGCAGTCACGTTAACCATATTGTGCAAGCCTTTTAATGTTAACTCGCTAATATCCAGCACCGCTTGACCTTGGTTTACTATTTGCTGCAAATTTAAATCGCAATACCAATCCAACTCGATGTCTTGATCATTTTCAGCAGAATCTACAACACCAAATTCAATTTGCTGGTCGTCCAAAGTCCAAGTGTTGTCATCGTCATGATTGATTACTTTCAACTCCGCATGGCGATAGATTCGCTGCTTGGCATTTATGTAATCTTGATATGAGTCGTAGCGATCCAAATGATCTTCGCTAATGTTCAATATCGTCGAAACGCAAGTTGCTAGTTTATTTGTCGTTTCTAACTGAAAACTTGATAACTCCAATACAATAAAGTCTGCTTTCTGCTCAATTAAATCCAAAGCTGGAATGCCAAAGTTTCCGCCTATCAAGGCCGTTTTATCAGTGGAATTTATCATTGCTGCTACTAAATCGGTCACGGTGCTTTTACCATTAGAACCGGTAATGGCAATCACTGGTATTTCATTGACTTGAGCAAATAACTCAATATCGCCAATAACACTAACGCCTTTGTTTATTGCTGCTTGAATATCTGGCTCTGAAATAGCAATCCCCGGGCTAACCACTAATTCATCAAACTCGGCAAACACACTTGGATTCCAAAGCAAATAGGCATCTGGCGCAAACTCTGCTAGCTCGTCAATTCCTGGTACCAGATCACGCGTATCCATCACATTGAAAGCCTGGCCTGCTTTATGCAAAAAGCGAGCCACAGATAAACCCGTCTGACCCAAACCTAGGATCAAACGTTTTTTATCTTTTAATGCTTTCATGCTCATCTACTAAAAATATCCTTAATTTCTTAACGTAATTTCAGCGTCGCTAAACCAACCAGCACCAACATCAGCGAAATAATCCAAAAGCGCACGATTACACGTGGCTCTGGCCAACCTTTTAGTTCGTAATGATGATGCAATGGCGCCATTCTAAAAATGCGCTTGCCCGTTAATTTATAAGAACCTACTTGTAGCATGACCGAAACGGTTTCAATCACAAAAACGCCGCCCATAATGAATAACACCAATTCTTGTCGCACTAGCACAGCAATAGTGCCTAGCGCTGCGCCTAAACCTAATGCACCCACATCACCCATGAAAACTTGCGCTGGATAAGTGTTGAACCATAAGAATCCTAAGCCCGCGCCAACAATCGCCGCACAGAAAATTACTAACTCACCAACCCCTTTGATAAAGGGAATTTGTAAGTATTCTGAGAAGATTTGGTTACCCGTTAGGTAAGCAAAAATGCCTAAGCCGCCGGCCACTAATACGGTTGGCAAAATGGCTAAACCGTCTAAACCGTCAGTTAGGTTCACCGCATTACTGGTACCGACAATCACAAAATAAGTTAGAAAAATAAACATGATGCCGAGCTGCGGTGCGACATTTTTGAAAAACGGCACTAACAATTGAGTTTCAACTGGGCTAGCGGTGTAAAACAAATAAATCGCGATGCCAGCACCAAAAACCGACTGCCAAAAATATTTCCAACGAGCCACTAACCCTTTCGGATCTTTGCGCACTAACTTGATGTAATCATCAGCCAGGCCAATCAAACCAAAACCCACAATCGCAATAATACAAACCCATAAATAACGGTTTTCCAACTCGCCCCATAAAATTGAGCTCAAAACAATAGCAACAATAATTAACGCACCGCCCATAGTTGGGGTGCCCGCTTTGCTCAAATGACTTTGTGGGCCATCATCACGCACCGTTTGTCCAATTTGGTAGCTGCTCAATTTTCGAATCATGGTTGGGCCCACAAGCAACGAAATGCCCAATGCTGTTAATACGCTTAAAATACCGCGCATGGTCAAGTATTGAAAAACGTTAAAGCCCGAATAAAATTGTGATAAATATTCCGCCAACCAGGTTAGCATTGGTTACCTCCCCCAAGAGAATTATGGTGCTCATCCTGATTTGCGTGGTCATTTGCTTTTAAGGCTTCAACCACCTGTTCCATTCGCGCACTGCGCGAGCCTTTTACTAAGATTTGCGTATCGTTATTTGCTTTGCTCATTAAGCTGTCGATTAACGAGTCTTTGCTTTCAAAGTGAGCTGCGTTTTCACCAAAGGCTTGGCTGCTATATTTGCTCCAACTCCCCCAGGTCATCAGCTCATCAATTGCTTGCTGTTTTGCATAAGCACCAACTTCTTGATGGTACTTTTTACTGCTTCCACCCAGCTCAGCCATATCGCCCAGCACTAAAATTTTTGTGCCTTGCCAATGACTCAGCACATCAATCGCCACGTTGACCGAAGCCACGCTGGCGTTATAAGTATCATCAATCAGTTGCGAGCCATTGATCCCTCTAAAACGATTCAAACGGCCTTTAACGGATTGGGCTTGCTCTAAACCTTGTTTAATATGGTTAAGGCCAATACCCAAAGAAGCGGTCAAAGCCGCCGCAACCAAGGCATTGGAAACTTGATGCTCGCCAGGCGTATTCAGCTCAATCGAAATTTTTTGGCTCTCTATATTCATATCAAAAGTTGCACAGTTGTTGTCGTCCAGCTTGATACTTTGTGCCGTAAAAGTGGCATTTTCATGGCGAGAAACCGTTACTTTCTGGAAATCAGTCATCGCTATATAATCTTGAGCAAAATCTGAGTCCAAATTAATGACGCCAATGCCAGACTCAGCCAACGACTGGTAAATTTCGCCTTTGGCTTTTGCCACCCCTTCAATCGAGCCGAAGCCTTCAATGTGCGCTGGTGCAACATTATTCACCACTGCCACATCAGGCTTAGCAATGGCCGCACAATAGGCAATTTCACCAATATGATTAGCGCCCATTTCAATCACTGCATACTCGGTATCATGAGTTAAATTAAGCAAAGTTAATGGTACGCCAATATGATTATTGAAGTTGCCAGCGGTAGCTAAAACTTTTTGCTCACCGACAGCACACTTTAAAATCTCAGCAGTCATTTCTTTAACACTGGTTTTACCCGCGCTGCCAGTAATGCCAATCACTTTTGGATTTACTCTTTGACGGACTAATTTGGCTAAGTCGCCTAAAGCTTTTTCTGTGTTTTCAACTAGCAGCTGCGGTAAAGCGTTATCAACCTCTTTTGAAACCAATAGTGCTTTAGCACCTTGTTGTTGCGCGGTTTGTACAAAGTCATGGGCATCAAAATTTTCACCAACCAATGCGATAAACAAACTGTCTGCAACTTTTTGTCGGCTATCGGTAAAGACTTGCGAAATGGTCACATCTTCGCCAATCAATTGAGCATCAATCGCTTTAGCGATGGTGGATAGCTGCAAACTAATCATGAGCGAGCCTCGAGCAAACTTTGTACAGTTTCTAAGTCGCTGTAGTGCAGTTTTTCAGTGCCAATTTCTTGATAATCTTCGTGCCCTTTGCCAGCAACCAAAATCATGTCTTGCACAGCCGCTAAATCCATTGCATAACCTATGGCTTCTTTACGCGAAGCAATATATGGAATGGTTTGATCGTTCATGCCCTGACGGATCATGCTCACAATTTCCGAAGCTACTTCGGTACGCGGATTATCATCAGTAATAATAATTTTTTCCGCATTCGTCTCGGCCACTTTGCCCATTAACCCACGCTTGCTCGGATCGCGATCACCACCACAACCAAACAAGCACCAAAGTTCGCCATTCGTATGATGACGCAAAGTTTTTAATGCTTTTTCTAAAGCATCTGGGGTATGCGCATAATCCACCACCAAAGTCGCTAATCCATCCTTGCTGAACTGCTGCATTCTACCCATTACTGGTTTTGCCGCGTTTAAAGCTACCAGCCACTTATGCAAATCGCCTTGCAGCGCACCAAGTATGCCCGCTACGGCCAATAAATTGGATAAATTAAAATCACCCAACAAATGACTGCGGATACGGCCGGTGCCCCATGGCGTAGTAAGATCGGCACTGATACCATTTAAAGTAAACTGCGCATTATTACTAACCACCCAATGCTCGGTTTGCTCAGAAACTAGCGAAGTATCACGAGTGTAAGCAATCTTTTGTGCTTTAATTTCTGGGTCATCTAGCAATCTTTGACCATATAAATCTTCAGCATTGATTACTACAAACTTAATTTCTTTACGCAAAAATAACTGACGTTTGGCTTGGAAGTACGACTCCATGTCGCCGTGATATTCCAAATGGTCATGGCTTAAATTAGTGAAGACGGCAACACTGTACTTCAAGCCCGAAACTCGATGTTGATCAAGTCCATGGGAAGACACTTCCATGCACAAATGGTGATAATTTTGCTGTAAAAATTCTGCCGCTTTTTGTTGAATGGTGATCGGATCGGCTGTGGTATTCGCACTAGTTTGCAAATCACCAATCGAGCCATTACCAAGAGTGCTCAACAGCAAAGTCGGTTTTTGCATCATTTCAAGCGCTTGTGCCACTAAATAACACACGCTAGTTTTGCCATTAGTTCCAGTTACACCAACTAGCGACATTTTTTTGCTAGGTGAGCCATAAAACTTCCCCGCGATACGGCTAACTTTTTGTGCTAAGTTGGGAACTGGAACGATTTTGATAGCGCTATATTGATAGGCTATCACTTGCTGGTTGTCATCGAGCAAGTTGGTAAAATCTTTGCAAAATTTTGCTAAATCTTTTTCTTCGGCCACTATCGCTGTAGCGCCGTTTTCAATCGCAGATTGTATAAATTGACGGCCATCAACCGACTGACCTGGATAAGCGATAAAAAGCTGTCCGTCAACTACACTACGGCTATCAATTTTAATACCATTTACTTTAATTTGTTTTAAACCCAATGCTTTACTCAGCTCTTTAGTGATTGAGCCTTTGAGTAATTTTTTTAGGCTAACCGTAGAATTAGTCATGACCAACTCCCCCTACGGCAAAAGTTTTTACGCTTGAGGCATCTGGCGCCACGTTCATTAAATCCAAAGCTTTGCCTGCAACCTTCGAGAAAATAGGTGCAGAAACCGTACCGCCGTAATAGGCGTCACCCGCAGGCTCATCCACCATTACTACGATAGCTAATTTTGGCGCAGTTGCTGGTACTAAACCTGCAAAAACTGTCACGTATTCATCGCCATAGCCGCCAGTTTTGGCAACTTTACGCGCAGTACCAGTTTTGCCCGCAACACGATAGCCTTCCACTCGCGCTCGAGTACCAGTACCGCCATCAGCAACCACGTTTTCCATCATGCTAACCACGTCTTTAGCAATGTCTGCTTGAATAACTTGCTCGCCCTGCTCTAATCCAGACTGCTTAATTAGCGTTAATGGTCTTTTTACACCTGCTGCTCCTAATACACTGTAGGCTTGCGCTAACTGGATTGAGCTCACCTGGAATCCATAACCAAAAGAATAAGTAGCTTTTTCAATATCCGACCAATTTTCACGAGGACGCAATACGCCTTTAGTTTCGCCTTGCACCCCTAAACCTGTTGGCTTACCAAAACCCACTTTATAGAAGCTGTCTAAAAACTCTTGATCTGAAAGGCTTAGCGCCACGCGGCTAACACCCATGTTGCTTGATTTTTTTATGATGCCACCTAAATCTAAAACACCATAATTACGTGGATCACGAACAGGCTTTCCATTCAGTTTCATAATGCCTGGAGCTGTATTCACGGTTGACTCAGGCTTATATTTTCCGCTTTCTAAAGCGCTCACGATGGTTAGCGGCTTAACCGTTGAGCCTGGCTCAAATAAATCGGTAATAGCGCGATTACGCGTCATCGCAGGAAAACGGGTGTCCGAACGATTAGGATTAAAAGATGGCTGACTAGCCATAGCCAAAACTTCGCCAGTTTCAACATCGACCACAACCACTGAGCCGCCTTTGGCGTTATGGCTAAGCACCGTTTTTTTAAGCTCGCGATAAGCCACAGCTTGAATACGAGAATCGATGCTTAACTGTAAATCATTGCCCTGTTCAGCTTCCGCCAAGACTCCACGCTCTTCAACCACGCGGCGATACAAATCAACCACTACTTTTTCTTTACCAGGCTGGCCAGTTAAATAGCTATCAAATGCTTTTTCGACGCCTTCTAAACCTTTGTCATCAACTCCAGTAAAGCCCACCAAATTTGCAGTCACTTCTGCGCTTGGATAATAACGACGATATTCCGATTTAAGGTTCACCCCTTTAATACCTAAGCGCTTGATGTATAAAGCTACGTTTGGGTCTAAATGTCTTTTTAGCCAAACAGATCTTCTTTTTGGTCTATCAAGCACCCACTGTGTTAACTCATCAACATTTTTATCCAAAGCAACAGCTAAATTTTTCCATGCACTGCTTTTAAAGACAGTTTTGTCCTTCAAAATTGTTTTAGGGTCTAAATCTAGAGACTCAATTGGCACTGAACGCGCAAGCTCCACGCCATTACGATCAAGAATCAAACCACGATGAGAAGAAATACCTTTAACCCGTACCGATCGCGCATCACCCGCTTCTGCAAAATCACTTGAGTTCCAAACCTGTAAATAAGCGCTACGTCCCAACAAAGCTAAAAAACAAACCGATACCAGTGCAATCATGGTTCTAAAGCGCCATCTGCTATCTGGTACTGATTTTAATTTGCGGTTACGTGTCTTTTTCACAATAGTCTCTTTAGTTAGACTCTTTTATTTCGCTTTCTACTTGAATAATCACTTCCGATTTCTTATCCAAGTTCTTCATATTCAATTTTTCTGTAGCAATTTTTTCTATACGGCTGTGCTCTGCTAAGGCACTTTGTTCTAATCGTAGTTTTTGCCAGTTCAAATCCAATGCCGTTTGCTCATCTTGCAGCTTGTTTAACTCACTGGTCGCTACACGATATTGGTGTGTTTGATTGGCAACCACAATTGCCGAATAAACCACCAAACCACCTAACGCTAAAATGCCAAAACGTCGGCCAAATGCTGCGACCAGACTATAAAAAGGCCATAAACGATTGGTTTCCTTGCTCGCTTTATCAGCCTTGTTTGCCATAACTAAGCCAGCTTCTCTGCCACACGCATCACCGCACTTCGAGCGCGGTTATTTCTGGCTAATTCTTCTTCGCCTGCTTTGACGAATTTGCCCACTTTTTTCATGCGGCGATTAATCATGTCTTCAGTAATAGGCAATCCCGCTGGAAACTCTTTGCCCTTTTCTTGATCGCGGATAAATTGCTTCACAATACGGTCTTCCAGCGAATGAAAACTAATAGCAACCAAGCGGCCACCAACATTTAATGCCTCTAACGACTGCTCTAGCACCGCTTTTAAATCATCAAGCTCGCTATTGACCGCAATGCGAATGGCTTGAAAACAGCGTGTTGCAGGATGCTTATGCTTTTCCCAACGAGGATGAGCCTCGGCAATAATATTGGCTAGTTTTTTGGTGGTACCGATAGCTTCAGTTTGACGCTTTTCACAAATAGCTCGAGCAATGCGCTTGGCGTAACGTTCTTCACCATAGGCCTTAAACACAAACACCATATCGTCTTCTTTAGTTTGTTCGATCCACTGCTGCGCGGTGATGCCTTTAGTGGAATTCATACGCATATCCAGTGGACCATCTTGCATAAAACTAAAACCACGCTCTGCTTGATCGAGTTGTGGTGAAGAAACGCCTAAGTCCATCAAGACTCCATCAACTTTTCCTGCCCAACCGCGTTTCTCGACTTCTTGTTCTAATAAAGAGAAACTGTCATGGACAATATCAAAGCGCGGATCCTCACTTGCCAATTGGGTTGCCACCTCAATCGCTTGCGGATCCTTATCAAAGGCTAAAAGTTTAGAGTTTTGACCTAACTGAGAGAGCAGTTGACGACTATGGCCACCGCGGCCAAAAGTACAATCAATAAAGATACCGTCTATCTTCTGTGCGTTGTCACTGCTGCCTGCATCATTTGCAGGCAGTTGCTTACCTTGCACGAGAGCCTCCACTGCTTCGTTAAGTAGAACTGCATCATGTGGCTGTTGAGGGTTCATCTTTAGAAGCTCAACTCCGGCAAACTATCCGGATCCAAAGGCGTCTCAGCCATAGCAGCCACATCATCACTAATTTTCTGGTGCCAGTTTTCTTCTTTCCAGATTTGGAAAGTATTTCCCTGACCGGCTAGCATCAATTCTTTCTCTAATTGCGCGTGCTCACGCAACACTGGCGGCAACAAAATACGGCCATTACCATCAATCTCATGCTCAGAGGCATGACCCAGCAACATACGCTTAACGCGGCGCTGCATCGGATGAGTGCTAGAGAAAGTTTCTAATTTCGCTTCAAGCTGTTCCCAGTGAGGTAACGGGAACAATAAAAGACATGGATCGATTAAATCAATCGTCACTACAATTTGATTCGCACAGACATCATGGAAGCGCTGACGGTACTTCGCTGGAATCGCGATCCGCCCTTTTGCGTCCATATTGATGGCACTTGCGCCTCTAAACATTATAATAACCTATTGATTTAATTTGTTTTTTCTTAAAAAGAGCCGTTAATTTGAACCGATTTGATTAAGTTTTTACTTTACGATCCACTTTGCGACACTTTTTCCCACTTCTCGCCACTATATGAGTTTGATAGCCTTTTTGCAAGTAAATTTGGGACTAAAAATGTGAAAAATGTCTTTATTTTCCAAAGACTTAGCGAATGTTAGTAAGCGCAAACAAACACCGAAAAATAAAAGTGTTATTTTTCAGAAAATTAGATTAATAAGTTAGAAATTACTTTAAGTTAGAAGAAAGGAAAGTGCCGAACAAATAGAAATTTAGCTTTCAAACTCGATTTCAGAACAATGATCCAGCAAATGAAGCACATGAGCTATCTCATATTCGCGCTTATTAAGATCGCCATAAGCAAAGTGTGGCTGTAATTTACCATTATAATGTTTAAAGGCAATCAACTGAGTCTTCAAATAATCTATTGCCGGTTTCAGACTGATATTGGGCTGAAAACTTATTAACGCTGGGATTTCTTCAGTAGTATTGTGAGTCATAGAACCGCTAGCCTTGAACAACGAGAAAGCTAAAGATCCTACCGTTTCTTGGAATAACGCCGATTTATGTTCAGGAAAACCTTTTATTGAGCACTCTACACTTTGAGCGCAATGAATAAATACTTGCGACAATGACCAGGTAGTAGTGGATTTGGCTTTAGAAAGGTCGATAGAGTCTAAAAGCTCTAATGCTGAGTCGATAGTTAATGGCTGGGAAGCATTAGAAAGTTGTGTCCAAGTAAATCCTGCAGCGGCCAATGACGCAATACCAACGCTCGATCCAATTAGAAACCTTCTGCGATTCAAACCATATAACCTATTGAAATATATGAAATAATTAGAAGCTGGCCGATAAGCCGGATTCTGTCGTGGACAGCCATTCGTCTAGGCCATCAATCGCTTGATGGCTCCAGCAACCTACCCGGTTCCAACGCGAGCCACGCCGTACGGAACCCTATTTGGTCTTGCTTCGAGTGGAGTTTACCTCGCCGCTTACTGTTACCAGAAGCGCGGTGCGCTCTTACCGCACC
>JABXIW010000024.1 GCA_013372875.1 Gammaproteobacteria bacterium | reverse complement strand
GCAAAATATAACGTAATATGTCGCCGAACACGAACATTAAGGTCATGAAAATATGTTGCTAGCAACCGCAAGCATCGGTCGTAAACTTCTGTTGTCATTCATCGCGATGGCAATGCTGGTCATGTTATCAGCATTGATTGGCGTATCCGGCTTTTCGCTGGTGGCAAAAACAGAAAGGAACGTGGTAGATGCCGCGATCCCCGCCATGATAGAAGCGCGACAAGTCTCGGAATTGAGTACTCGAATCATTTCATCGGTGCAAATGCTCTCTAATGCGCAAAATGAGCAAGAGAGGAAAGAAGCCGGGCGAGTGTTGTTCGAACAACTTGAATCGCTGTTGACGCACATTAAAGAGTTAGGCGGTGAGTCATTTGATTCAAAACTGCTCGATGCACTTGAAAGCAATGTTCAGAATGTGATCAATAACCTCGCGGAGCTTGGTGTCACGGTTGAAAGAAAGTTGTGGCTAGCGAAAGAAATTGATACTCGTGTTGAAGAAATGCGCCTGCTGAGTGAAGAGTTAGAACAGCTCACTCGCACTCAAGTTCAAAACACCAGCACGATTGCGGTTGCTAACGTAACCCATATTTATGACCTGTTAGAAGCGAATAAAAAAGACCAAGTCTATCAAGCGCTCGATGCCTTGGTTGAAGTCGATCTTGACCTAACCGAGCGTCTGCACGAACTGCATCTTCTCGCTTTTAAAATGCTTAATCAAATTGAAGAAGCACGCACTCTGACCAACGTTGATCGTATCCAACAAATCCAGACGGCGTTTGAAAACAATCTTAAGATCATGAAACGCCGCGTCTTAGCGGTCGAAGACCCAACACGTTCAAAACAGATGAGCCAATTGCTCACCGAGCTCGGTAAGCGCCAAGTGGTATTTACCATTTTGCTGCAACAATACGAAAACAACGAGCAATCTCAACAGTTGATGCAGAAAACGCTGGAGCTGTTTTCTGAATTGAACAGCACCGTGAACAAGCTGGTGGACGATTCCAACAAAACCACCACGTTTGCCGTTGACCAGCTGACCAATACGCTGAAATTTGCCCAATGGTCGCTAACGGTGATCTCGATTGTCGGCTTGATTGTGGTTGTGCTTATCCTTTGGCGCGTGGTGTACGTGTCGGTAGTGAAACGTCTGGCGGAATACTCTGCTGCGCTGCTTTCTGTTGCTCAAGGTAACTTGGCTGTTGAACTAGAAGTTAAAGGCAAAGACGAACTCGCGCACATGGGGCAAGCTATCATCACCGCCCGCAATACCGCCCAAGCGCTCAAAGTGGTGGCAGAAGGGGAAGCAAAAGCCAAACGAGAACTGGAAGAGCACAAAGAACACCTTGAAGAATTGATTGAGCAGCGTACTTCGCAGTTGAGACAAGCAAACCTGCGCTTGAATGAAGAGGTCGCGAACCACGCTCAGGCGCGTAATGAAGCCGAGCAGGCGAGCCGTGCGAAATCGGCCTTCTTAGCGACAATGAGCCATGAAATTCGAACGCCGATGAACGGCGTGCTCGGTACTGCTCGTTTGTTAATGGATTCTGGTTTAAACCCAATTCAAAAGCGTTACGCGGAGATCATCAACCGCAGTGGTAAAACCTTGCTTGCCATCTTAAATGACGTTCTGGATTACTCGAAAATTGAAGCCGGCCATCTTGAGATTCGCCGCTTGGGCTTCGATCTACATCAAATGGTTGAAGACACGTTCCAACTGATGAACAGCCGAGCGCAAGAGAAACAACTATTGTTCTCTTACCACATTGAAAGTGACGTCAGCCGATACTGGAAAGGGGATGTAACGCGCATTAGCCAAGTGCTGAACAATCTAGTGGGTAACGCGATCAAATTCACTGAGGACGGTGAAATTGATATTTACGTCAGCCTGAATCCAGAAGACGAATCGCAAGTGCTATTTGAAGTCTCAGATACAGGTATCGGCATTTCGAAAAAAGATCAGAAAACTCTGTTTGATGCCTTCACGCAAGCGGAAGGTGGTCTGAACCAAATCGGTGGTACAGGGCTTGGTTTGGCGATCAGCAAACGCATCGTAGAAGCGATGGGCGGCGTGCTAGAAGTCGACTCAGAAGAGGGCGAAGGCAGCCGTTTCTGGTTCTCCATCCCACTTGAAGAAAGCGAACCTGTTGAAATCGGTGTTGTGGCGAGCGCTCGCTGCAAGGTGAAAGCCAAAGTGCTGTTGGTCGAAGACAATGAAGTAAACCGCGTAGTGGCGGAAGGTTTCCTCCAGAGCATGGGGCACCAAGTTGTGATGGCGGAAGATGGCCTGCAAGCTGAACGAATCATTGATAAACAAGATTTTGATATCGCGCTTGTTGACATCAATTTACCTGATTGCGACGGCACGGATTTGATTCAACGCTTAAAACGCATCGAACGTAACAAGCCTGGTGACAAGGCGCTGTCACCGACACCTATGATTGCGGTGTCTGCTCATGTTTTTGCGGAAGAAGTGGAACGCTACTTGGCAGCGGGTTTTGATGGTTACTTGCCAAAACCGGTTGAGAAAGAAGCCCTTGCTACGTTGATTCAGGATGTTCTGGATGGCAAACAATTACTGCTTCCGCAAAGTGGAGAATGTTTACCTCTGAGCGAAACGAGCGACACCAATCTAACTATTGAAAATCAGGTCGAACAAGACCACCAACAACGAGAGGAACCAGAAATGGTCATCATTAATCCAAGCGTGATCCAGTCCGACATGAAGATTTTAGGCAGAGAAAAAATGCTGCATATCATCGACTTGTTCAGAAATACCAGTGCGGATGTACTTGGACAGTTGGTTGAGTCAGCAGAAAAAAATGACAGCCTAGCAGTGAAAAATCTCGCTCATAAACTAAAAGGCAGTGCGGGGAGCCTAGGTCTTACTGCGTTAATGAACACTTGCCAAAGTATCGAGATTGCTGCTGAACCGCTAGATACGTACAACGCTCAGCAAGGTTTATTGGACGTGCAAGTTGCTGCGTCAGTTAATGCACTTGATGAGCTGATGGCAGAATAAAGCTCTGCGTTTTAAACCTAAGCCCAAACCTAAAAACAAAAACCTCCGGTAAATGCCGGAGGTTTTTTCTATTTGGTCATGTCATCTTCCCACTCGAATCGAGTGTCTAAGGCATAAGGGTCATCATCTAATGGATGTTCCACTTTGCCACGCAAGTATTCGAGTTGATGCTCGAGCATGTTGACCGTCTCGTAGTCTCCCTCTGAACAAGCAACGTAAATTTGTTGCTCCAGAGCGGCAATGTTGTCTCG
>JABXIW010000104.1 GCA_013372875.1 Gammaproteobacteria bacterium | reverse complement strand
TTTAAACTCACACAAGTCTTCGATAATACAGCTGCCGCACCTTGGTTTGCGAGCGATGCAGGTGTAACGGCCATGAAGGATCAACCAGTGGTGGGCATCGAGTAGGAATTCTTTTGGGACAAACTTGAGAAGGGCGTCTTCTACTTGACGGACATTTTTTCCGGGTGCGATTTTTGTGCGGTTGGATACTCGGAATATATGGGTATCGACGGCCATGGCAACTTGTCTAAAGGCAGTGTTGAGTACCACGTTGGCGGTTTTGCGCCCAACGCCAGCCAGCGCTTCTAGTTCTTTTCTCGTGTCGGGCACAACTGAATCATGTTTTTCTATCAGGTCTTTGCAACAAGAAATCACGTTTTTGGCTTTGGAGTTAAAGAGGCCAATAGTTTTAATGTATTCTTTTAAACCGTCTTCGCCGAGCGCATAAATAGCCTCTGGCGTGTTAGCTACAGGATAGAGTTTGCGGGTCGCTTTATTAACGCCAACGTCGGTGGCTTGAGCCGATAAAATTACTGCAATCAGCAACTCAAATGTTGAGTTGTATTCAAGCTCAGTTTCTGGCTTAGGGTTTTCGGCACGCAGCCGCTCAAAGATTTGCTGACGTTTATTTTTATTCATGAGCCAGTTCACCTTCTGCAATAGCTTGTGTTTTGTCCACTTTTGCCTTAGCCTCGGCTTTTTTATCAACGGTGTTTTTAAAGGCAATGAGTAAGCCTAAAAACACAAAAGCACCCGGTGGTAGAATAGCGAATAAGAATTTGGAGTCAGTTAAATAGAATGACATGGTGAGGCTTTTAGCCCATTCGCCAAATAGCTGTTCAGCGCCGTAGAAGAGAGTGCCTTGACCAACTAGCTCGCGAATAGCCCCAAGAGTGCATAAGACTAACGTAAAGCCCAAGCCTTGGGTTATTCCATCAAGCAATGAAGGGAAGAATTTATTTTTCGATGCAAAGGCTTCGGCGCGGCCAATGATGGCGCAGTTAGTGACGATAAGCGGAATGAAAATTCCCAACGTTAAAAATAAGTCGTAAGTATAGGCATTCATCAATAAGCCAACGTTAGTTACGAAACTGGCGATCATCATGACGAAAATAGGAATACGGATTTCTTTAGGGATATAGTTTCGCACCAAAGACACCGAAGCATTGGAGCCAGCGAGCACCCAAGTAGTAGCAATTCCAAGTCCTAAGCCATTAATAAAAGTATTACTGACAGCTAGCAAAGGGCACAAACCTAACAGTTGCACTAGGGCGGGGTTGTTGTCCCATAGGCCATTTTTAATGATGGTTTTGGATTCTGAGTTCATAGGCTCGCCTGGTTACAGTTGTTTTCCCCAGCAAATAATTGAGTCTTATTGGCTTGAAAAAATTCAAGGGTTTTGGCGACTTGTTCGACTACTGCTCTTGGGGTAATGGTTGCACCCGTAAAGGCATCAAAGTCACCACCATCTTTTTTGACCCGCCACTTCTCTATGACAGGATCGCTAAAGGATTTAGAATCAAAACTCAAGATCCAATCACTTTTATTGGCTTCAATTTTATCGCCTAAGCCAGGCGTTTCTCGATGTTCGGTAACTCTAACCCCAGCTACGCTGCCATTAGCATAAATACCGATCACTAGACCAATTTTGCCGCTGTAGCCATTAGGAGCAATTGACTCCAACACTACTGCAACGGGCTGCCCGCCGCGGCGCATTCGATAGGCTTGCAGAGGCTTATTACTACCCAATAACTTGGCGTTTTCGATTAAAGTGCAATCATGATAAACATCATTGTCATACTCGGACTGACTGACCAGTTGATGCAAGGTGCGGGCAAGAGCCGCCTTCATCTCTCCTGCAATGGTATCGCGAGTAATGTAATAGGTGGTGGCGATCAAGCCGACGCAGACACTGGCAAACAGTGCTAAAATTAGGCCATTGCGACTGATCATTTTTGTTAAGATAGAATCAGCGGCCATTGGTAGCTCCTTGCTTTTGATGACCATAGGCTTTCGGTTTGGTGTAATAATCAATCATCGGAACCGCCATGTTCATAATCAAAACGGCAAAGGCGATTGCATCGGGATAACCGCCAAAGGTTCGGATCAGCACTGTGATAACGCCAATGCCAAGTCCAAAAATCCAGCGACCTTTAGTGGTGGTCGATGCGGTTACGGGATCGGTGGCAATAAAGAAAGCTCCGAGCATGGATGCACCTGCAAACCAGTGAAATAGCGGCGACAAGTATTGATCGCTATCGACTAAATAGAGTATTGAAGACATCAAAAAGATGCCAGCCAAAACGCCTGCTGGAATTTGCCAGGCGGAGACTTTTCGAATAATCAGCAGCAAGCCGCCGAGTAAAAAGGCAAGGTTAACCCATTGCCAGCCGATTCCAGACAAGCCACTGATAACAGGTGTAGCTTTAATCTCGCTGATGCGATAGCCTTGCGCCAGTTCGGTTTTGGCGTGATCCAGTGGAGTGGCCATGGTAAAACCGTCAATACCTTGACGCATCAGGCTCAGCTCTTGGCCATTGCTGCCAGTACCAGTGAAAATAAAAGAAACAGTATCGGCAACCGTAATGGGGTTTTGTGCCAGCTCAACAGGTGGTAACCAAGTTGTCATCTGTACTGGAAAAGAAATTAGCAATAACACATAAGCAACCATTGCCGGATTAAATAAGTTGTTGCCTAAACCGCCGTACACTTGCTTGGCGAACACGATAGCAAAAGCGGTTCCCACCACCGTCATCCACCAAGGCAACAGCGGCGGCAATGCTAGACCTATCAACCAGGCGGTAACTAAAGCGCTGCCATCGAATAAGGTTGCTTGAATTGGGCGGTTACGAAGTTTTAGGATTGCAGCTTCGGTGGCCAGTGCGGTCAGGCAAGCGATAGTGATGTTAATCAAAACCCCAATGCCAAAAAAGTAGATCAAAGCGACAAGACCAGGAAGGGCAGCGCCGATCACCCAAAGCATAATTTCGGTGACACTTTTTGCGGACTTATTAAAAGGCGATGACCAAATGCTCATTAATTTTTATCCTCGTTAGCAGCACCCTCATTTGGCGCTGGCTCGGTTTGCGCTTTTTTGGCTTGAACGCGGGCTAGAGCAGCTGCTACGGCGGCTTTTTTTGCATCTGATTGACCTGCGGCTTCAGCAGCTTTACGTCTTGCTTCAGCTGCTTTACGATGCTTTTCTGCTTTTTCGCGTTTGACTCGCTCGAGCCTTTCTAGGCGGGCCTCGTGTCGCTCACGAGCCTTATCGGCTTTAACTTTTTCCACCCGATTGTTCCGAATGCTCGATTTAGCATAGCGATAATATTGCACCAAAGGAATATTGCTTGGGCAAACATAGGCG
>JABXIW010000158.1 GCA_013372875.1 Gammaproteobacteria bacterium | reverse complement strand
GAATATGTGGAAACTCTTCAGTTGCTGCTAAAATTAAATGACGCAAGAAGTTAGAACCTGCGTACTTGCGTGCACCAGCAGATGCCTGAACAATTACTGGCGAGTCAGTTTCATCAGCCGCCTGCATAACAGCACGCATTTGCTCTAAATTATTTACGTTAAACGCTGGAATACCGTAAGCATTCTCTGCAGCATGGTCTAACAATTGTCTTAATGTAATTAATGCCATAATTCTTTACCTTAAATTCTACTCTTATCCTAATCCTATAAATTCTTTCTTAAACAGTTTCTTTAGCGCGCTGCTCTGCTCTTTGTTGCAATACGGCCACTGCTGGTAATTCCTTACCCTCTAAAAACTCTAAGAAAGCGCCGCCACCCGTTGAAATGTAAGATACCTGATCTTTAATCCCATATTTATCAACTGCAGCAACTGTATCACCGCCACCTGCAATAGAAAAAGCATCGCTGGCAGCAATGGCACGAGAAATAGCCTCAGTACCTTTACCGAATTGATCAAATTCGAATACACCAACAGGGCCATTCCAAACAATAGTTTTGGCATTTGCTAAAATGTTGGCTAAATGTTCAGCGGACTTTTCACCAATATCAAAAATCATATCATCAGCCGCAACTTCGGAAACCGACTTAGCTTCTGCTGCTGCACTTTCAGAAAATTCTTTGCCAGTAACTACATCTATAGGCACAGGAATTTCGCCGCCACCTGCTTTGGCTTGTTCGATTAAACGTTTTGCTTCTGGAATTAAATCTTCTTCATATAAAGATTTTCCTACAGCATGACCTTCGGCGGCGATAAAAGTATTAGCGATGCCACCACCAACAATTAATTGGTCCACAATGCCAGATAGTTTTTCTAAAACAGTCAATTTCGTCGAGACTTTTGAACCACCCACAATAGCAACCATTGGCCGTGCGGGGTTATCTAAAGCTTTACCTAGCGCTTCCAACTCACCAGCTAACAATAATCCTGCGCATGCTACAGGTGCAAACTTGGCTACGCCATGAGTTGAGGCTTGCGCACGGTGCGCAGTACCGAAAGCATCGTGCACAAAAACATCACACAATTCTGCGTACATTTTTGAAAGACGCTCATCATTGGATTTTTCACCAACATTGCAACGAACATTCTCGAAAACCACTACTTCGCCTTGTTCGACTTGAACACCATTCAAGTATTCTGTGACCAAGCGTACAGGTGCATCAAGTTGCTCATTCAAATAATCAGCAACTATTTTCATCGAGTCTTTTTCAGTCAAAACACCTTCAGTTGGGCGACCACGGTGCGACATCACCATTACCTTAGCGCCTTTTTCTAAGGCTAACTTAATGGTTGGAATCGACGCTTGAATGCGCACGTCACTAGTAATTTTTCCATCTTTCACTGGAACATTCAGATCTTCACGAATAAGCACTCGCTTACCATTCAAATCCAAATCAGCCATTCTTAAAACATTCATGTTTTAGAACCTTTTATCAAAATTTCTTAAATCTTTTAAAACGCAAAAAGACTTTCCGAAAAAAGCCTTTTAATTTGCACTATGTTTAGTAGGAATTTTTTGCTCTTAGGCAAGGCGCGATTAACTTTATGAGCAGCGTTGTGTACATAAGTACACGAGCAAACAGAAAATTAATCGCAACAAAGCATAAGTCAAAAAAGGCCACTAAACGCTCATCATCTTGATGGCAACGTCTAACATGCGGTTACTGAAACCCCACTCGTTATCGTACCAAGTCACAACCTTAACCAAATTACCATTCATCACACGAGTTTGGCCGGCATCAAATGTTGAAGAGGCTGGACTATGGTTAAAGTCGATAGAAACTAATGGCTCATCGTTATAGCAAAGTACATGTTCATCTGCTGCTTTCTTAACGATTTCATTAATTTCTTCTGCAGAGGTATCGCGACCTGCTTCAAAAGTTAAATCAACACAAGAAACGTTAATAGTTGGTACGCGCATTGCGAAACCATCCATCACACCATTTAATTCAGGAAGCACTAAACCTACTGCTTTAGCCGCGCCCGTTTTAGTTGGGATAATGCTTTGTGCTGCAGCACGTGCACGACGTAAATCTTTGTGCTGGTTATCGATCAACTTTTGATCGTTAGTGTAAGCATGAATGGTGTTTACCAAACCAGATTTGATACCAACTGTGTCATTTAATACTTTCGCTAAAGGCGCTAAACAGTTAGTAGTACAAGACGCATTTGAAACTACTCTGTGCTCAGGCTTTAAGATGTCATCGTTCACACCGAATACTACAGTCGCGTCAACATCTGCCGCGCCAGGAGCTGAAATCAATACTTTCTTTGCGCCACCTTTAAAGTGCTTAGAAGCGCCCGCTTGATCTTTGAATACGCCAGTACATTCAAATACCACATCAACTTCTTGCTCGCCCCAAGGGATAAGCTCTGGGTTACGCTCGGCATACAATTTGATTTTGTCGCCATTCACCGTCATGTATTCGCCGTCAGTTGTTACATCAGCGTTAAAACGACCATGAGTCGTATCATATTTTGTTAAGTGAACTGTAGTTTCCGCTGGGTGCGAAGAGTTAATCGCTACCACTTGAATGCGATCACGGTAGCCATGCTCATAAATTGCGCGAAGTGCTGTGCGGCCAATACGACCATAACCATTAATTGCTACTTTAACTGTCATTTGAAATCTCCGAAATACTACAGTTCTAAAATAAAAATTCTATTCAAAAGTGCTTTTAAAAAAGCTCATTAGTTTTGGCTACGATATTCTCAACCGTAAATCCAAAATGTTTAAATAATTCACCCGCTGGGGCTGATTCACCGAATGTTGTCATGCCAACGACGGCACCGTTTAAGCCAACATATTTATACCAGTAGTCAGCAATGCCCGCTTCGATTGCCACGCGCTTAGTCACTGAGCTTGGTAATACAGATTCTTTGTAATCTGCATCTTGCGCATCAAACACATCAGTTGATGGCATCGAAACCACACGAATATTTTTACCCTGATCGGTCATTTGCTTGGCAGCATCAATCGCCAGATCTACTTCAGAACCGGTAGCGATTAAAATTGCGTCAGGCGCGCCATCCGCTTCGTGAATAACATAAGCACCACGAGCAATATTCGCTAGCTGCTCAGTCGAACGTGCTTGGTGTTGCAGATTTTGACGCGACAAACTTAAAGCCGTTGGGCCGTCTCGACGTTCTATAGCCACTTTCCAAGCAACCGCAGTTTCAACAGCATCACAAGGACGCCATACAGAACAGTTTGGTGTTAAGCGCATATTGGCTAATTGCTCAATCGGCTGGTGAGTTGGACCATCTTCACCCAAACCAATCGAATCGTGAGTAAATACGTAGATCGCTTGTTGCTTCATAAGCGCTGCCATGCGAACCGCATTGCGAGCGTATTCCATAAAGATCAG
>JABXIW010000276.1 GCA_013372875.1 Gammaproteobacteria bacterium | reverse complement strand
TGTGAATAGCATTAACCATCGCTACGATGCGCAGGAATTTTTAAAAGCACTGCCCAAAGAGCGGATTGCTTATGCTCATATCGCTGGTCATTATGATGAAGCGGATGATTTGAAAGTGGATACCCATGGTGCCGATGTGAAGCCCGATGTTTGGGCCTTGTTAGAAACGGCGTATCAAGAGTTTGGCGTTTTCCCAACATTGTTGGAGCGAGACTTTAATATTCCGCCAATGGCTGAATTATTGTCCGAAGTGGCTCAAATCAAAGTCATCCAGCAAAAATTCCTTGATAAAGAGCTCAAAGGAAAAGCCATTGCCTAAGTCATCAAGTGCCAGAAAAGAGCTCCCAAAATTCCAGCAGATCCAATATGACTTTGCTGGGCATTTAAGAGATCCGGAAGGTGTCGATAAGCCCGCTGAGATTGAAGATAGACGCATGAAAGTCTATCGAGATTTGTTTTATAACAATATTGAAAACTTTTGTTCTAACAGCTTCCCGATTTTAAGAGGCTTGTACAATGATCAAAGTTGGCATCAATTGGTGAGAGAGTTTTATATTAATTACCGAGCTCACAGCCCTTATTTTCGCGATATCTCTAAAGCCTTTTTAGATTACTTAACGGACCATAGAGAGCCGCAAGCTGGAGATTATGCATTCCTGCAAGAGTTGGCACATTGGGAATGGATGGAACTAAACGCTTTGTCGGATACGGGGGATATTTTAAAGTTTCCGCACGATCGAAATGGCGACCTATATCAGCAAAAAGTGGTAGTTTCACCATTAGCGTGGCCATTGGTGTATCAATATCCAGTGCACCGAATTGGTGATGCTTATGTACCAACAGACGCACCAGAACTGCCAACCTTTTTAATAATTTCCAGAAATCGTGAACATCAAGTGGACTTTATGGAAACCAATGCGATTACTTATCGTTTATTGGAGATATTTCAAGAGGCAGAGACAGAAAAGGAAATTCAGCTAACAGGTGAAGAGGCGATTGCCCAGTTGCAGACTGAAACTCAATTTCCAGAACCGCAACAGCTGATTGATGGTGGCAAGCAAATTCTACAAGATTTCCTACAAAGAGATGTAATTCTAGGCGTCAATCTATAACTTTGAATCACTTATTGTTACAATAGCGAGCAATAACTCATCAAGGAAAAAGAATGAAACTAAGAATTATAGGCTTATTCGCCACGTCTTTAATTATTAATGCTTGCGCCACAACTGGCGAAAACCCTGCAGATCCTTATGAAGATTTTAACCGCTCTATGTGGGAGTTCAATAAAAGTGCAGACAAGGCACTTTTAAAACCCATTGCCAAAGGTTATAAGGCCATTACTCCTGATCCTGTAGAAAAAGGAGTATCGAATTTCTTCAGTAATATCGGTGAAGTCCCAACTATTATTAACGATGTTTTGCAGTTTAAACTTGGTAAAGCACTAAAAGATACCGGTCGGTTTTTAATAAACTCCACTCTGGGCTTGGCGGGTTTGTTAGATCCTGCAACGGATATGGGCCTAGAGCATCAGCCAGAAGATTTTGGTCAAACCCTCGCTACTTGGGGAGTTGGTGATGGAGCTTACATTATGCTGCCTTTCTTTGGCCCTTCAACCACTAGAGATGCCTTTGGCCAAGGTGTTGATAGCTTCGTCATTTATAACTTATATGATGAGATGAATGATGATCAGACTGAAATAGGTTTGCGCGTGCTAGATGTAGTGCAAACTCGCGCTGGTCTGTTGAGCCTAGAAGATCAACTTAACTCAGCTCCCGATGACTACACGCTTATCCGTGATGTGTATTTGCAAAGACGTGAATTTCTAATTCATGACGGAAAGCCGTCTATTGAAGATGATGAGTGTGAGTTTGAAGAAGATTGTGAGGATTTTTAATAGCTTATGCCAATAGCATTTAACGACACTCTGGTTATTGCGATTTCGTCAAGCGCCCTGTTTGATTTAGCTGATAGCCATAGAGTTTATCTTGAAAAGGGTGTCGATACTTATGCTCAATATCAAATTGAGCATGAAGATGAAATGCTCAGTCCAGGCGCTGCTTTTGGGCTAGTTAAAAAGTTATTAGCACTTAATTTAGATGCTAAAGACAAGCCTCGAGTTGAGGTAATTTTGCTCTCAAGAAACAGTGCGGATACTGGCTTGCGAGTCTTTAATTCGATAGAGAATCATCAATTACAAATTACCCGAGCAGCTTTTACTTCAGGCAATAGTCCTTATTTATACGCTTCGGCATTTGGCGCGCACTTATTTTTATCAACGAACCCTTATGATGTGAAGCAAGCTATCGATAACGGTATTGCTGCCGCGACCATAGTTGCGCCAAATCAAGCTACGGCGGATGCTGAGCATATAAAATTTGCCTTTGATGGTGATGCCGTTTTGTTTTCCGATGAAGCTGAAAAGGTTTATCAGCAAAGTGGTTTAGAAGAGTTTACCAAGCACGAAAAGGCTTCAGCCCAAAAGCCGCTAGAAGGCGGGCCCTTCAAAAACTTTTTAGCGGCGTTACATAAAATTCAAAAAGAATATTCTTCCGAAGAGTGTCCAATAAGAACTGCCTTAGTTACAGCGCGTTCAGCACCCGCTCATGAGAGGGTAATTAGAACGCTTCGGTATTGGGATATTCGCATTGATGAAGCCTTGTTTTTAGGTGGTATGGATAAAACACAATTCTTAAAAGCCTTTGGTGCGGATGTGTTTTTTGATGATCAAGAAGGGCATATTGAGCGTGCTAAAGAGCATATCGCTAGTGGTCATGTACCGAATGGTGTGGTTAACCTAAAAAAATAACCACTACTTTTAGTAACATTTCGACACACTTTATCTTTGCAGAAGCGCCATAATTGCGGCATTGTCCAATGAAGCAAAAGGAGGCCATTATGCTAAGAAAACTCTCAGTTATTACTACTATTTCACTGCTTACTTGGAGTTCAGTCAGCTCCGCAGATTATACTCGTTTAGAGCCAGCAGCAGATGCAGCAAAAAGCGTTGCAAAGATGCAGGTTTTAATGGGCAATTGGCATTGCAAACGTCAAATCTTGCAACAAGATGGTACTTGGCAAATTCCTGAACAAGTATCACGATGGGAATGGCGTTATATTTTAAATGGTCATGCGATCCAAGATTATTGGTATCCACAGGCAAAAGATTTATCCGCTCCTGGTATGGGAACTAATATGCGCATTTATAACCCAAAAACTGATAAATGGCTTATGACTTGGACTTTTGACAAGCTAGCCAGATTCCAAGATTTTGAAGCTACTTTTGATGAAAAATTATTGGTCATGAATGGCGATTATCCCGCCAGTGCACAGCGACCTGCGCATAAAGCAAAAATCACTTTTCACAATATCAGCGATAAGCACTTTGATTGGAAATACGAGTCTTCAAACTTGGATGATGGTAAAAATTGGCTAGAAGTCTTTAGACTAAATTGTGATAAAGTCGAATAAATTTTAAACCGGAATTTAATAATGAAAAAATTAATATTAGCAACCGCTTGTATTTTATTTTCTAATTGGCTATCAGCTGCCACTCTAGATGCCCCAAAACGCTCAGAAGGTGAGGGGCCATTTAATCGATTGATCCTAAGAGGTGGCATCTTAATTAACGGCGAAGGTGCGCCACCCACAGGGCCTGTGGATATTGTTATTCAGGATAACAAAATTATATCGGTACGTTCAGTTGGTGCGCCTGGTGTTGCAATTAAAGAAGGCCGCAGACCTCAAGTCAATGATTTAGATAAAGTCATTGATATTAGCGGGCATTATGTTTTGCCAGGCTTTATTGATCTTCATGGTCATATCGCAGGCAGTGTAGATGGCTTACCAGCAGAATACCCGTTCAAATTATGGTTAGCCCATGGTATTACTACGGTGCGCGAACCGGGTAGCTTTAATGGTTTAGATTGGACACTAAAACATCAAAAACTCAGTGATGACAATCAAATAACTGCGCCACGAATTATTCCGTACATTGGCTTTAATATGGACTGGAATAGTCAAATCACTACGCCCGAAGAAACACGCAAATGGGTGCGTCACGTAGCTAAAAAAGGCGCTAAAGGCATTAAGTTCTTTGGTTTGCCTAAAAATATGATGGCTGCGGCGCTGGATGAAGCTAAAAAGCAAGGCTTAGGAACCGCTATGCATCATGCCCAGCTCAACGTAGTTGGCACCAACGCGCTTGATTCGGCTCGTATGGGGCTAACCACCATGGAGCATTGGTATGGTTTGCCTGAAGCTATGTTTGAAGGGCAAATCATTCAGGATTATCCACTCGATTATAATTACAACAACGAGTCACATCGTTTTACCGAGGCAGGACGTTTATGGCAACAAGCAGCGGAGCAGGGTAGTGACAAATGGAATGCGGTGCGTGACGAATTGATTGAATTGGATTTTACTATCAATCCGACTATGACCATTTATGAAGCCAGTCGCGATGTGATGCGCGAGCGCAATGCGGATTGGCATGAAGATTACACTCACCCCAAACTAAAAGCATTTTTTGAGCCTAATCGTGAATCGCACGGATCTTACTTTTTTGATTGGACCACCCAGAACGAAATAGACTGGAAAGCCAATTTCCGTAAGTGGATGAACTTTTTAAATGATTATAAAAATCATGGTGGACGTGTAACCATTGGCTCTGATGCTGGCTATATTTATAAAATTTTCGGTTTTGGCTATATCCGTGAAATGGAGTTGTTGCAAGAGGCTGGTTTTCATCCGCTGGAAGTAATCCAATCGGCCACCTTAAATGGCGCAGAAGCGCTTGGTATGCAAGAGCAAATTGGCTCGGTGATCCCTGGTAAGCTCGCAGATCTAGTGATCCTAGAAGAAAACCCTATTGCCAATTTTAAAGTGCTTTATGGCACTGGTCATTATCGTCTTGGTTTGGATAATGTGGCGAAAAGAGTGGGTGGTGTAAAATACACCATTAAGAACGGTATTCTTTATGACGCCGCGCGATTAAGAGCCGATGTCAAGGAGTTAATAAAACAAGCAAAATCGGCCAAAACCGACTAATTTAAATATCAATCAAATCTTCTAACGCTGCATCTAGCGTTGGATATTGAAACTCAAAGCCAGAGTGCTGTAAGGCTTCTGGCAAAACTTTTTGCCCTGTTAATAATAAATTTGCGAACTCACCTAATCGAAGTTTTAAGGCAAATGCAGGCACATTTAAACTCGCTTTTTTACCTAGTTTCGACGCCAGTTTTTGCGTTAGTTCAGCATTGGTTACAGGATTGGGTGCAGTTAAATTGTAGAGCCCAAAAAGGTTCGGATCTTTAAGGATATGCATCATGGCACTGACTTGATCTTGAATGTGGATCCAGGAAAACCATTGTTTACCGGTTCCAAGTTTTCCACCTAAACCTAGCTTAAATGGCGTTAACATTTTAGATAAGGCACCGTCGTCACCAAGAACTACTCCCGTACGAATAATGGAGGTTCGAATGCCCATGCTAGCAGCGCGCTTCGCCGATAACTCCCAGTTATTACACAGTTTAACCTGAAACTCTTTCAAATCGCCGTGCTCAGATTTTTCATTAAGAATTTCATCGCCGCGACTGCCGTAAAAACCAATGGCCGATCCCGAAATAAATGTATGTGGTTTTTCTTCTTGTTTATCTATCCAGTCTACCAGCTTAATGGTTTCCTCAATGCGGCTGGTATAAATTTTTCGTTTTTGTTTTACTGTCCAGCGTTTATTAGCAAGGTTTTCACCACATAGATTTACCACTGCATCAGCTGGCGGGGTTTCATCAAAATCCCAATAAAAGTCGACATTTCGAAAAAAGAAATCGTCCTTAAATTTTTCAGGAGTGCGCGATTTGACCAAAACTTTATAGCCGCTTTGTTCCAAGGCGGGAATGAGATGGCGGCCTATAAAGCCAGTGCCGCCAGTGATTAAAACTTTTTCCATGGTTAAATCCTTCTAACAATCTAATTACAGTTTAGAATATCCCTACACTTTATTCTAGCCTTAGCCTTCAGAGTTAAGCTAATCGTGGCAAATGCGGTTTTAAAATCTGAGGTAAAATAAGGTTCTAGTAGCCGTGTGCGGCTAAGACGAGACAAATAATAATTTTAGGTTGTGATTTTATAAATTATAAATGAGCGTTCTAAAATTGTTATTTAACAAAGTATTAGCAAACAAAGGCACTAGAATCAGCATTCAATAATATGAACTGCTAATCCACCTCTCGCTGTTTCCTTATACTTTTCTCGCATATCCATGCCTGTATCCCACATGGTTTTAATCACTTTATCCAACGATACTTTATGCTCACCATCGCCGCGTAAAGCCAAACGGCAAGCATTAATGGCTTTGATCGATGCCATAGCATTGCGCTCGATACAAGGAACCTGCACTAAACCACCAACTGGGTCGCAAGTTAATCCAAGATTATGTTCCATGCCAATTTCAGCAGCGTTTTCTACTTGCTCGCAAGTTCCGCCTAAGACTTCGGTCAATGCTCCTGCAGCCATAGAACAGGCCACTCCGACTTCACCCTGGCAGCCAACTTCTGCACCAGAAATAGACGCATTAAGTTTATACAAAATACCAATAGCCGCAGCAGTTAGTAGAAAATCAATCACGCCTTCTTCGTCAGCGCCATGTTTGAACTTCATATAATAAAATAGCACTGCCGGGATTATGCCAGCGGCACCGTTAGTTGGCGCTGTGACTACGCGGCCACCAGCAGCGTTTTCTTCATTTACTGCCAGTGCGTAAAGATCAACCCAATCCATGGCCGATAAAGTATCGGTGGTGCTATGAGGATCGGATTTGAGCTTCATGTAGATGCCATGAGCGCGACGCTTAACTTTCAAACCGCCTGGTAAGATACCTTCGCGATCACAGCCGCGCTTGATGCAGGCTTTCATTACGCTCCAAATTTCCAGCAGTTTTTCGCGAACTTCTGCTTCTGGACGCCAGGCTTTTTCGTTTTCCATCATTAAAGTACTGATTTTGAGACCATGTTCTTTGCATAAACTGATCAATTCAGCAGCACTGGTGAAAGGGTACTTAACTTCAGTATTGTCTTCCATTACGGGACTATCAGCATCAACGTCTTCATTGACTACAAAGCCACCACCCACTGAATAATAGGTTATGGATTTCAGTTCATTGCCCGCTTTATCATAAGCATAAAACACCATGCCATTCGAGTGTCTTGGCAGGCTTCTTTTTTTATACAGCACCAAATCATCGTCTTCGTTAAACTTGATTTGATGAGTACCGTTCAAGAGGACTTTTTTGTCGTTGCGGATCGCTTCCAAGCGTTCAGGAATAATATCAGGATCGATTTTATCTGGACGTTCGCCTTCTAAACCCAGTAATACCGCCTTGTCTGAGCCATGACCTTTGCCTGTTGCGCCTAGCGAGCCATAGAGTTTACTGACAACTCTGTGGGTATCATCCAAAAGGTTGTTTTTTGCCAATGACTCAACAAAACGACGTGCAGCACGCATCGGACCAACCGTATGTGAACTCGATGGGCCAATACCGATACTGAACATATCAAAAACACTAATTGCCAAGACGATTATCTCTTTATAATTTAATTAATGAATTGTACTTAGAAAATCGATCAGTGACTAGCGATTGCATCTCTGACCAGCTGAGGTTATTTACAATAATTTAGAGAAGCTAACGATGATTTGCGCGGTGGCGCCCCAAATATTCCGACCTTGATAGGGCATGGCGTAAATTGGGTATCGAATACCATTGAATTCGCGATAGGATTTTTGTTGGTTGCTTGGGTCAAAAACAAAATCGAGCGGCACTTCAAAAGCTTCATCCACTTCATCATGATTGATAATAAAATCGTAACTTGATTCTACTAAGCCTACTATCGGCTGGATCATAAACTGACTGACTGTTGGTTGTAAGCCAAGTTTACCAAGTACTTCGATTTTTGATTCAGGGATGCCAATTTCTTCTTCGGTTTCTCGTAACGCGGTATGAATAAGGCTTTTATCCGTATCGTCCATGCGGCCTCCGGGGAAGCTAATTTGCCCGGGATGATGTTTTAAGTGTTCGGATCTTTGGGTCAGAATTAATTGTAATCCTGCTGCTCGTTCAACTATCGGCACCAAAACAGCACTCGGCTGCAATTGCGACACTTTCGGCTTTACATGATCTGCTTGCTCCAATGCTTGTTGGATTTGTTCGAGCTTAATCATTAGGCGTTTCTTGTTTAGGACTTAAAATAGGTAAGATTTTACTTAGTTTATGATAAGTTTCTTGATATTCACTATCAGCTTCAGAGTCAGCAACTAAGCCACCGCCGCCCCAAGCGTAAATCTTTTGATCTTCTGTAACTAAAGTTCGAATAGTAATGCTCGAATCTAAAAAACCTCTAAAATCATAGTATAAAACCGAGCCGCAATAGATGCTGCGTCTATGGGGTTCTAGCTCTTCAATGATTTCCATAGCACGAATTTTCGGTGCGCCAGTGATCGAGCCGCCAGGGAAACAATTTTCGAGCAAATCAAAACCGTCTTTGCCATCAGCTAAGTCTGCTTCTATAGTACTGACTAAATGATGTACGGAAATAAAGCTTTGCAGCTCGAACAATTTGGACACATTTACTGATCCGTATTCGGCCGTTCGACCAATATCATTTCGCAACAGATCCACAATCATTAAATTTTCTGCGCGATCTTTTTCGCTGCTTAGTAGTTCATCGGACAAGGCTTTGTCTTCAATCGGATCGTTACTGCGAGGGCGAGTGCCTTTAATCGGCTGAGTAATGACATGATCTTTGCCAGAACCATGTAAAGAATCTTTTTCGATTTGTATAAATCGCTCTGGTGATACGGACAAAATTTGCTGCTGACCTAAATTCATATAAGCAGAAAAGGGTGCTTGGTTGTGTTTCGTTAGTTGCAAATAGGCCATCCAAGGGTGGCCGCTGAATTTTGCTTCAAAACGTTGGGCAAGATTAACCTGATAACAATCACCAGCATGGATATAGTCATGAACTTTCTGGAAACGATCTTTATAACCAGCTTCATTCATATTGGATTGCCAATCACTATTAAGCTCAAAACTTGGGTATTTAGCTGCACCAGCTCGCTGATAGTAGTCTTCAAGCTCAGCAATAATATCTAACCAATAGGACTGCTGGCTTGGTTTATCGGAAAGCGAGAATCGTAGTAAATAGCTTTTTTTCTGATAATGGTCACTAATAAATGCCCATTCATACAAGCCAAAAGCCATTTCAGGTAAATCAATGTCTGCTTCTGAAAGCTCAGGGAGTTTTTCGATATAACGCCCTAAGTCATAACTAGCGTAGCCAGCAATACCTCCATGAAATGGCAAGCCAGCAAATTCATTTGGTAAAGGTTCATAGTGTTTTAAACCAGCTTGATAAAAGCGTCGCAAATCAGCAAAGGGCTGATGCTCCAATGGAAGCTCAAACCCTTGCAGCGAAGATTTGCCATTATGAAACGATAAGCTCGCTTGAGGCCTGGCTAAAATCAGATCGAATTTAGCGGCCTGATGAATGGTTTTGCCACTATCGAGTAATAATGCCCACTTTTCATCAGCAAAGTAACTAAATAATTGCCGAACGCCAGCCGGATCGCGATAAGGAAACTCAACAAATTGTGACTCTAAATTGCTCATCTCGTCCTAAACTGTTTAAAAAAGCGACAAAAGCTGCTGTTCTTGAAATTAATGGCCTTTAAAATTTGGGAAACGCCTGATCCAGCAGTTATACTTATGAGCTGATTTTAGAGATTTCTCGCCAGATTGTATAGAAACAATCATACGGCCTTTTGATTAGCGACTTGGAGCCATACTCCCATGAGTGTAATAAAGAGCGAAGACTTTATCTCAAGCGTAGCTGACGCTTTCCAATACATTTCTTATTACCATCCAAAAGATTTTGTGCAGGCCATGACTGCGGCTTATGAAAAAGAAGAAAGCCCAGCGGCCAAAGATGCCATGAAGCAAATTTTGGTCAATTCTCGTATGTCGGCCATGGGCCATCGCCCCGTTTGTCAAGATACGGGTATTGCCATGGCTATTGTGGAAATTGGGATGGATGCACGCTTTGAAGGTGGCATGGATATTCAAGAAATGGTGGACGAGGGTGTTCGCCGTGCTTATTTAAACCCTGATAACCCGCTTAGAGCTTCGGTTTTAATGGACCCTGCTGGTAAGCGCATTAACTCGAAAGACAACACACCAGCAGTGGTGCATGTCAAAATGGTTAAAGGCGATAAGGTTGATGTGACTGTTGCAGCCAAAGGCGGCGGCTCAGAAAATAAAACTAAATTCGTGATGCTAAATCCATCCGATTCAATTGTGGATTGGGTTGTTGAAACAGTGCCAAAGATGGGTGCTGGCTGGTGTCCACCAGGAATGCTTGGTATCGGTGTTGGTGGAACTGCTGAAAAGGCCATGGTTTTAGCTAAAGAATCCCTAATGGATCCCATTGATATGCAGGAGCTGTTAAGACGCGGTCCATCAAATCGTGTGGAAGAGTTGCGTATCGAAATTTACGAAGCGGTGAATAAACTTGGTATTGGCGCCCAAGGGCTTGGCGGCGTAACTACCGTTCTTGATGTCAAAATAAAAGATTGGCCAACTCACGCAGCATCAAAGCCAGTCGCTATGATCCCGAACTGTGCAGCAACTCGTCATATACATTTCACATTAGACGGCACTGGCCCAGCTATATTGACTCCACCGTCGATCGAAGATTGGCCAGATATGGAATACGAAGCTTCGGCCGATGCCAAGCGAGTGGACTTGAATAATATCACGGAACAAGAAGTTGCTAGCTGGCAGCCCGGTGATGTGTTGCTGCTAAACGGTAAAATTTTAACTGGTCGTGATGCTGCTCATAAGAAAATTAAAGATTTACTCGATTCGGGCGAAGGCTTACCAGAAGGCTTAGATTTCAATAATCGCTTTATTTACTATGTTGGTCCAGTAGATGCCGTTCGTGATGAAGCGGTAGGCCCTGCAGGCCCAACAACAGCGACTCGTATGGATAAGTTTACTGAAATGATGCTCGATAAGACAGGTTTATTGGGCATGATTGGTAAGGCTGAACGAGGCGATGTCGCGATTGAAGCGATTAAAAAGCATAAGTCGGTTTATCTCATGGCTGTGGGCGGTGCTGCATATCTGGTATCTAAAGCGATTAAACATTCAAAAGTCGTTGCTTTCCCTGAGCTTGGTATGGAAGCGGTTTATGAGTTTGATGTGGTGGATATGCCAGTGACGGTAGCGGTAGATTCATCAGGAGAAAGTGTCCATAAGACTGGGCCGGCGATTTGGAAAGTGAAGCTAGATAAGTAATGAAATCTCGTTTTAATAAATATCGTTCTTTGTCTTTAGATAATAAAATAAAAAGCATCAAAAGATCAGTTGTTTACATTATCGCCTTCCCGGTAGCGTATTACTTTTTAATGAGCTTTTTATTTGAAAAGTATGAGTGGGGCAGTGGTGAACCGTTAAATTGGTCATTAGCCATTGCTGTATTCATCATAGTTGTATTACTCGATATTTTTGAAAAATTAAATATATTGAAAGAAGAGAATAAGTAGGAAAAATCATGAGTGCAGGTTTAAAATTTCGTCAAGCGGTTGCAGAAAATCATCCGCTACAATTAATGGGTACTATTACAGCTTACGCAGCGCGCATGGCTGAAGCTGTAGGGCACAAAGCCGTTTATCTTTCAGGTGGTGGTGTTGCTGCGAACTCTTTGGGTATGCCTGATTTAGGTATTTCTACAGCAGAAGATTTATTAGTGGATATTCGTCGTATTACTGACGTTTGTTCTTTGCCATTAATCGTTGATATCGATACCGGTTTTGGTGGTGCTTTTAATATCGCACGAACCACTCGTGCTTTGATTAAATCTGGCGCAGCTGGTTTCCATATGGAAGATCAAGTTGCTGCTAAACGCTGTGGCCACCGCCCAAATAAAGAAATCGTTTCGCAACAAGAAATGGTTGATCGCATTAAATCTGCGGTAGATGCGCGTACTGATGAAAACTTTGTGATTATGGCGCGTACCGACGCTTTAGCGGTTGAAGGTATGCAGTCAGCAATCGATCGTGCCAATGCTTGTTTAGAAGCGGGTGCTGATATGATTTTTCCAGAAGCGATGCGCACACTTGAGGATTACAAAACTTTTAAATCACAAGTTGATGCTCCAATTTTAGCGAACATTACTGAATTCGGAGCGACGCCATTATTCTCCTGTGAAGAGTTAGGCGATGTAGGCGTGGATATCGTTTTATATTGCTGTGGTGCTTACCGTGCAATGAATCGTGCCGCTGAAACTTTCTATAAGTCTGTATTAGCGAATGGTCATCAGCGTGACGTGGTGGATATTATGCAAACGCGTGAAGAATTATACGCACACTTAGGCTACCACGAGTACGAAAAAAAATTAGATAGCTTATTCTCAGAAGGTAAAGAGAAATAGTAAAAAGAGAAGTAAGCTAAAAGAATAGTTAAGAATTTTATTTTAGGAGTTAATGATGTCTGAACAAGCTAATAATTCAAATCTGCCAAAGCCAAAAAAGTCAGTTGCACTTTCTGGCGTTGCAGCAGGTAACACCCAATTATGTACCGTAGGTCGTACGGGTAACGATTTAAGCTACCGTGGTTACGATATTTTAGATTTAGCAGCAAACGCTGAGTTTGAAGAAGTCGCACACCTTTTAATTCACGGTAAATTACCAAACGCTGCTGAGCTAAAAAATTATAAGCGTAAATTGAAAGCACTTCGTGGCTTACCAGCATTAGTTCAAGACGCATTAGAATTGATTCCAGCAAACGCACACCCAATGGATGTCTTGCGTACAGGTTGTTCAATGTTGGGCACGGTTTTACCAGAGCGCGAAAGCCAACCAATGAACGAAGCAAAAGATATTGCCGATCGACTAATGGCTTCTTTCCCATCAATGTTATTGTACTGGTACCACTTCTCACACAATGGCGTTTGCATTGATCTAGAAACTGATGAAGACTCTATTGCTGGTCATTTCTTACATTTATTGCATGGCGAATCTTGCCCTGACTCTTGGGTTCGTGCGATGCAGATTTCTTTAAACTTATACGCCGAGCATGAGTTCAACGCTTCGACTTTCACAAGCCGTGTAATCACGGGTACAGGCTCAGACATGTACTCTGCAATTTGTGGTGGTATTGGCGCACTTCGTGGTCCTAAGCACGGTGGTGCAAACGAAGTGGCTTTAGATATCCAAATGCGTTATGACTCAGCGGATCACGCAGAAGCTGATATTAAAGAGCGTTTAGCGCGTAAAGAAATCGTTATCGGTTTTGGCCACCCAGTTTATACGGTTTCTGATCCACGTAACGAAGTGATCAAACAAGTGGCAAAAGAACTTTCTGAAGAGCAGGGTGATATGAAGTTATATGACGTTGCAGAACGTTTAGAGACTATCATGTGGGACGAGAAAAAAATGTTCCCGAACCTAGATTGGTTCTCTGCGGTTTCGTATAACAAGATGGGTATTCCAACGTCAATGTTCACGCCTATCTTTGTTTGTTCGCGTATTACTGGTTGGGCAGCACACGTAATGGAGCAAAGAGTTGACGGAAAGATTATTCGTCCTTCAGCTAACTATCATGGTCCAGATGACCAAGAGTTTGTTCCTTTAGCAGATAGATAATAATTTAACCCGCGGCTTGTCCGCGGGTTTTGTTTTTACACAGTACAAGAATTTTATAGTTAATTTATGAACACCAATTTCCGTAAAGCATTACCAAATAGCAATTTAGATTATTTCGATACTCGCGAAGCAGTAGAAGCAATCGAGCCTGGCTCCTATGACAAGCTTCCATATACTTCAAAAGTGTTGGCCGAGAACCTAGTGCGTCGTTGCAGTCCTGAGACCTTAACCGATTCTCTAAAACAAATTATTTATCGCAAAACCGATTTGGATTTTCCATGGTTTCCGGCGCGTGTAGTTTGTCATGATATTTTAGGTCAAACTGCTTTTGTTGATTTAGCCGGTTTACGTGATGCGATTGCAGAAAAGGGTGGTGACCCTGCGCAGATTAATCCTGTAGTTCCTACGCAATTAATTGTGGACCATTCATTAGCGGTAGAACACGCGGGATACGAAGAAAACGCTTTTGAGAAAAACCGTGCGATTGAAGACCGCCGTAACGAAGATCGTTTCCATTTTATCAACTGGTGTAAAACTGCATTTAAAAACGTTAACGTAGTTCCACCAGGTAACGGCATCATGCACCA
>JABXIW010000485.1 GCA_013372875.1 Gammaproteobacteria bacterium | reverse complement strand
TACTCATGACTTATGTCGGCGCACCATGCATTTATTATGGTAGTGAAGTCGGTCTTGAGGGAAGCTTTGACCCAGATAACAGACGTTGTTTCCCTTGGCATTTAGTTCAGGGTTCTCCTTGGCTCCATCTGTACCAACAGTGGATTGAAATTCGTAAACAGTTCAAAGCACTACAATCTGGCAGCATGCAATGGCTTTATTGTGACGAAAGGGCATTTGCTTATGCAAGACAGCTTGGTGAAGAGACTCTCATTGTTGCAGTCAATATTGGTCTACAAGAAAGCACGATTGACCTACCATTGTGGCAGTTAGGCTTGAATGCGAAACACTTGCATCAATTATTAGATAAGTGTGAAATAATTGATTGTGAAGGTCATGTTTCTGTCAATATGGCAGCATTAAGTATCAATTTGTGGCAAGTGAAGTGACACCGCATTCTATATTTATTAAAATTTGTGAATATGTTCATTAATAACTATAAACAGCCTCTTTAAGCCGATGCATATGAGAGGCGAACACTTAAACAATGGTACTCAATGGTTAACCAAAGGCGATTTAGCCTCTCATTTGTTGTTTTCTTTCCTTTAGTTCTATTCATTGTGGTAATGCTCGTTACTACAAAAAACTACTACGATGCAGTCAATCGCTATATTGATACTGAATATTCGCGTATCGATAGAGCGTTAACTCGTGGTATCAAAGTCTTAACTGCACTGGACTACAGCTTTACCAACTATTCAAACTTCGCGAACCCTCTTTCTGAAGAGCATAACTCTATTGTGAAAGGCGACATCTGCTATATATGGCCGATTGATGTTTTGCTATTGGAGAACGTTTACAGCGATGGCCTGCCAGCGGTTGATGTTGATTACATGATCGTCGGCGAAAAAAGCTTGTGTCAGGCAGGGACGAAAATCAACAAACTTGCAGAGCAAAAAGCAGGCTTTGCCCCTTCTTTGTCCTTCCTTCATGATATTGAATCCCACATTGTTGGTATCCATTACATCGATAAACGTGGTTATGTGATTTCGTCGCCCGATAAGTACGCGAAGAATTTTACTAAAGAGCTTTGGTCAACGTTAAAGGCGAGGCCATTCTGGCAAAAAACCGCGCAAGATAAGGTCAACATTACATTGGCTGGGCCTGGGCCGATGCTTGATTCCATGGAAGGGCAAATCATCAGTTTAACAGTGCCAATTTACGAAAAAGGCGTCCACCAAGGGGTGCTCTCGATTGATTTTGATGTCGATGCGCTGCTCACGACTTCTGAAAACCTTGTCGGGAAGCTGCACTTAGTTTCCAATTTCCAAACGATTCCTGAAGATGCCGTGCGGATCAAGCTCATTGAAAAAGAGCGCTTGAGTGCCAATCACAGTATTTATTACGAATATAACTTATGGAGCGAGATTAAGAATTTAACGTTCTTTGAAAAGTACAGTATTATGGTCGCCGTCTTTATTTACGTATTGAGTACCGTAGTACTGTTTTATGTCAACATGCACACCGAACGTCGCTACTTTAAAGATCTTGCTGCAAGAGACCCAATGACAGGGCTGCTCAACCGCAGAGGAATGCAGGCCGTTTGGCGTAATAAAATGACGAAGAAGAACGTGGCATTGGCTGTGTTCGATATCGATAACTTTAAGACTATCAATGATACTTACGGCCATGATGTAGGTGACTCTGCGATTCAACTGGTCGCGAAGTGCATCCGAGACAACATTCGTCACAGTGACGTCGCATCTCGCTTTGGTGGCGAAGAGTTTATTCTCGCGATATACGATGAAGATATTGAAGGGATGAAGCACATTCTCGAACGAGTCAAAAAAGCGATTGATGAACGATCTCGACGAGTTACGAAGAATGGATTTACCGTGTCAGGTGGTGTGGTCTTTAGCTCTGCAAGCAAAGCAGAAAGCTTTGATGAACTGTTCAAGGCGGCTGATGAGAAGCTCTATGAAGCGAAAAGTACCGGAAAGAACAAGATTTGTTATTAGTTCGAGGCGCGCTTGCTAAAAGGCAGTCTGACAAATAGCTAAAAGGGCGATAATATCGCCCTTTTTTGTACTTGTCGTTCAACCATCACGCACAATTCGCGCATGTGGAGTGCTTAAGCCACTTGGCTTTGACGCGATTGGAGTTCATCGCGGTAGCGCTGGATGTGCTCAACAATCGGTGCTGCTTTATTAAATGTTCGGATTTCGCGGAATAATTCGTTAGCTTCTGGGTAAGATTGGCGCAGGTAAGCGAACCATTGCTTCACGCGGTTTGGATAGTACAAACCTTTATCACCCTTCATTTCAAACTTTGAGTAGTAGATCAGCAGGTCGACCACATCAGACCAAACCATTGGCGTGTGGTTGTGTTTTACCATGTTACCTAGGTTAGGAATGTTGAACGCACCACGGCACACCATCAGAGAGTCGACACCAGTGGTTTCAATGCAGCGTTGACCATCTTCGAAATTCCAGATTTCACCATTGGCAATCAAAGGGATGGAGAATCGCTCGCGAATTTTATTGATGTATTCCCACTTGATTTCAGATGCTTTATAACCGCCTTGCTTAGTACGAGCGTGAACGGTCAGTTCATTCGCTCCCGCAGATTGAATCGCATCCACGATTTCAAAACAGTCTTCAGGGTTTTCCCAGCCCAGACGAATTTTTGCGGATACAGGGATATTCGCAGGCACTGCGTCACGGCATGCTTTTACCACGCTATGAATCAACTCAGGATGCTGCAATAGCGCCGCACCTCCTTTGCTTTTGTTGACCATTTTTGCTGGGCAACCAAAATTTAGGTCGATGCCGCGCGCGCCAAGCTCTGCTGCTCGGATTGCGTTTTCCGCCATCCAGTGAGGCTCTTGGCCTAGTAGTTGAATATGTACAGGCACACCAGAAGTGGTCTGAGAGCCTTGCATAAGCTCCGGACATAAGCGATGAAAGACATGGTCTGGCAGGACTTGATCGATCACTCGAACGAACTCCGTCACACACAGATCATAGTCGTTTATTTCGGTCAGGATTTGGCGCATCAAATGGTCTAAAACGCCTTCCATTGGGCCTAATACAACTCGCATAGTTTGCCTAATACAGTTTGGTGATAAAAAGGAGGGCGATTGTAGCGATGTCGGCTAAGTTTGTCATTAAAAGACTCGGCGCTGGTGCCAACTGGCATCTCACTTGTATTGGAGTATAATGCCGCCAAATTCATGGGAAACCAGATGTCATGCAATACACTTTGATTGAAAAAGGTGAAGTTCAACTTGATGAATCTTCGCTATTTATTGAAGGTGCGGTACTTGCCGCAAACCTAACCACAAAACCTTTGGCGCCAGAGGCCTGGCTTGAGCCGCTATTTGGTGAAGGTTTTAAATCGATTCAGCCAGCGGCCGAAGAGCAAATTCACAAGCAACATAACCGTATTTTACGTAATGAGTATTCAGCTCTAGAGCTAACTGGAAAAGATCCTGAGCAGTTAGCTGATTTTGCTGAAGGTTTCATGTCGGTTTGGCCTTTGATTGAAGAGCAGTGGCAAGAGGTTGAGTTAAATGATGGTTTACAGCGTATGCTGCAAGCGCTGCTTACCACAATGATGCTAGCCATTGATGAAGAGTCTACTCAGCAACATATGCGTGACGCGGGCATTGAAACGCCGCCAGCGTTAACAGACCTTGTTGATCAACTTGATTTGATGTTAGTTGAAGTCGCATTGGGTGCAGATGAACTAATGGTCGGCAATAAATCTCAAAGCCTAAACCCATTTAAAGATGTAGGTCGTAACGATCCATGCCCTTGTGAGAGCGGTAAAAAGTTCAAGCAATGTTGTGGTAAGTAACACTATAAAAGCGAGTTACTGAATCGAACCCAATAAAAGCCGACCCTAAGGTCGGCTTTTTCTCATCTATATTTTTATACGCCTTAACGAATTGGATTCTTACGTTTCACCGGAAAGAACTGTGCAATCACGATCAACGCCAAAGCAACCAAGTTACCAGCGAAGATAACCACCAACCATTGTGGCATCGATAAGTCGAAGAACTGCCAAACAACTTTTGAACAATCGCCATACGCTTCAAACATCCAAGGAACCCATTGGTTTAACGGAGCCCAACTTGGGAAGGTGACAAAAAGATCACAAGTTGCAAATGG
>JABXIW010000330.1 GCA_013372875.1 Gammaproteobacteria bacterium | reverse complement strand
CGCTTTTCCGCTTCTTCTAAACGGTGTAAATAATCTTTCAGATCATTTTTGTTGGTCCAAGCCGTACCATAAATACGCGACAACATGGCGTTATTCGAATCACCACGCCAATAAGCACCGGCAACCTTCATTAACTTGAATGCTTTTAATTTAGCGGTCGATGGCACGTGTGGACCACGACATAAATCGATAAAGTCGCCCTGACGATATAATGACAATTCTTCGCCCGCTGGAATATCTTCAATGATTTCCGCTTTGTATTCTTCGCCCATATCACGGAAAAATTTAACTGCTTCGTCACGCCCCATCACTGAGCGCTCAACCTTGATATTCTCTTTCACGATCTTAGTCATTTCTTTTTCGATCGCTTTTAGGTCTTCCTCAGTAAATGGCTTCTCTGTGGCAAAGTCATAATAAAAACCATCATCAATCACTGGCCCAATGGTTACCTGAACATCTTTATGTAATCGCTGTACCGCTTGTGCTAATAAGTGGGCGGTTGAGTGACGGATTACTTCTAAGCCATCTTCGTCGCGATCAGTAATAATCGCCAAACTTGAATCTTTGTCCATCACGAAGCTGGTATCCACCAACTCGCCATCGACCCGCCCCGCTAAGGCTGCTTTAGCTAAGCCTGGACTAATATTATGGGCTACGTCGTAAACCGACACCGATTCATCAAACTCACGTTTGCTACCATCAGGTAATGTAATGACTGGCATTTGTTGTTTTCTCTCTGTTCTCAATAAGCCATACCAACGGCTTATATAAAGTTTTGATAATGATTGCCAAAGGTGCTGACTAAGAATGCCGCCCCTTCTTGAGCAATAGATACCCTAATTCTAAAGGATTTGACAATAGACTCAAGTCTTATTTCTAATAGCACTAACTATAATTATTTTGGATCATTATGAGTACAATAGAGTTAGGGGAATTTGATACAGGGCTTTATTCAGGATGCAAATTTCATACTGAAGGAAAACAAGCTCTTTTAACCGTAGAAGTTAATGAAGTTGGCGATAAACTTATTAAATTTGATGAGGTCAAATACCACCAATTCACAGCATTATACCATTGTGATAAATCAATGATTGAACCATATTTTAAGGTTGTAGAATTGCCAAAGTCGAAAGAACTTAAACAATTTCTTAAAAGAGATCTTTCTGGCTATCCACCGAAAGCACTCAAACACTATAGAATATTTTTAGATGAATCAGGGTGTTTTGATATATTTGCCGAGTCAGCCACCCTAATTTAAGCAGTAGGAACAGTAAATTATGAGCAAAAACATAGCAGTAATTTTATCTGGTTGCGGTTTCCAAGATGGAGCTGAAATCCAAGAGTCGGTTATGACTTTATTGGCTTTGGATCAACAAGGAGCTAACTATCAGTGCTTTGCGCCTGATGTAGAGCAATTTAAGGTACAAAACCACTTAACTGGCGAACAGGTTTCGGAAAGCCGTAATGTGTTAGTGGAATCAGCACGTATTGCTCGTGGCGATATTAAGCCATTATCAGAATTTAATATTGATGATTTTGATGCTTTAGTGATGCCTGGTGGTTTTGGCGCAGCGCTAAATCTATCCAGTTTTGCTATTGATGGCCCAGCTTGCAGCATTAACTCAGAGGTCGAAAGTGCTGTTCGAGCAACTCATGATGCAAAAAAGCCGATTGGCGCTTTATGTATCGCGCCAGTCATCTTGGCGAAACTAATTCCTAACGTAAACCTAACCATTGGTGATGATTCAGGAGTTGCCGAAGCAGTGGAATCCTTAGGCGCTAGTCACTCCAACACTACGCATGGCGAAGTGGTGGTTGATTCCGTCAATAAAGTCGTTACCACGCCCTGTTATATGCTGGATGCTAAAGTTTCCGATATTTATAAGGGCGCTGATGCACTGGTTAGAGAAGTGTTAACCCTAATCTAACGAGCGAACAAAATATGCATTCTTGGCTTCCCGACTGGTTTAAACCCTTAATCGTAATTTTATTGCTATTGCCGCTAATTTTGCTGGTCTTTTCGAAACGAGCAAAACCCAAGGAGAAACTGCTTTGGGCTTTAGCTATTGTATGGGCATCATGGCTAGGCTGGATTTTATATGTACTACTTGCTCCGCTTGCAAAGCCTGAGCAAGTAACAGAAGACTAGTCTTCTCCCTGCTCCAAACCTGTGAAATAGCCCAAAAATCCTTTGGAATTAAGATAGCCGCGCAAACCCAATAAATAAAAAGCCAATAGGAATGAACCTAAGCATTTAAAGAAGCCTGCCAAGGTAAATAAGTCCGCTAGGGACGCCACAAAGAATAATGCCACCAATAACGCCAAAACATAAATAATGGCTCTGAGCATATTCCACAGCTTGCGTCCTTTATACATAATCACCATTTGGCACAGGAACAAGCCGCCAATAACCGCCGCGCTTAAATAGGCCATAAAATATTCCGACTGCCAATTCATATAGACCTGAAAAGCTAAAATCAACAAAGCAATCATAATGATGGAGTTAATGGCTAAAACGGTTTTGGCACTTTTGGGCATGGTGTTCTTCTCTTTACAGCTGATCTACTTATTTATTGTGTCTATCTTCTAGCAATTCGATTTTATAGCCGTCGGGATCTTCCACAAAAGCTAAGACGGTTGAGCCATGTTTCATTGGGCCTGGCTCGCGGGTGATCTTGCCACCAGCGGCGCGAATTTTATCACACGCCTGATAAACATCATCTACCGCTATGGCTAGATGGCCAAAGCCATTACCTAAATCATATTCTTTAGTATCCCAGTTATGAGTCAGCTCAATGACCGTTGAGTTCTTTTCTTCGCCATATCCAACAAATGCCAAAGTAAATCGACCTGACTCATAGTCATGTTTGCGGATCAATTTCATGCCTAAAACGTCAGTATAGAATTCAATGGATTTATCCAGATCGCCAACTCGGATCATGGTGTGGAGAATTCGCATGGGCTTACCTTAAAACTATTACACTATTGACTCGAGTTGCGTATAATAGCCCGCCAATCGAGATTATAAAACTGTTTTGGACTGAAACTGTCTTAATTCCTATGGATACTATAACCATTACTCAACCTGACGATTGGCACATCCACTTACGCTCAGGTGCGGCCTTGCAGCACACAGTACAAGACGCGGCGCGTCAATTTGCCCGCGCTATCGTGATGCCAAATTTAGTGCCACCAGTGACCACGGTTGAAATGGCCGAAGACTATTATAAGTCAATTAAACGCTATACTCCTTCTGGTGTTTCGCTTGAGCCATTGATGGTTTTATACCTAACGGACAACACCAGCGTTCAAGACATAGAAGAAGCGGTTGCTTCGGATTTCGTCTATGCTTGTAAGCTCTACCCTGCTGGCGCGACTACTAATTCTGATTCTGGCTTAACCAATATCGAAAATGCTTACCCAGTATTTGAGAAGATGGCTGAGCTTGGCTTGCCATTATTAGTGCATGGCGAAGTGACCGATTCGCATATTGATATTTTCGACCGTGAAGCTGAGTTTATCGAGACAATCTTAAAGCCATTATTAGCAAAGTTCCCGACACTAAAACTAGTGTTAGAACATATCACCACCAAGCAAGCAGTCGAGTTTGTGAAAAGCCAAGGTGATAATGTAGCGGCAACTATTACTGCTCATCATTTACTGCATAACCGTAATGATATGTTGGTGGGCGGTATCAGACCTCATTTGTATTGTTTGCCGATTTTAAAGCGCTCTGAACATCAAACCGCTTTAATCGAAGCGGCAACTTCTGGCTCAAAAAAATTCTTCTTAGGCACCGACAGCGCGCCACACTCGCAAGATGCAAAAGAATCAGCTTGCGGTTGTGCTGGCGCTTATACCGCTTATGCAGCGATTGAGCTTTATGCTGAAGCCTTTGAAAAAGAAGGCGCACTGGATCAATTGGAAACCTTTGCCAGCTTTAATGGCCCTGATTTTTATGGCTTGCCACGAAATGAAGGCACCATTACCTTAGTTAAGAAACAATGGAAAATGCCAAAGAAATTAAACTTGGGCAACGAAGACTTGATCCCATTCCGCGCGGATGAAATGATTGAGTGGAAACTTAAAAAATAAGTTTAAAGATTGATAAAACTGACGACTAAAGTCTAAGGATATTAAGTGGCATTTGAAATGAAAGACCGTTTTCGCGGCTTCTTCCCTGTAATTGTTGATGTAGAAACAGGCGGTTTTGAGTCCAAAACCGACGCCCTGCTGGAAATTGCCGCCGTCACCACCCGTTTTGATAAGCAAGGTCGCTTAGAAGTTGCCAACTCTTATCATTATCACGTTGAGCCCTTTGAAGGCGCAAACGTTGAGCAAAAAGCCCTAGATTTTACTGGTATCGACATTAAAAACCCTTTGCGCGGCGCGGTTGATGAAAAGTGGGCTTTGCAAGAAATCTTTAAAAACTTACGCATCGAGCAAAAAGCCTCTGGCTGCAATCGCTGCGTGCTAGTCGGTCATAATGCTTGGTTTGATTTGAGCTTTGTTAATGCTGCGATTGAGCGAACTAATACTAAACGCAGCCCATTCCACCCTTTTACTAGCTTTGATACGGCTTCGCTTTCTGCATTAGTGCTAGGCCATACGGTTTTGGCGCAAGCTTGCGAATTAGCTAATATCCCATTCAGTCAGAAAGATGCTCATTCAGCGCTTTATGACGCTAAGAAAACCGCTGAGCTGTTTGTTTTTCTCGTGAACAATGCTAACCTAGTAGGATAAATTAAATACGGAGATTTCTATAATGAAAAAATTAGCAGTAATGTTCGCTCTGTTTTTTTTCCTTTACAGCTGCAACGATGAAACTGGCAAGGTAACAGATAATAATACATCCCAGCAAAACAAAAGCAATGATGCAGTATCAATACCAAAGGGGAATAAAAAAGTACGAGCTACGTTATTAGGTCAATGGAAATACTCAGAGCAAGAGGATGATGGGAAATCTGTTAACTATACACTGACCTTAAAAGATGACGGGAATTTCACTTTAAAAAAAGTGACGATTTCTCCTAAGGGTGTGAAGAGAACCAACTTCAAAAAAGGACTTTGGGGCTCAGAAAGTAACGTACTTTTCATGCTCACCCATGAAAGTGGTGAAAATCTCAAAAGCCTATCTAAAACTGATTTATCTCTGCAGAAAAACATATCCGTTTACCGATTAAGAAAATTAAACAACAATGCTTTATCAATTCGCTCTGTGAGCAAAAAGCAGCTTTTAGAATATAAGAAAAATAATTAAACACCACTAAGCCCTGTGCCAGCATACTTTATTAATGCTGGCATATTACTGTTCTTGAATCTAATTATTTAATGGCAATCTGTTATCAATGTTAATCTTTGGTCATAGTATTTTGTTTGATCCAGGCTTGCGAATTAGCCAATATTCCATTCAGCCAGAAAGACGCTCACTCTGCATTATATGATGCCAAGAAAACCGCTGAGCTTTTTTGTTATTTAGTCAATAACACCAAGAAAGTCTAATTAATATCTTTAACGCCAGTGGCAGCCATTTGTTCACTGGCGTATTGCAATATCAATCGTTTGACTAACCTTTTCAGCCCAACTTTATCAATTTGGTTAAGCTCTGAATAACTAATAACGCCATTTGAAAATAATCGGCTTAATGCCACTCCTGCCCACCGCGCAACTACATTACCAGTCTCTATTTCTATTACTGATAACTCTGGAACTTCTTTGTCCAACCAAGCGTTAATCGTGAAAGTCATAATGGTTCCCTCAATTTTTAAATGAGAACAATTCTCACTTAAAGATATTGCAAGTGATTTATGGAAATAAAATTCAAATGGTGAAATCTATCAAATTTGACATTATGCTATGACTACCTATTGCTACTGGAATCATCATGCGCATCTTCAAGTATCTACTTTTTTGTTCAGTACTCACCTGTAGCTCCTTAACTGCCAAGAGCAACCCAGACAAGAAAGTACAATCTAGCAAAAACCCTATAGCTATTGTTATCCACGGTGGCGCTGGCACCATCCTCAAGGAGAATATGACGCTTGAATTAGAAAAGCAGTACAAAGATAAGCTCAAACAGGCTTTGGATGCTGGCTATCAAGTACTGAGCAACAAAGGTGCTAGTGTCGATGCAGTTAAAGCCTCAATTATTATTTTGGAAGACTCACCTCTGTTTAATGCGGGCAAAGGCGCGGTATTTACGCATGATGAAAAGAATTCACTCGACGCTTCTATTATGGTCGGCAGCGACTTATCCGCAGGAGCCATTGCTGGCGTTGAAACTATCAAAAACCCAATTTTGCTGGCGGACAAAGTTAGGACAAGCTCCAAGCATGTAATGATGTCAGGCCTTGGCGCCGAAGAGTTTGCCAAAGCTCATGAGATTGAACAGGTCGATCCCAACTACTTCTATACCAAGCGCCGCTGGGATGCGTTACAAAAAGCCAAACAAAAAGACTCGGCACAAGCGGTGACACCGACTGATGCAGCCAATAACTTTAAATTTGGCACTGTTGGGGCTGTTGCTCTAGATCATGGTGGCGTTATCAGCGCAGGCACTTCAACTGGCGGCATGACCAATAAACGCTATGGACGAATTGGCGATTCGCCGATTATTGGCGCAGGCACTTATGCCAACCAAAGCTGTGGGATATCCGCCACTGGTCATGGTGAATACTTTATTCGAGCAGCAGTGACACACGATATCTGCGCCCTTATGGAATACAGAGAACTCTCTATTACCGATGCTGCCAAGCAAGTTATTCAGCAAAAGCTCAAGGCTATGGGCGGCGATGGTAGCGTTATTGGCTTGGATCATCAAGGCAATATCATGATGGAATTTAATACTGCCGGTATGTATCGTGCCAGCATTGATACCTCAGGTAAGGTAACGATTAAGATTTATAAAGATTAGGAGAAAACATGAAAGTCTATGGCGATATTATTTCGGGTAACTGCTACAAGGTAGCCCTGACCTGCGCCCTACTCGATATTGAGCATCAATGGGTCAAAATGGACTTGCTTAAAGGCGATGCTCGAACCCCTGAATTTAAAGCAAAAAACCCAGTGGCCAAAACCCCGACCATCGAGCTTGATGATGGACGCACCTTGTGGGAATCCAATGCAATAATCAATTACCTTGCTAATGACACAAATTTGATGCCTAACGATGCGTGGGTGAAAGCCAAAATCCAACAATGGCAATTCTTCGAACAATACAGCCACGAGCCTTTTATCGCCGTCGCACGCTTTATTAATAAATACTTAGGGCTACCCGAAGATCGCAAAGCCGAATACAAATCCAAACAAACAGGTGGTCATAAAGCGCTACAACTTATGGAGCAACAACTGGAGCAAACTCCCTACCTCGTTGGCGATCAACTCACCACCGCCGATATAAGCCTATACGCCTATACCCATGTCGCCCACGAAGGTGGTTTTGACTTATCAGGCTATCCAGCAATTAATGCTTGGATGGGAAGAATACAGCAGCATGAAAAATATATAGGGATGGAATAAAATGAAAAAAATAACCATTACCTTAACCGTTTTAATTGCACTTTTAAGTCTAGCAGCAGGAATTGCAAAAGTGATGCAAACGCCCAAAGAGATAGATTTTCTAACACAGCAGGGTTTAAGCCTAAACTTAATTCTTATATTTGGTTCAGTGCAAATAGCAGGTGGACTATTGATGCATATTCCTAAAACCACATTAATTGGCAACGCTATTTGTTGCATTGCTTTTCTTGCATCATCTGTTTTGTTATTTAAATCAGGAAATGTTGGGTTTGGCCTTTTCTCATTACTACCAGTAATTATTTCAATATTCTTGATGTACAAACTTTTAAGCAAAAAAGCCGCAAAATAATGCGGTTTTGTTACTATCTACCTAACTATTTTTGATCTTTTAGAAACCATTTAATCTTTTGCCCTATTTTTTCAAGAGCTGGAAATTTGTAAAAACTCAAGAATAAACTATACACACCGATCCCTAAATTTAGTTTAAAAAACATCCAAAACTTCTCAGGGTCATTTGATAAGTCAGCTGTACCCCAAGTTCTGAAGTTATATTGGCCAGTAGCTACGACTTCTCCTGTAAATAAAGAGCTCCCACAAAAGAATAGAAACATTAATGATATGCTAAGCCATATAAAGTCTATTTTTGTTCTTCTTTCTATGATTTTCATTCTTATGAAATACAAGTCACTTTATTTAAACCATACAAAAAAGCCACGGCTATTGCCATGGCTTTTTAAATTCCAATAACGCAGGAAAATTGCTCTAGTTCGAGGCGCGCAAATGATTTTCAACGGAAGCGACCAAAATGGTCGTTGAGTATGAAAATTATTTGCGCAACAAAGAAATTGAGCAATTTAACTAGTTATTAAAGTTTGTCTGCTTCTTCAGACAAATATTTCGCTACACCGTCAGGACTCGCATCCATACCTTTATCACCTTGATTCCAACCTGCTGGGCAAACTTCGCCGTGCTCTTCGTGGAATTGAAGTGCGTCAACCATACGGATCATTTCGTCAACGTTACGACCTAGTGGTAAGTCGTTTACTACTTGGTGACGAACTGTGCCTTCTTTGTCGATTAAGAAAGAACCACGGAAAGCAACGCCTTCTGCTGGGTGCTCAACGTCGTATGCTTGGCAGATTTCGTGCTTCATGTCTGCTACTAATGTGTAACCTACTTGGCCGATACCGCCGTCATTGATGGCTGTATTTCTCCAAGCGTTGTGTGAGAAGTGTGAGTCGATAGATACGCCGATAACTTCTACGCCGCGCTTTTGGAATTCGCCTAAACGCTTGTCGAATGCGATTAATTCAGATGGACAAACGAAAGTGAAGTCTAGTGGGTAGAAAAATACTACCGCTGGCTTGCCTTTAGTGGCTTCTGCGAAGTTGTAGTTATCAACGATTTCGCCAGTG
>JABXIW010000395.1 GCA_013372875.1 Gammaproteobacteria bacterium | reverse complement strand
TTCGCAATGACTTCTCTTTCAAGGACATGATTACAGGCACAAGTGGTGGTTTTTTCTTTCGCCCTGAAACCGGGTTTGCTCTGCTAGGAAAGGGAAAAAGTCAGCGTTATAAAAATGACCTTGTCTTAGCTTTTAGAGGTACAGCAGGATTAGCTGATGGGATTACCGACTTAACGTGTAGCGGGAAAGGAACAGATACCGGAGAGACCGTCCATTCGGGATTCCAAACTACGTTCTATTCTATGAGAAAAGGTCTAACTCGTTTTCTTCGTGATAATCCGGTAACCGCTAACGGTACTATACATTGTGTTGGACACAGTTTAGGTGGTGCATTAGCGACTCTGGTTGCTAATTGGATTTCTGCTTCTCCAGAGTTTAAAGGCAGAGTTAACTTATATACTTTTGGCTCACCAAGAGTCGGAATGAAATCTTTTTCGATCAACTCATCATCTCGGATATCGACGCACTTCCGTTGTGTCAATGGTGCGGACCCCGTAACAAAAGCGCCAGTATGGCCTTTTTATCATGTGCCTTATGATGGTTCGGAGTACATATTGAATCGTGCTCAAGGTCTTTTTCCTAGCGCACATCTTATGGCGGAGTACAGTTCTTATACACAGACTGCAACCTGGGATAGCCTTGGCATTCAAAAGGCAAGCTCCACTTTTAAACGCGTCGTTTTAAACTATGAGAATCGACTTCAAGCCACACCTTCTGCTGATTGGGCAGATAAAATCTCGGCAGCGCTCCTTACATTGTTAGTTGATGGTGGGGCTGCGGCGTCAGTCTTTGCCCTGCAAAATGTAGGTTCTGCTATTGCTACTATATATGACGCGATTGCTCGTTCAATCGTCAAAATTTCAGAACTCTCTAGCGAATTTTCTGAACGCGTAAAAGGTTTACTTGGCCACATGTTGGTATTTGCGGGGAAAGGTGCAAATATCGCGATCAAATTTACTTATTCCTTTATTCGTTGGGTGTTTGAATTGGTGCTAAGTAAGTTGAATCAGGCTGTTAAAGCTGCCCTCAAAACGACCTTCTGATTTTGATTAATCCGCCTTTGCTTAGGTGTGGTTTATTCTTAAATACGAAAAGTTTCCTACTTGGTTAGCGAAGCTAGTGGCGAGCAAATAGATAGTGCTTGGTGAGTCAGATAGAAAACACCGCCTCGATAACGGCGGTGTTTTATTTTGGATTACTGTCGTTGATAAACCGATTGACCTCTGCTGATGGTTTCTTCCACGTTTAGGTCTTTTAGCACCTTAGGTTCAATCTTCATCGGGTTGTTATCGAGGATGATTAAATCCGCATTCTTACCCACTTCGATAGAACCTTTATACGACTCCTCAAAGTGTTGGTAAGCAGGCCAAATGGTCATGGCTTGCAGCGCGGTGTACGTGTCAACGCGCTGATCTGCACCCAGTACTTTATCAGTTCTGGTGGTGCGATTGACGGTCGCATCCAATACTCGGAATGAACTTGGCAGCGCCACAGGTGCGTCATGGTGAGTACTGAACTTTAACCCTGCCTTTCTCACCGCTTGAGTTGGTGAAATAAAATCGGCACGAGGATGGCCGAGTACCGAGTCCACATGCCAGTCACCCCAATAAAAAGTATGCATTGGGAATAGAGAAGGGAAGATGCCTTGCGCCGCTAAGCGATCCACTTGGTCTTGGCGCATGGTTTGGCCGTGAATGAGTACAGGTCGGCGGTCTTGTTTTCCTAGCTTTTCATTTGCTTTGGTCACTGCGTTGATAAATTGCTCGATCGCAGCGTCACCATTGGCATGCGTCAGCACTTGCCATTCATTTTTAAAGGCCGTTTCTACGTAATCGTAAGCTTGTTGATCTTCAAAGGTTGGGTAGCCAGCGTAGTCTTTATCTTGTCCATGTGGCGGGTGGAAGTAAGGCTGACTTAGCCATGCCGTTTTACCTTGTGGAGATCCATCAAAGTTCAGCTTTACGCCACCGATGCGGAAATGGTTTGTGTACTCTGGCGTGTTGTATTCCGAGTCCATAAAATCACTGCTCGATACCATATCGGCGTAAGCAACCAAGTCGATCATCAGCTTGTCGTTTTTCGACGCGCGTTTCATCGCTTCATAACCTTCTGATGTTGCTCGTCCTTCTTGAGCTGTGGTATAGCCATATTTCGCGTACATACCTTGTGAGGCTTCTAACATGCGATCTTGAAGTTCTGAATCAATCAACTTATTGAGGTTGAACAGCATTGCAAAGTGCGCGTTTTCTTCTAGGACACCATTTGGCTCTTGGCTGTTTTCCATTCGGCGGATAATGCCACCTTTTGGATCTTCCGATTCTGATGTGATGCCTGCTAGCTCTAAGGCTTTACTGTTTGCGACACTCAAATGCCCCGAAGTGTGAATGATCAATACAGGCTTATCTGTGCTGACTTTATCGAGATCCGCTTTGGTAGGGTAGTAATCCAGTTGGGCGTCGTCGTAACCAAAACCTAAAATCCACCCCGTTTTCTCAATGAATAGGCGTTGCGTATTATTGTTCTCGGCATTTTTCAGAGTTTCTATGATTTTCGCAACGGTATCGGCTTCGCCATCAGGAGATGGCAGCACGTTTGCGACCATGGCTTGCAGACCAACACCATACACATGACTGTGCGGATCAACAAAGCCAGGCAACATAGTTTTGCCTTTTAAGTCGACCAACTGTGTTTTACCGAACTTGTGTTCCATCGCTCCATCTTTGCTGCCGACATAAATGATTTTCTCGCCTAATGTCGCGACGGCTTCGGCGTACTCTGGCTTATCGCCAGCCATGGTTAGGATGTCGCCACCATAATAAATTTTGTCTGCGGCGGTTACTTTGAGTGGCTCGGCGACGGCTTCTACTTCTTTCGCTTCTTCAGAAAAACACCCCGTTAAAGCAAGCCCAGATAGGGCAATGGGGATCCAGTTTTTGTTCATCGGTCATCTCCATACAGAGTAAGTTTTTTGCCTATTGAGCCCCAGTCTCAATGAGTTTGAGAACGCAATAGGACAAATTCACTTTAGTTCATATTGAAGGAGGATTATCAACAAGATTAAAGACTTTCAATCAAGCGCACGTTATACCCATCGATGAATATCAAAAATGTTACATTTTTCCATTTCATAAACGATTCTGGACTTAGGCAATGTGACCCATAACGAGGTTCTGTGGTTAAAAAGTCGGCATGATAAGTCCACGATTTATCTCGATGACGCTCAAGGAAGAACATGAAAGACGAAACGCTATCCATCCATTTTGGTTACGAAACTGACCCTACCACTAAATCTGTCGCGACACCGATTTATCAAACGGTCGCGTACGAGTTTGATAACGCGCAGCACGGTGCTGATCTGTTTAACTTGGAAGTACCGGGTAATATCTACACTCGCATCATGAATCCGACTAATGACGTTTTGGAAAAACGCATGGCGGCGTTAGAAGGCGGCATTGCTGGATTGGTCGTGAGTGCGGGGAGTGCGGCAATTAACTATGCGATTCTGACGTTAGCGCAAGCGGGCGATAACATCGTTTCTACGCCGCAACTTTATGGCGGTACTTACACCTTGTTTGCGCATATGCTGCCAAATCAAGGTATTCAAGTGAAGTTTGCCAAAGATGACAAGCCAGAAAGTTTGGCCGAGTTAATTGATGAAAATACCAAAGCGGTGTACTGCGAGAGCATTGGTAACCCTGCGGGTAATATCATTGATTTGGAACGTGTAGCGGAGCTTGCTCACGCACAAGGCGTACCTGTGATTGTGGATAACACCGTCGCGACACCAGTACTGTGCAAACCCATCGAATTCGGTGCGGATATCGTAGTTCACTCTCTCACTAAATACGTTGGTGGGCATGGCACCACATTAGGTGGCGTGATTGTGGATTCCGGTAAATTCCCTTGGGCGCAGCACAAAGACCGCTTTCCAGTTTTCAACCAACCAGAACCTTCTTACCACGGCGTGGTGTATACCGAAGCGTTTGGTGAGGCGGCATTTATCGGGCGTGCGCGTACCGTACCATTGCGTAATACCGGATCGGCATTATCACCGATGAATGCATTTATGCTTATGCAAGGGCTAGAAACGTTACCGCTGCGTATGGAGCGCCATACCGAGAACACTCTCAAAGTGGCTGAGTTCTTGGAACAGCATGACAAAGTCAGTTGGGTGAGTTATGCCGGCTTGCCAAGTTCAGCACACTTCAACCTCGCCGAAAAATACATGAAAGGTAAGCCTTCTGCGATTTTGTCGTTTGGTTTAAAAGATGGTTATGACGCAGGTGTGCGTTTTTATGATGCTTTGAAAATCTTTAAACGTTTGGTGAACATTGGCGATGCAAAATCACTGGCTTGCCATCCCGCCTCGACGACTCATCGTCAGTTGAGCGAAGCAGAACAAAAACAAGCTGGTGTGTCACCAGAGATGATTCGTTTATCTGTAGGTATTGAGCATATTGACGATATCCTAGCCGATTTAGAACAGGCACTAAACGTGTAAAACGATTCTTTTCTTAGTTTTTGGTTACCCATAGGCCAACCTTTAAAAAAGATGGCCAGTTTTTGTTTTATTGTTTAAATATCAAAAGCTTTAGTGTTTTTGGGTTGTGGTATTCCAAAAGCTCATGGTGGGTGAGATTTATTCCCTTGTCGCGTTTGGGTTTGTTCCTGATGATGTGTGCAAATCTTACACATTGGAAGGGACTCAAATGTCTTACGTATTTCACCGTCATTGCCATGCCACGCTGCCAATCATCGATAAAGGTGAAGGTGTTTATCTATTCGATAAACAAGGAAAACAGTACCTCGATGCTTGTGGCGGCGCTGCGGTATCAAACCTTGGCCACAGTCATCAAGCCGTTAAAAAAGCCATGTTGGAACAGCTCGAGAGAGTGCCGTTTGCTCATACTGGATTTTTTACTAGTGACAGCAGTGAGCGACTAGCGGAATTGATTTGTCAGCATATGCCTGAGCAGTTCAACCATGTGTATTTAGTCAGTGGCGGATCAGAGGCGGTGGAGTCGGCACTAAAAATGGCGCGGCAGTATTTTGTAGAATCAGGTAAGCCAGAGAAAAAGCAATTCATCGCGCGTCAGCAAAGTTATCACGGCAATACGTTGGGAGCTCTGGCGGTCGGTGGTAATGAATGGCGACGTGAACCGTTCAAACCTATCTTGCATCCGAGTCATCACATTGCCCCGTGCTATGCTTATCGTTATCAGCAGAGTCATGAGTCGGAATTGGGTTACTCATTGCGAGCGGCGAATGAACTAGAGGCAAAAATTCTTGAGTTGGGCGCTGATAATGTAATGGCTTTTGTCGCCGAGCCTATTGTGGGAGCCACAGCTGGAGCTGTGCCTGCGACTCAAGGTTACTTCAAACGTATTCGCGAAATATGCGACCAATACGATGTGTTATTGATCTTGGATGAAGTCATGTGTGGCGTTGGGCGAAGTGGCAGTTTTTTTGCGTTTGAGCAAGAAGAGGCAGAGCCCGATCTGGTTTGTATGGCTAAAGGGCTTGGTGCGGGTTATCAACCTATTGGCGCGGTGGTTGCTAATGATCGAGTCTATCAAGCTATTGCTGATGGAAGCGGTTTTTTCCAACACGGTCATACCTTTATGGCGCACCCTGTGGCGTGCGCTGCCGCCGTGGCAACAATTGAAACCATCTTCCAAGAAGATTTATTAACGGCGGTGAATCAGCAAAGTGCTTTGCTGCGTAATGAGCTTGCTTCTGCATTGGCCCATTTACCGTACATTGGCGACATTCGTGGTAAAGGCTTGTTTTTTGGCATTGAGCTGGTGGCGGATAAAGAAAGCAAGGCGCCTCTGAGTAAAGCCACATTGGCAGACAAACGCATCAAACAGCGAGCAATGGAAAATGGCTTAATGTGCTATCCAATGGGTGGGACGATTGATGGCGTTAATGGGCACCATATTTTGCTCGCACCACCATTCATTATTCAGTCTCATCATATTGATGAACTAATCGGTAAACTCTCACTGACGTTAAAAGAGGTGGCGGAGACATGGAAGTAGCAAACCAATATTTGCGAGAACCTATCGCCATTATCGTGGCCCCAAACGGTGCTAGAAAAACTAAGCACGATCACGCCAACTTACCCATGACAAAAGACGAACTGGTTGCAGAGGCTATCGCTTGTCAAACGGCAGGGGCTGCCATGATCCATTTGCATGCTAGAGATGCCAACGAACGTCATTCATTAGACATCGACGACAACATGGAAATTTACCATGCAGTGAAAGAAGCGGTGGGAGAAACCATGATGGTTCAGCTCACCACAGAGGCAGTGGGTTTATATTCTCCGCCACAACAGCGGGCGTTAGTCAAAGCTGTGAAACCTGAAGCTGCTTCTTTCGCATTGAGGGAGTTAATCCCCGATCGCGCAAGTGAGAAAGAAGGGCATGCCTTTTTCCATTGGTTGGCAGAGAACAGCATCGTGAGCCAAATTATTCTCTACGATACAACCGACATTGAACGTTATTTCCAACTACGCGATGCGGGCGTGTTACCTAAAACGTATCAGCATGCATTAGTGGTGTTGGGGCGTTATCACCAAGCTCAACATTCTTCGCCATGGGATTTACGAGGTTTGAATTTGGCGCGTTTTGACGAGGAAGAAATTCGATGTGCCATTTGTGCTTTTGGCGCGCGAGAGCAAGACTGTTTAGCGAGTGCGATGTTACTTGGATTCGATGTGAGAGTTGGGTTTGAGAATAACCACTTCGATGTGGCAGGCGAATTAGCAATCAGTAACGCGGCTCAGGTGGAAGCTCTACGCGATGTGGCGCATTGCTTCGCGATTCCTTTACACAGTGCGCAAAGTTTGCGTTCAGTTTTAAAGTGAATCTGTTTGAAGCAAGGAAAATAAAGAAGAACGGAAAGCAAAAAGGCTCCATCGGAGCCTTTTCGGTATTTGTCGTTAGTTTTCGGTTTGCACTGCGGGTTGGCGAGCTGGGTGTTTGATAAACACCGCCACAATGGCTGCAATTGCCAGCGCGAAACAGTAGTAAGAGTTGGCAACCACTTCTAATGGAGAAAGGTTAAATACTGAGCCTAGCAACAATACTTGCGCGCCGTAAGGCAAAATGCCTTGTACCACGCACGAGAAAATATCCAACAAGCTTGCTGAGCGACGAGGAGAGACATTGTTCTCTTCCGCCAACTGGCGCGCCACGCTACCTGATACGATGATGGCGACCGTATTGTTTGCCGTGCAACCATTCACCATAGAAACCAAGCCCGCGATACCTAGCTCACTTGCGCGGCTGTTCGCGTGTTTTGAATGGCTAGAGCCAAACGCGTGGATCATGCTGCTCACTAAGTTGGTTAGGAAAGCAAGACCACCTTGACGGCGCATTAACTCACTCAGACCACCAATCAGCATCGATAGCAGGAAGATTTCCTGCATGTTGCCAAAACCGCTGTACACGTCTTGCGCTAGGTTCGTTAGACCGTAGTCGTCAATCGAAACCAAACTTACGCCACCCGCCAGTAAAATACCGATAGTCAGCACAACAAATACGTTAAGCCCTGAAACCGCCAAAATCAAAATGGTGACGTACGGTAGCACTTTTAACCATTCAATTGGGCCAGTCTCTGGCACTTGAGTCGCAGTGCTGTTGAAGGCAAAAATACCCATAGCAACCAGTGCTGCTGGCAGTGCAATGCGGATGTTCTCTTTGAACTTGTCGTTCATTTCACAGCCCTGAGAGCGTGTTGCCGCGATGGTGGTGTCAGAGATGATAGAAAGGTTATCACCAAACATCGCGCCGCTGAGCACAACACCAGCGGTTAATGGCAAGCTCATGCCTGCAGATTGAGCAATGCCCAAAGCCACAGGTGCAACGGCAGCGATGGTGCCCATCGAAGTGCCCATCGCTGTCGCAATGAAGGCTGAGATCATGAAAATACCAGGCAAAATCATGCTGGTCGGAATGGCAGATAGACCTAAGTTTACGGTAGCATCGACACCGCCAGAAGCCTTTGCAACGGCAGCAAACGCACCTGCAAGCAAGTAGATCATGCACATTGCGATGATGTCTTGATGACCAACACCACGCATAAAATGTTCGATAGAGCGGTTAAGTTTCTCTTTGCTGAGAAGAAACGCAATGATGATGGCTGGTAATACCGCAATTGGTGCTGGCAGCTGGTAGAAGGCAAATTCAACGCCTTGCAAAGATAAGTACGTGCCTACGCCAATAAATAGCGCAAGGAATACGATCAATGGGATCAGTGCGACCGCAGACGGTGCAACTGTTTTAGTAGTTTGTTGGGAACCGGACATGTAAACGACAAAGATAATAATAAGAGAAGTGAGCAGACTAATCTCACCGACTTTTATTGTCAACGTCTAGACGTCTAAATGGCT
>JABXIW010000180.1 GCA_013372875.1 Gammaproteobacteria bacterium | reverse complement strand
GTGATGATTGCGCCTGGACGCATTTCTACGTTAGTTAAACTTTCTTCAAAAAGTTCTGCGAAATTTTCGCTCATTTGTTAGTACCTGATACCTCAAATGGCCAAATGCCAATTTGAGACTTGTTTTCAAAATCACCAGATTAAGATCCGCTAATACTGGGTCAGTTAGTTAAATTTGCTTATCAATCCTTGCAAGCAAACAAAAAAATTTGTTATGCTCAGCCTAAGAATTCTTAATAAAATCAAGAATTTGCTGAACTACCTCATCAATCGTCAATTCTGAGCTATCAACAACAAAAGCACCCTCTGCTGGCACCAGTGGAGCCACAGTTCGAGTGCGATCACGCTCATCTCGTTCGATGATGCTTTTCAAAAGGTGCGAAATTCTAGCATCAACACCCTTTTCGATCAACTGCTTATGACGTCTCTGCGCCCGTATTTCGGGGCTTGCGGTCAAAAACACCTTATGCTGGGCATCGGTAAAAACCACCGTTCCCATATCACGGCCATCAGCAATCAAACCGGGATTTTGGCGAAATTGGCGCTGGCGAGTCAAAAGTGCATCACGAACCTGCGGAATGGCCGCCACTTGGGAAGCCATGGCGCTGGTTTCATCCAAACGCAATTGAACCCCAACATCTTCACCATTCAGCAAAACTGTTTGCTCAGAGCCGTCGCTTGATGGCTCAAACACCACATCCAGATTCAAAGCAGCTTCTTCAATTGCCGCCACATCATCCAACGGGATATCATTTTTAATCACCGCCAAAGCCGTCAACCGATACAGCGCGCCACTATCGAGTAAATGATAACCAAGTTTTGTGGCAAGGATTTGACAAATAGTACCTTTGCCCGAACCACTGGGGCCATCGACGGTTATAACAGGGATGCTCTCTACATTGTTTTCGCTCATGGCTGTACTCTCAACATGGCTTCGCTCAAGGCTGTTTCAGACATTACTTTGTCATCTCAGTCAAAACACGGATAAACTTAGCGTTTTCTTCTTCCAGGCCAATCGATACTCGTAAGTGATTGGGCATTTCATAATTTGCCACTGGGCGCACAATAACGCCTTTGTGCAACATTTCGTTATAAAGTGGGCCTGCGTTTTGCTTCATATCCACGGTAATGAAATTGGTCACTGATGGAATATAGCCATAACCTAGTTCATCAAAAGCACTGACTAATTGCTGCATACCCGCTTTATTCACATCCAAAGCGCGCTGCAAATAGGCATGATCATCTAAAACCGCTTCGGCCGCCGCTAAAGCCAGTGAGTTCATATTAAACGGTTGACGTGGACGGTTGATTAAGCCTGTGATTTCTTCGTTTGCCACCGCATAACCGGCACGAACACCCGCTAAGCCGAAGGCTTTTGAGAAAGTACGGGTAACAATTAGATTCGGGTACTCTTTGATCCAAGGAATCGTCTGTGGATATTCAGCAAATTCCACATACTCATAATAAGCCTCATCCACCACTACGATCACATCGTTAGGCACCTTATCCATAAAGGCTTTCAAATCAGTGGCATTATTCCAAGTACCAGTAGGGTTATTGGGGTTAGCGATAAAGATCATGCGCGTATTAGGCGTAATAGCTTCGGCAGTTGCTTCTAGGTCATGCCCCCAATCTTTAGCTGGGATCTGAACCGCTTTGGCGCCAATCGCTTGAGTGACAATCGGATAAACTACAAAAGCGTGTTGTGAGAAGATCACTTCATGCTCAGGTTGCACAAATACACGAGCAATCAACTCCAAAACATCATTGGAGCCATTGCCTAAAGTGATTTGATTGATATCGACACCACAACGTTCGGCTAGCTTTGCTTTAAGGTAGTAGCCATTGGCATCAGGATAGCGTGCCAACTCAGAAAACTCTTTTTCCATTGCCGCTTGGGCTTTAGCGCTGATACCAATTGGATTTTCATTACTAGCAAGCTTTACGATATTGGTAATGCCCAACTCTCTTTCTAATTCCGAAATCGGCTTACCCGGCTGATAAGGGTGTAATTTTTGTACGCCAGCGCCTGCTAAAGCAATAAAATCGCAACTCATGGTGTTTTCCTCATGCTATTCCCGCCTTTCCCAACCCTTTCGTGTTAAATGGAATGACTTAAATTAAAACTATAATCTCTAGGGGCGCACATTATCCTTGAAAATCAATCATTTTTCACCCTACTTTTGGCTTTTCCCACAGCTCTGACCATCATATTTGGAAACAAAATAGTGCTAGCAATCCGCCAGTGCTGCTATATAGTGTTGGCACTAAATAAAAACCTAATGGGATGCTGAAAATGAAATATCTATTGATACTGATCAGTCTTATCGCTTTGATTTTTGGAATTTATTACTTTACTAACCAAAACAAAGCTCAAACAACCGCTGAAACAGCGCCAGTGGCTAATGCAGAAGCGCAACTTGCAGAAGTCCAGGTCAAGGAAGAAGCGATGCCACAGCCACCGGTAGCGCGCAAAGAGCCGTTTGAAATGACTATTCACGATCACAAACGGATCGATAACTATTATTGGATGCGTGATGACGAGCGCAAAGATCCAGAAATTTTGGCGCACTTAGAAGCTGAAAACGAATACAAAGAGAAAATGCTAGCCCATACTAAAGGCTTGCAAAAAACCTTGTATGACGAAATCGTTTCAAGATTAGAAAAAGATAATTCGAGCGTTCCGTATTATAAAGATGGCTACTGGTATTACAGCCGCTTCGAGAAAGATAAAGAGTACCCGATTTATTCGCGCAAGAAAGAGTCATTAGAAGCTACTGAAGAAATCATGGTGGATGTTAATGCGCATGCTCCTGCCGAAGGTTACTTTTCAATTTCAGGCTTGCAGCTAAGCAAAAACCAGCAAATTCTAGCTTATGGCGAAGATCAATCTGGTCGCCGCATTTACACCATTAAGTTTAAAGATCTGGAGACTGGTAAAATGCTAGAAGATGAGTTGACTAACGCTAGCAATAATATTGTTTGGGCTAATGACAATGAATATCTATTCTATTTACAGAAAGATCCGCAAACTCTATTAGCCGATAAAGTTTACCGTCATAAACTGGGCACGCCTCAATCAGAAGACGTGTTAGTTTACGAAGAAAAAGATAAGCAATTCTATACTTGGCTGGGTAAGTCTATGGATGGTTCGATGATAGTTATCAACCATCAAAGTACAGAAACTAAAGGCATGAGCTTCCTTAATTCAAGCAATCCAACAGCTAACTTTGAAATTTTCTATCCTTTAGAAAAAGGTCACGAATATGATCTGGCTAAATCAGGCGACGATATTTATGTGCGCACCAACAAAGACGCGCAAAATTTCCGTCTAATGAAAACCAACTTTGAGCATAAAGATGATTTTTCAAAGTGGGTAGAAGTGATTCCGCATGATGAAGATACTTTATTACAAGGCGTCACGGCATTTAATAGTTTCTTAGCATTAAGTGAGCGTAATGGCGGCCTAAGCCGTATTCGTTTGATGGATAAGAAGTCTGGCGAATTTACTATTATTCCAGCGCAAGATCAGGCCTATACCATGTATATGAATACTAATGTCGATCCTAACGCGACTAAAGTTCGTTACTCCTACAGCAGCTTGACTACGCCTAATTCGATTTACGATTATGACCTAGCAACAGGCAAATCAGAACTTAAAAAGCAAGACAAGGTGCTTGGTGACTTTGATGCCAATAACTACGCCAGTGAGCGCATTAGTGTAAAAGCACGCGATGGAAAAATGGTTCCTGTGTCGATAGTTTATCGCAAAGATCAATTTAAGAAAGATGGCACTAACCCACTTTACCAATATGCTTACGGTTCTTATGGCGCGACTATTGATCCAAGATTCCGCTCAAGCATTTTATCCTTATTAGATCGCGGTTTTGTTTACGCCATTGCTCATATTCGTGGCTCGCAAACTTTAGGTCGTCATTGGTATGAAGATGGTAAAATGTTTAACAAAATCAATACCTTCACAGACTTTATCGATGTCACCGATGGTTTGGTTGAACAAGGTTATGGTGCAAAAGACAAGGTAGTTATCGCAGGCGGTAGTGCTGGCGGTTTATTGATGGGTGCGGTGATTAATATGGCTCCAGAGAAGTATAAAGCCGTAGCCGCCCATGTACCTTTTGTCGATGTAGTAACCACCATGCTTGATGAATCAATCCCATTAACTACTAACGAATTTAATGAATGGGGTAACCCGAAAAACAAAGACTCTTATGAGTATATGTTGTCTTATTCCCCTTACGATCAAATCGAGCGCAAAGACTATCCTAATATGTTGGTCACTACAGGTTTACATGACTCTCAAGTTCAATACTTCGAACCAATGAAGTGGGTTGCTAAGCTTCGAGAGTACAAAACTGACGATAATAAATTATTATTCCATACCAATATGGAAGCTGGCCATGGCGGTGCATCTGGACGCTTTAAGCGTTTAGAGCAAACCGCATTGGAATATGCCTTCTTTATGGATTTATTGGGAATGGACAAGTAACTGTTTTCAAAAAAATAAAAAGCCAAGCATTTGCTTGGCTTTTTTTTGCTCTAAACAACAATTAACCCGCAAGCTGCCTAAGCGCCATTCTTATAATTTCTTCTGATTTTAATCCGTCGGTTGCGACTTGTGAAATCGCTTTGCTGGCGACTTGTGGTTTGTAGCCCAGTGCGACAAGTGCACTAATAGCTTCTTGGGTTTGGTCATTGGAACGGCCGCCGACAGTTTGTGCAGGTCTTTCGGTTTGCTCGACTACTTCAGCAGATACTGACCAGTCTTTTAATTTATCCGTCATTTCAACCAGTAATCTTTCGGCAGTTTTTTTGCCCACTCCCGGTAATTTTACCAAGCGATCAACATTATGGTCATGTACGGTTAAAACAAACTCATCGGCTTCCATACCTGAAAGAATCGCTAAGGCTAATTTAGGGCCTACGCCATTTACCTTTATCAATTCTCTAAATAAAGAACGATCTTTGGTTGAGATAAAACCATAGAGTGCGTGTAGGTTTTCCGAAATGGAAAGATGCGTGGAAAGAATAGTTTCAGCGCCCTCTTCTGGCAATTGGTAGAAGGTGGTCATTGGCACTTGGATTTCATAGCCAACTCCCGCTGAAGTTTCTACTATGACAAATGGTGGTGTTTTTTCAATTAAGATACCGCGTATTCTTCCGATCACCTTAAACGTCCCCTTGCGATTGTTTTTGCGCTTGCTTTGGCGCTGCTTAACTTATCCAGCCCACTGGCGGTATTAGCGTGACACAAGGCAACTGCCAATGCATCGGCCGCATCAGCCTGTGGGTTAGAAGTTAGTTTCAATATCATTTTGACCATGTGTTGCACTTGAGTTTTATCCGCCGCACCAGTACCAACCACCGATTGTTTAACCTTTCTTGCGGGATATTCAGCAACCGATAGAGCATAGTGACTGGCTGCCACAATAGCTGCGCCGCGTGCTTGACCGAGTTTCAATGCTGAGTCAGCATTTTTAGATAAAAACACCGACTCAATGGCAAATTCATCAGGTTTGAACTCAAGAATTAACTCGCACACCGAATCAAAGATTTGTTTGAGCTTTTGATCCAGCGGCCCATCTTTAATTCGAATACAGCCACTGGTTATGTATTTTGGTTTATTATGAGGAATACCATCGCCAACTTGGATAATACCAAAGCCGGTGACTCGTGAGCCGGGGTCGATTCCTAAAATAATTGCCATTAATACTCCTAAATAAAGATAATATCGCCACTCTTGTTTTTATAAAGAGTTTAGTCAGGTCCTTTAACTAGTTCACCTGTTTTTATATTTAAGTGATACTCATCCTTATTAAAGTCTGCAACTTCTATTATATCTTCTTCTATAATAAACCATTCAGAAAATATATCTTTTCCTGAAAATTCCCATTCCACGTCACCAGTCAATTTGAGTCGCTTTATCTGCAACTCTCCTCTGCTTATCAGCGACTCTTCATTTTCTACTAGAAAAACTCCGAAACAAGTAGCTTCATCTACTTGCTTTGCCCAGTTTAAAGTTAAATCAGGTAAAGCTATGCTAAGAACCGCATCACCAATTGCCACATAAAGAGACTGGTCGATTATTACTGCCGAATTTTTATTTACTCCTGTTGCACCACCGTTACCCACTAACCTTATAGAACGATTAAAACTCCCTGTTATTTCGACGTTATAGATTGAAGAGTAATGAGACTTAGCTTCAGGATCTCGTATATATTCTAATACACTATCTTCAGATTCTTGTTTTGAGTTACTCTCGAATGACGTCACATCTTTTATGGTGATAAGATAATCTTCAAAAGAAAGCTCTAATATATCTCTTTCCACTTATTTCTCTTTCGCTTTAACCTGTATTCCCAACTCATCCAATTGAGCCGTTTCAATTTTGCTAGGCGCTTGGGTCAATGGACAGGAAGCCGTTGTGGTTTTTGGGAATGCTATCACATCACGAATCGAGTCCGAGCCAACCATTAACATTACTAGGCGATCTAATCCAAAAGCTAAACCACCGTGTGGCGGACAACCAAATTTCAAGGCGTCTAACAAGAAACCGAACTTTTCTTGTTGCTCGTTTTCATCAATACCTAAGATATCGAATACCGCTTCTTGCATATCTTG
>JABXIW010000201.1 GCA_013372875.1 Gammaproteobacteria bacterium | reverse complement strand
CTACTACGTCACCGATTGAAAACATATTGAATACCTTGTTTGTTTAGATTAAGACACGAAGTCGTTGCGCGGTATTTAATATGAAATCAGCCTCCCTTACTAATCAGCTTTTTTATCGTCTGGATTAACGAGTATTATTAATAATTTTAGCAACTTACGAAGTTTGACACAGGTCAAATATCCGTTGATACAAATGACAAAGTTGATAAAAATATGCGAGGTGTTTTCCCTAAGATACGTTAAGATTTTCTAGCATCAACCGGGGAGGATTTGCCCTCCCACTCATTGGAGAAACAGGATGAAAAAAGGCCTAAAAATGCGTGCATTAGAACGCTCTGATTTGCGTTTTATCCACGAACTCAACAACAATCGCAATATCATGGCCTACTGGTTTGAAGAACCTTACGAGTCCTATGACGAGCTCGAAGAACTTTATCGCAAACACATTCACGATGACGCAGAACGACGCTTTGTCGTTGAAGACGCTGACGGCATTTTGATTGGTTTGGTGGAACTGATTGAAATCAACTACATCCACCGCAGTGCGGAATTTCAAATCATCATCGCGCCAGACCATCAAGGCCGTGGTTATGCGATGGAAATGATTCATCGCGCATTGGATTACTCTTTCTCCATCCTTAACTTACGCAAAATCTACCTATTGGTTGCGGTTGAGAACGAAGTTGCCATCCATCTGTATAAAAAGTGCGGCTTTATTGAGGAAGGCCATCTTATCGAAGAGTACTTCATTAATGGCAGCTATCGTGACGTGAAGCGCATGTACGTTTTGAAACATCAATACCAGAAGAGTATTGAAGAACAAGCGTAAACCGATTGAACGTTATCACTGGCGTTATTCATGCTGTGCTATCTCTCGCATTGCTGCTTGAGAATTTCCTCAGTATTCATCGCTGAGCAAGGGCTGAAATAATGTCAGTGACACGCTCGAATCACAGGCTTGCTTGTGTTGACGGACTAGACATCACAAACGCATTAGCGCTGTGTTTCCATTATTCAAATTGATATTGGTACGATACCGCAACACGCTTGTCTGCTTCATCCAGATAGGTGTTGTTGTCCATGACAAACGTCATTACGTTAAACGAGTGGCGTTTGTTCACAAGGTAACCAAGGCCGATACCACCAAAGAAGCCTTTGTAGTTCTCTCCTTCACTGTTTTCTGAGCCGTAAGTGCCCGCGGCGAAGCTGATTAACGTCAGTTCTTTGGTAAACGATTTCAGCGCAAATGCACCAACGTAACCGCTACTGCCTGAAGAGCTCATCATATTGAAGCCATTCTCTGCACTTGGAGTGCCCGTAAAGTTAGGCTCGCTACAGTGGCTACTTTCTGCACCGTCACAAACAGGAACATCACCAGTGTTGTACGTATAGCCTGCCATTGGGAAAATTTGGAAGCCTGCTGGCTCAATCCCGAAATAACTTAGCGGCATAAAGGTACCAACGCTGTAGTTGGTTTGATCCGCGCCGTTTACGTATTCATTTTTACCGAAGTTGAAGTTCACGATACCGACCGGAAACAACCACGAGCCACCAATACGCCACTCGCTCGCATCATCATTGATACGCAGGTTGATTTTGCGCGCTTGGTCAAGCGCAAGTGAGCCCGAGAATGAGATGTTTTGATCATCAAAATCGTAGTTGTTTGCGTACGACGCGCCAAATTTCGTGATGACTTTTGTTGGGTCATCCGCCAACTTGTTTTTATTGTCTTTTACTCGATGCTCGGCACCATGAGCCAGCGTACTGACCAACAAAGTCGTACACACTAACGCTAGTTTATTTTTCATTTTTTAGTCCTTTGAGATGTTGAATACCCGCACTTAGCTGCGCAGATACTTTTTGAATCATCACTCACTGGATGTAACAGAAGCGCCCTAACTACCTTAGATGGCGTGACAGCATCCAGTGCAGGTAGTTAGGGTAGAATGGCCTGTAAGGAAGGCGTTTTAGCGATTAGGAATGATTAGTTTTTCCAGTTGTAGCTCATGCTCATGAAGTAAAGAGCAGGCTCATCAAAGCCAGCTTGTAAGCGTGGCGTTTCTGACGATTCCATCAAGATCGCTTCAAACGCGAAACCAATTGAGTTTTCTGAATCCAATTTGTAATCAATGCCTGTACCAATGCGGTACGCCTTGCCAGTAGGAACGGTAATGTCACCGTTTGATTGGCTTTCATACATGCTAGTATCGAATGCAAAACCTGCATTCCACATCATTTTTTCATTCAGTTTGTACTGAGTACCCAATGCGATTTGGTAAGTGTCTTGTGTCTCTACGTTCAGCGTGGTTGTGTATTCGCTCCAGTCTTGCCAGTTCACGTTCCACATCACCGCTAGGTCATCATTCACTTCATGGTAAGCACTGAAGATCAGTTGTTGCGGAGCAATGGAGTTGCTATTGTCGAATTCAAATTCGGTTTCAGAAGAGTAAGACAGACCAAGACGAGTGCCTGATGTTGCCTCATAAAGCACACCTACTCGGCCGTTGAGCTGAGTATCTTGGTCTTCGTCATTGAAGTTCAAGACTCCCTTCGTTTCCACTTCATACATACCGTACTGAATGCCAAGCGCCGCACCCACAGACCAGTGATCATTGATGCGGTAAGAAGCGGAAGGTTGAATGGTTAAGGCTTGCGTCGTTGCTGTAGGAATATCTAAATGATTATTCAAAAGACCTTCGTACTCGAGGCCAAGACCGTAGTTGCCATATAAACCAATACCCAGCGTCCATTTGTCGTTCACTTGTTGGCTGTAAAATGCCGACGCCATAGGAACAAAACCAATCACGTTGCCCGCATCGCCAGTCATCGTGTCTAGTTGCGCGTCACCGTAAAGGCCAATCAGGTTACCAGAGAAAGATTTACCAGAAACATTCGCCAGACCAGCCGGGTTTGCTGCCATTACTGAGGCATCTTGCGCACGAGCCGCCATACCAGCGGATGCCAAACCAATATCCGATGCAGTCGTTTCGTAAAGGTATAACCCACCCGCTTGCGCAGCAGCACACGTCAGTAGAGAGCTCGCTACGACGATTTTTGAAAGATTTTTCATGTTAAAACCTATTATTGTTAGGGGAACCCACGCTGCGACGGTGGTTGTATATCAATGAAAGGCATTGGCCAATCGCACACAGCGTGGGGGTGTTGTGGAGTCAGTCGGTTGAAATCAGCGTTATTGCTCGCTCACCTCAAGTTCAGTGGGTTTCTTTCGCTTAAACTTCTCGCGCAGAGATTGCATCATCACGAAGAACACCGGCGTCAGTAACGTGCCTACAAACGTAGAAAGAATCATGCCGCCGAATACCGCAAAGCCCAGTGAGTGACGAGATTCCGCACCGGCACCCGATGCAATAACCAACGGGAATACCCCCCAGATGAAGGCGAACGCAGTCATCTGTACTGCACGGAAACGGATTCGAGCAGCTTCTTTGGCAGCATCAATGATGGACAAGCCCTTTTCTTCTCGCAGAACTTTGGCAAATTCCACGATAAGAATCGCCACTTTAGCGGACATACCAATCAAGATGACCACACCAATCTGCACGTACAAATCGAACGGTTGTCCCACTAGCAGTAGCGTGCCCATTGCACCGAGAATCGCGACTGGAACCGCCATCATTACCGCAGCAGG
>JABXIW010000334.1 GCA_013372875.1 Gammaproteobacteria bacterium | reverse complement strand
GTTGGCGCATTCAGGTTGCCATTTGGAATGGTTGGGAAAATCGACGAGTCCACAACACGCAAACCCTGGATGCCGCGCACCTGACACTGCTCATCCAGTACGGCTAGCGGATCATCGTCTGCACCCATTTTGCAACTGCACGATGGGTGATAAGCACTCTCAACATTTTGTTTAACCCACTCATCAATTTGCTCGTCGGTAGTGATATTGAGACCTGGCTGGATCTCATCACCACGGAACTCATCCATCGCAGGTTGATTGAGAATTTCGCGCGTCAGACGAATACAGTCACGCCAATCCTGTTTATCTTGCTCAGTCGAGATGTAGTTAAACTCAATCTTTGGCTTATCATTCGGGTTAGAAGAAACCACCTCTACAGTGCCCCGGCTCTCTGGTTTATTAGGGCCGACGTGTACCTGGAAACCATGGCCATCGAATGCTGCTTGTCCGTCATAACGCATTGCTGCAGGCAAGAAGTGATATTGAATATTTGGCCACTTCAGCCCTTCACGTGAGCGAATAAACGCACACGATTCAAAATGGTTGGTTGCGCCAAGACCTTTTCGAGTCAGAATCCACTCGGTACCGATTAGCCCTTTGCTCACCAAGCCTAGTTTACTGTTCAGTGTGATTGGCTGCTTACAGTGGTATTGGAAGTACACTTCCAGATGGTCTTGCAGGTTTTTACCTACCCCTTCCAACTGGTGTTTCAACTCAATGCCCGCTTTTTCCAGTACATCTTTAGGACCAATACCGGAAAGTTGAAGTAGCTGTACCGAGCCGATTGAGCCTGCACTAGAAATGACTTCATTTTTCGCGAAACACTGCTGAATTGAACCTGCTTTCTCAAATTCAACGCCGACCGCTTTCTTGCCTTGTTGTCCTGTCTCTTCAAGCCCTTTTTCTTCAAGTAATACACGACGCACAGTCACTCGCTTCATGAGCGTGAAATTTTTGCGCTTTTTAGCACGGCTTAAGTATGCATTAGAGGTTGAAGCACGTACGCCTTTATCAACCGTCATGTGCATTGGACCGAAGCCTTCTTGCTGAAAACCGTTGTAATCGTCAGTTTCTGGATAGCCCGCCTCTTTACCAGCCTCAATAAAGGCTTCATACAACGGGTTCAGCTTCATGTCATTGCCGCTACATGTGCCCAGCGGACCGCTGTCACCGCGGTACTCATCAGCACCACCGACCCAAGATTCAGATTTGCGGAAGTACGGTAAGCATGCTTGGTAATTCCAGCCTTTTGCTCCCTCTTCCTCCCACTGGTCGAAGTCGCAAGCATGGCCACGTACGTAAACCATGCCGTTGATAGAAGAACTACCACCAAGAACTTTACCGCGAGGACAGTGAAGCTGGCGTCCGTCAAGACCATCTTCTTGTACGGTCTCGAACTGCCAAGCGTATTTTTCAGTATTCATTGGGTACGAAAGTGCTGTTGGCATTTGGATAAAAATACTCTTATCCGTACCACCCGCTTCCAGCAATAATACTGAGTGCTGACCACTCTCACTCAAACGATCCGCTAACACACAGCCGGCCGAACCCGCACCGACGATAATATAATCGTAGTGTTGTTTCATTTTGTGTCTCCTAGGAGTGTTTAGAGATAAGGGCTTTCGAAGTCGCTAAGCTGAACCAACACGCTCTTAGTTTGCGTGTAGTGCTTCAGTGTTTCGACGCCGTTCTCACGGCCAATACCAGATTGCTTGTAGCCACCAACTGGCATTTCTGCCGGAGAGTCACCCCAAGCATTAACCCAGCAGATACCTGCCTGAATTTTGTGAACAACGCGATGAGCGCGAGAGAGATTCTGAGTGAAGACACCAGCAGCTAGACCATAATCCGTATCATTAGCGCGTTCGATAACTTCAGCTTCGTCGCTGAATTTAAGCACGGACATTACAGGACCAAAGATCTCTTGCTGTACGTGGCTCATGCTATCGTCACAGTCGATAAATACGGTTGGAGCAACGAAGTTACCATTTTGCAGGCCATTATCTGTTACTTTGCAACCGCCGGTCAGCAGAGTGGCACCGCTCGCTTTTGCGCTCTCAATCGCTGACAGCACTTTGCTTTCATGTTCTTTTGAAATTAGGGCTCCGATTTGTGTATTTTCATCAAGAGGGTCGCCGACAACCAGTTTCTCAGTGCGAGTTTTAAGCTGTGCAACAAAGTCTTCGTAGATAGATTCATGGACAAATACACGGGTACCGTTGGTACATACCTCACCCTGAGTGTAAAAGTTAGCGACCATAGCGGCCGATACCGCATCATTCAACTTCGCATCATCAAAAACGATCAGGGGAGACTTACCACCAAGTTCCATTGTGACTTGCTTAAGCGTTTTTGCACTGTCACCCATAACAACTTTGCCAGTGCCTGATTCGCCAGTGAACGATACTTTAGCAATATCTGGATGCGCCGTTAGCATCTGCCCTACGCGATTGTCACCCTGCACGACGTTAAACACACCATCAGGAAGACCCGCTTCAGAATAAATTTCTGCAAGTTTAAGCGCTGTAAGCGGTGTTTCTTCCGACGGCTTAAAGATCATTGCGTTACCCGCTGCCATTGCTGGTGCTGATTTCCACATTGCGATTTGAATAGGATAGTTCCAGGCACCAATACCTGCGCAAATTCCCAAAGGTTCACGGCGCGTATAGAAAAACTGGCTTTCATTGAGAGGTTGTTGCTCACCCTGCAAACTTGGTGCAAGGCCAGCGTAATATTCGATAACATCTGCGCCTGTCGTAATATCAACAGCGATGGCTTCTTGAATTGGCTTACCCGTGTCTGCCACTTCTAAAGCGGCTAACTCGTCATTGCGTTCACGCAGAATCGCTACCGCTTTGTTAAGAATCCGGCTACGTTCAATGGCCGTCATTGCAGACCAAACCTCAAAACCGCGTTTTGCAGATTCAATAGCGGCTTCCATATCGCTCTGGTTTGCTTGTTTAACATTGGCCAATGGCTCACCATTTGCCGGATTGTAAGTGGTGAAATGCTCTTCAGAACATCCGATATACATTGCACCATCGATGTAATGTGTTTTCATTTCCATAGTGAAGACCTGTGACTTTTATATTTTATGAGAGTAAAACGTTAGCTGCTTTTCGAGATAATCGTTGATGATGATCCTCGCTTTATCAGCATCGATGCCTTGCGGGTTGAGCGTGCCGCGTAGCCATATACCGTCAATCAGTGACGCTATCCCGTGAGCAACCAACTCTGCTTGCTCCGCACTTAATAGTGCTTTTAGTTCTCTTCTTAGATGGGACAACAGACGTCGTTCATTCACTCG
>JABXIW010000415.1 GCA_013372875.1 Gammaproteobacteria bacterium | reverse complement strand
GCTTCTGACATGGTGTGTCTCTCGTTACAAAAGGCGGGAATAGTAATACCAAATGCATCAAATAGCTACCATAAGAACCATTTGAATTCGTGACAAATCGACAAAAAATATAGCACTTAATTCTTAGCGTAATGCAACAAGTCTATGAGTATGGTATATGTTTAATAAAGACAAATAAAAATGGAACGCGTTATGCAGCCTACAGGGACATCAATGCGTATTCTTCTGGTTGATGATGTTCAACTAGACAGAATGCAGTTGGCTATTCGTCTTAAACAGCTTGGACATATCGTCAAAGCCGTCGGTAGCGGTATAGAAGCTTTAAATACTTACGAGAACTTTGATCCCGAACTGGTACTGCTTGATATTTCCATGCCTGAAATGAACGGTTTTGAAGTCTCCCACCATGTTCGAGAAACTTTTCCAGACTGGATTCCTATCATTTTCTTAAGTAGTCATGAAGAACCTGAAATGATTGCGAAAGCGATCGATGCGGGCGGCGATGACTATTTGATTAAGCCAGTTGACAAACTCGTCCTGAACTCCAAACTCATAGCGATGCAGCGTATCGCGCATATGCGTCGAGAACTCAAACAAGCAACAGCCCAACTAGAGCAAGTCAACCAACTTCTCACTCAACAAGCCAACGAGGATGGCCTGACCAAGCTTTTCAACCGCCGTTACATTGATCAAAAGTTAGATTCAATGGTGGCGTGGCATGGAAGGCACCATATGCCGATGGCGATGATACTGTTGGATGTCGATTTCTTTAAGCCATTTAATGATAACTATGGACACATAGAAGGTGACCGCTGTTTACAAGCGATTGCCAACCAGCTTAAAGCAACATTCTGTCGTTCTGGTGAATATGTTGGTCGTTATGGCGGAGAAGAGTTTGTGGTTTTACTCAGTAGCACGGACGCGCAAACGGCAGAAAGGGAAGCAGAGCGAATTCAAGAAGCGATGTACTTCCTTGACTATCAACATGAGTTCTCAAGCGTTGCAAATAGAGTGACAGTGTCACAGGGGGTGTTTGTGTTCCAACCCACTGGAAAAGAGAATCAAGCAGATTTGTATGCCACGGCAGATAGGGCGCTTTATACTTCAAAATCGTTAGGTCGCAATACTTATACAATGGTAAACGCAAGTTGAAACAAGCTGTTATCAACAGTTATGCTATAGCTACACTGTCACTTTTGTCCACGGCTTCACAAGCCGAAACGCTTAATGATTTAATAGTCAAAGAATTTGAGTACAACTTTGCATTGAGTGTGGTTTTAACTGACACCGATGTATTTACATTTGGGTTTCATGATTTCGACCCTAACCAATACTTCAACTTAAGTAACGAAGATATTGGGACGGCAGACTCTTTGGATCTGCGCAAAGAGATCAAAGAATTCACGTTACCTTACAGCTTTGACCTTGCCGAAAACGAAACTGAGAAACTAACGTATCGTTTTAATGGACGCTTTTATCTGTTGGGCATTGATCAAGATGTTTACTTCAATGAAGAACCTATTCCAGATCGAAGTAAAGAGCAGTTTATTGGTGGGTATAACGAGTTTGAAGTGGAAAAGCAGCTCACAGAACACTTTAGCTTAAGTGGTGCGCTAGGGGCTCACCTCATACATTATAAAACGGACTATACCTACCGAAGTGATGCAATTTCAGCACTCCAACCTATTTTGGATGGTGCATTGATAAATACCAGTGCTTGGGCTTTGCTCGGACAGCTTAACGCCAAGTTAAAATACCTTGAACAAGAATCATGGGGTAAATGGTATCTCTGGACATCGCCACATTACTTCTATGGAACCGGATGGGGTGAGGCAAATAACGGGAATGTAGGAAAGCCGGAAGGTTGGTATTGGGTAAATGGTGTCAAAGTCTTCTACGACGTCGCTCATATTGGTTCGACAGTTCAATCTTTCTATACCAGCTTTAGTCGAATCGATATTGGTGGTGATACGAGCGATCCGCTAAATACTACGAATTATTATGAAGGCAGTATTGGATGGTTGATGACTCCACCGTTTGAGTCCGATTGGATAGACAATATTGGTATCGGTTTAACCATCAATTATGGTAGTGATCTGAAAGGTGGCAGTTTGGTTCTGTTCTTTAATCAGGATTGACGATACTTGCCGTTGAACTGTCTAAACAAAACGACCGCACTTATTTGAGTGCGGTCGTTGTATTTCTTTATGTGATTAGTTCTGATTCACTCTGGTGCAATTTCGACCTGCTTTTTTAGCTTTATACAATGCCGCATCCGCCAGTTTGATGACTTCAGCAGGTTCTCTTCCGTTTCTACTGTCTGCAGCACCAAAGCTCGCCGTGACGAACACCGATTCTCTTTGCATGTCTTCGGTACCTCGGTTTTGCTGGCCTTGCTTGTGATCGTCAGGGCGAGAGGCTTTGTCGCGGAGGATCATTTCATATTCAGCGATAGCTTTACGAGCTTCTTCTATGTATTGGCGACAATCTTCAACGTTTTTTCCCTTGAAGACCATGGTGAATTCTTCGCCGCCGAAGCGATAAACCTTTGCACCACCACGTGTTTTCATTAATCTTGAAGCCACCATTTTGAGCACATCATCGCCGATGT
>JABXIW010000350.1 GCA_013372875.1 Gammaproteobacteria bacterium | reverse complement strand
TTGCCAGAAGGCGAAACCGCCATCGTCATTGGTGACACTCCAACGCCAGAGCGCGATGCGATCATTCAAGCTTTCAAAAATCGTGAAATCAAATACTTGGTGAATGTCTCTGTGTTAACCACCGGATTTGACGCGCCTCATGTGGATTTGATTGCCATCTTGCGCCCCACAGAATCGGTCAGCTTATATCAACAAATTGTTGGACGAGGTTTGCGTTTATCGGAAGGTAAAAATGAATGTCTGGTACTCGATTACGCGGGTAACAGCTACGATTTGTATCAGCCAGAAGTGGGAAATCCAAAACCCGACTCCACCAGCGAGATCATTACTATTCCTTGCCCTGCTTGCGGATTTAACAACAACTTCTGGGGTAAATTGGACAGCAATGGCTTTTTACTCGAACACTTTGGCCGACGCTGCCAAGGTTACTTTGAAGATGAAGACACGGGCGAACGCGAACATTGTGGCTACCGTTTTCGTGCCAAATATTGCGGCGAATGTGGCGCAGATAATGATATTGCCGCTCGTATATGCCATGAATGTGATGCAACATTGGTCGACCCAGATAAGAAACTAAAAGAAGCACTGAATTTGAAAGACGCACTGATCTTCGAGTGCACAGAGATGGACTTGTCCGTGTTCAAATCAAATGACGGCAAATCACAGCTCAAAGTCACGTATTCGGGGGAACCATACCAAGGCGAAGGTCATGCGTTAGTTCATGAGTTTTGGTCATTAAACACCAAGAAACAGAAGCAAACTTTTAAAGACCAGTTTGTGCGCCCTCACCTTGCAGATAAACATCGCCCGTTTGAAGAAGCATCGCCTACACGAGTCGTCGCCAATCAACACCGTTTCCGTTTACCGCAGTTTGTCATTGCCAGAAAGTCTGGGCGCTTTTGGAAGTTGCGCGACAAGATTTTTGAAGATGAACTTAAATAACGCTCGATTCGCACCAGTGAGTTTGCCAAGAGCAAAGTGAATGTGACTGAACCGACAGTTCACACGATGATTCACTTTCTGTTCATGTACAGCTAGATATAATTTTGCCAACTCTTCAGAAAAGGTTTTGCTATGTATAAACCAGTGACCTCTCAGAATCTTGCGTTGTTTTTCAGCCTCGCTCCGATGCTACTTTCTGCACCAAGCTTCGCGCAGCAAAATGATATTTACACCACGCAAAATGGCCACGCCATCGTGCAAGATGTCGAAAAGCCCGGCACTCGTATCGAATTTGATGAAGACCAGGATGAGGTCTACCGCGCCGTACAAAAAGGCTACATTCGTCCCTTCTCTGAGCTTTACGCGGCCGTCGAAAATGACCTTTATGGTCGCATCATCAAAGTCGAGCTTGAAGAAGATGACAATGAATGGGTTTACGAACTGAAAATACTCTTCAACAATAGTGTGTTGAAGGTCGAATATGACGCTGCCACATTGGAAATGCTGGAAGTCAAAGGTCGAAACTTCAATAAAGCTTTAAAACCACCACAAAACTAAATAATAAGAAACGCTGCCATGAAAATACTTGTTGTCGAAGATGATCCTCGTCTAGGCGAGCAAATTATCGAAACGTTGGAAAATAACGGTTGGGTACCTGAGCTATCACAAGATGGCATTGACGCGCTCTACCGAGCGACATCCGAAGAATGGGACGCGATTGTGCTCGACCTTGGTCTGCCGAAACTCGATGGCTTGACCGTTTTAAAGGGCATTCGAGATGAAAACATCAACACTCCGGTCGTGATCCTAAGTGCGCGTGATACCTTAACTCAACGAGTAGAAGGCCTAAACGCTGGCGCAGATGATTACCTGACTAAACCGTTTGAAATGGTTGAGCTTATCGCTCGTCTTCGCGCCCAACTGCGCAGAGCATCTGGTAACGCTTCTCCGGTCATGCAAATAGGCGATTTAAGCCTAGATACCAGAACCTCAAAAGTGATGTGGCAAGGCCAAGCAGTGAGCCTAACAGCGCTGGAATATAAAGTAGTCGCTTACTTTATGCATAATCCTGAAAAAGTCATTTCACGCACGGAGCTTGTGGAGCACATTTACAAGCAAGACTTTGATCGTGACTCCAACACGATTGAAGTATTTATCGGTCGTATTCGTAAGAAAATCGCTCCAAAAATCATCAAAACCGTGCGCGGCTTAGGGTATCAACTGAATGCCGAATAAGAACAAACTGCCGCTGCATGCCTTAAAGCGCTTAAGTATCAAAAGCCGATTGGTGTTGGCGGCGGTTGTATGGCTCACCGCCATGATCCTTGCTGCGGGTGTCACCATTCCTACCCAAGTTTATAACTATATGGTGGACGACACGCGCTCCCAGCTGAGCATCTTTATGGATGAAATCGCCGCTCAATTGGAAGTCGATCATACAGGCCATCTTTCGTTAGCAGCTCAACTGTCGGATCCTCGCTTTAGTCGCCCGTACAGCGGCTTATATTGGAGTGCATCGACAGACTCAAGCCTCGAACGCTCTCGCTCGTTGTGGGATAAAAGAATCGAGTATAAAGGACTCGATAAAGATGCGTATGGTGCAAGAGACGAAAAACTGATTACTCTGGAAAAAGCGCTATATCTACCCGACTACGATGGTCCAATTCATATCATTGTAGGTATCGACGAAGAGCCAATAAAAAGCACACTGCAAACCCTTATTGGTCAACTCTGGCTAATTCTAGGATTGTTGTTTGCTGGCGTTTTGACTGTCATTCTCTTGCAAATCGTTTGGTCATTGAGTCCATTAACTAAACTTCAAAAAGAGCTGGCAGAGCTCAAAGCTGGAAATAAAAAGAGTTTAGAAGAAACTTATCCGAAAGAGATTTCGCCGCTTATTTCTGACCTCAATGCTCTGCTTTTCCACTATCAGGAGTTACTGGAACGTGCGCGTAACCATGCGGGTAATTTGTCACACGCACTTAAAACGCCGCTATCTGTGTTAAAAAATGAAGTGCAAACGCTAGAGCCCAAAACGCAAGCACGCTTAAACGCCCCACTCGACCAGATTCAAGATCACATCGACTATCATTTAGGTCGCGCTCGAATGGCGGGTTCCATGAACATCCTTTCTGTCAAAGCCAATCCAGCAGAGCGAGTAGATGCTATCTCAATGGCGTTCGATAAAGTCTATGCCGAGCGAGACATCACCTTAGTTAATGAGCTTGATTCTGAGTTGAATGTTGCAGTCGAAAAAACCGACCTCGACGAAATGATCGGTAACTTACTTGAAAATGGCTATAAATGGGCAAATAGCATGATTCGCGTCCACTCTACTCAGGATAAGGATAGTATCCACCTGATTATCGAAGACGATGGGCCAGGAATCCCTCAAGCGCAATTAGGCCAAGTCACCAAACGTGGTGTCAGATTAGACGAAACAACGCCAGGTTCTGGGCTCGGTTTAAATATTGTGAGTGAAATGGCGCACAGCTATCGAGGCCTACTGGCTTTAGAAAAGAGCAAAATGGGTGGTTTAAAAGCCACATTAACGTTGCACCGTAGCCGTACTTAAAACGAATCACTAAAGACTCTTTTTCATCGGTAAACGCTAATCAAACCGATGAAAATAGAAGCGATACGAGCGTTTTTCACGCTAAGTGATGAAAACCATCAACTTCGGATCCGCCAAATGATGGGTTTTTATTGATTTAGATACGATTTGGGTTGCCCAATTCTGAGTGGAATGATAGTATCCGCGCTCGC
>JABXIW010000256.1 GCA_013372875.1 Gammaproteobacteria bacterium | reverse complement strand
TTCTTTGTGGCGCAGAAGATATTAGGCGGCTACTACGATTGGTTTACCCCAACGGTAATATGTTTGCTGTTTACTTTTTATTGGCTTGTGAAGCTGAATGTTATCAACATCAAATGGCTTGTTTCTAATAAAGTCAAAACAGTTAATTCTTAGAATAATTACTCTCAAAATGATTTTTAAGAGGTTAAGTCTATACAATACCAATAGATTTTAGTCTTTATCGACTTAATAAAGGAAAAACAATGAATTTCAAAAAAACATTAATCTGGCTAAGCCTTTTGATTGCTACTAGCTTGTTATTTACAGCTGCGCTCAAAGCCAACGATGAAACACTACAAAAAGCTCAAGAGGCCTTGGCTAATGATCAGCTAGATGTGGCTGAGGGTTTGTTTTCACAGCTCACCACCACTCAAGAGTATCAAACGCAAGGTTTGTTTGGCTTGGCAAAAGTAGCGTTGAATACCAAGCGGTTAGATGATGCTGAAGATTATATTGAACAAGTGCTAAAGCACTCCTCAAATGATCCTGAACACTACTTCATGGCAGGACGAATTGCTGGCGAACAAGCTCGGCAAGCCAATATCTTCAGTCAGCTCGGTTATGCTAGAGATACTAAGGGCTACTTTGAGCAAGCGCTTAAAATCGATCCCAAGCATCAAGCATCAATCATTGGGTTGATCCGATTTCATCAACAAGCGCCCGTCATGGCTGGTGGCGAGAAGGAATCAATTCCAGCTTTGATTGAACAACTTAGAGTCGTGAATAAAAAGCTCGCCTTTTCTTTCGAGAGTCAAAGACTCATCGATAAAGGCGATTTGCAGCTGTTAGAGCAGCGTTATCAGGCTGCTTTAAAGGAGCAATCTTCTGCTAATAACGAGCAATTTAAATATGACTATGCCATGTTGTTATCAAATAATCGCCATTACTCAAAAGCGCTTGATACTATTTTGTCTATCGATATGCAGAACGAAGAAGCAATCAGTGAATTCTCAGCCATGCGTTATTACCAAGTTGCCAAATTAGCCGCTGAATCACGCCGAGAGCTAGAATTAGGGATTGCTAGTATTCAGCACTATGCACAGTTAAGTGCAGAGAATAAAACGATTCCAGCAGATTGGGTTAACTTTAGATTAGCTCAATTGCAATTGCTGAAAGGAGATAAAGCCGTGTCATTGAACACACTAAAAACGCTTAAATCTGATACTGACGATAGGTCACTTAAATCCAAAATAAGTTCTTTGCTAGAAGAAATGGCACACTAACGGTGACTTACAATAACTGTAACGACTCTTTAACTTAGGGTTAATCAGTTCGTCATAATTGCTCTTTACTATGAATGCGTCAATAAATTCTAGTGGAGAGCAATACAATGAAACAATTAGGAATTCTATTATTCGGCTTGGGCGTTATGGCTTTTAGCTGCGATGTTGCGGCATCAAGTGCTATTGTCACAAATGGCAATGATTCTGGTGCAGGCTCATTACGTGCAGCACTAGCAAGCGGCAGCCAAACCGTTCATATCAGTTCTAAAGTGCAACTGATTAAACTTGAAAAAACTTTAACTTATAACAATCCTCACAAACTGCACATTTTTGGTGCTGGGCAAACTATCGATGCTACTGCTATCGATCCCAATACAGACATTCTGAGCATTAGCGGAGCAGGTGATTTGCTAGTGACGGATCTTAACCTGATTGGTAGTTTTGATGGCGTTAATGATGATCCGACCAATCCTATGGGCGGCAAAGGTATCGAAGTCAATATTTCTCCAGCGGCTACAGATATGGTCACGGCGGAGTTTCGTAATGTCTTCTTAACTGGCGTTGGCCATCACGGCATTCATATTTCCGACTGTAGTTTTGGTGATGATTGTGGCTCAGGTAGCGGTGGCGCAGGTGATGGTTCTGCTGCTTCGGTGGCTGTTAAATTGACCAATGTTCATGTGGACAAAGTTGGCTTTGGCCGAGCTGATGCGGATGGCGTTAGAGTCGATGAGCGCGGCGAAGGTAGTATCTATTTTACCGCAAAAGACTCAATCTTTACTAATGTAGGCGCCGATGGCGTTGAATTGGATGAAGGCAATAATGGCGATGTCATCAGCCATGTTAGTGGTAGCCAATTCAATCGAAATGGTGAATATTGCAATCTGGTCACCGTATTTGAAGGCACTCCATGTGATGATGATGGCGATCGCGATGTCGATGATGGTTTTGATATCGATGAAGCTGGCGAAGGCGACCTAATCAGCCGAGTGACTAATAGCCAAGTGATGTATAACTTTGACGAAGGTTTAGACTTTGACGAAGAAGATGGCGGTAATATTGATTCCACCGTGATTGATACCCAAGCTATCGGCAATCAAGATGAAGCCTTTAAAATGTCGGAAGAGGGTGCTGGTGATTTAATAGCAGTACTGCGCAATATCTTTACTTTTGATAATAACGGCAGCAAAGAAGGCATTGAACTTGAAGAAGCGGATAATGGCAATGTTGATGTCAAAGTGGTTAAAAGTTTGATGATTGGTGGCGATGATGAGCTGCTAAAAATCGAACAAGAAGATGCGGGTAAAGGAAAAGTAAAAGTTCGTAAATCGACCATCGGCGGATTAGATTTAGAGAATGTAGAGCAGATATGATCTAGTTACTCTGCCAATAAGCCAGCTTTAACTCTTTTGTTTAAGCTGGCTTTTTTGTCCGTTAATTATTTGTTTCTATATTTAGCCCAAGGATTGTTTTTTAAGTTTGGGCTTTTCTTTGCTTTTTCTCGGTTTGCTGAATCGTTTCGATAATTATCGGCTTTTCTAGCACTTTGTGCTCGTAATTGCTCGGCTTCTTCTAAAGAGAGTTCCCTTGGTTCACCGGGGACTTGATCTTCTGGGAAAACACGATCTCTTGGCGGTATTTCTCTTTGCTCGTAAGAGGGCGTTGGCATATTCTTATATTGATATAAATAAAAACCTTCCACCTTTTCCCGCGCCCATTCGGCTTTTTTTAGGAAATTAACACTGGAAGCTATGCTAGGGTTGGACTTAAAGCAATTTAAGTTTAAATAAGCATGCAAAATCTCATAGTCATAGTGTTCGACAATTTCAGTGACTAATTGCTTTAGGCTGACGCCATTAAGAGGGTTGCTTTTGTAGTTCAGTTCGTTATTCAAGAGACTTGCCCAATTTGCAGGTAGATTGAGACTGATGGGTTCTATTATATCAAAGTAAGGCCGGCGAGTATCTACAATGCTGTCTAATTAAGTAAAAGGTATACCCGGTCCACTCAATTGTGTTTTTTAAGTTGATTTCATTAGACAAGAGCTCTATACACAATCTAATAATATTTAGATATCTTCTATCTTCTTATACATTTCTCTTTATTTTAAAGGTTGGATCAAGAAAGGGTAACTTTATTTCATCAGCGACTGGTAATTTACTAATTTCTATTGTTCGGTCATGATTAGTTAGAACTGTTGGTATTTCTGAAATCTCTATTGTACGAAAGCCTTTTTGAGTTATAGGGTATTTGGGGGCTGGAAGTTTTGCCCCTTCTTCTGTTTTCAGTTCGTATATTAATTGATCTCTATACAAAAATAAAACTCGAACAAACCTATGCTTTAAATTCGATGCGATATATGTATAAACATTGAGTAAATACTCTTCGTTTTTATAAAACCAGTTCCTGCTATTATCACCACAGTGCAATAAAAGCCAGCATTCATCTAGATTTGCATTCTTTATATATCCATCAATTTTTTTATTTTTTTCTATGATTGCTTTTTGAATCCACATATGGGGTTCATATGGAATTGATATTTTATATACGTGATCTTTTTGTATTTTGCTCTTAGTATTTGTCCATTTCATTAATTTCTCTACTGTGATTGTTACAAGTTCACAACCAATCCTTCTTTCATTATCTTTTAGAAATAAAAGGTCAGGTTTGTCTTTATGTGACAGATCAAACTTGTAGCAACTTTTTTCATGGCTCAAAAACATCTCTAGGTGTTTTTGAGCAAATGCTTCATCTTCCCTGTGTTCTTTTCTCATTATTAGGCCTTTTTCTTGAATCCATTTTGCTACTCTGCTTATACCACATTTGGCATGATTAATTTTAAGCGCATAATACGCCTCAATCAAATTCTTGACTAAATTACTCGGAATTGAGATAATTTCACTATCGAAATCCGCTTTTATTTAGTTTTTCTAACCCGAACGACATTTATTCATGAAATTAAGTACAAAAGGCCGTTATGCGGTGACAGCGATGCTTGATTTGGCGCTTCATTCTGGAAGTGGGCCTATTAGTTTGTCTGAAATTTCGGGAAGGCAGGATATATCCCTTTCGTACCTAGAGCAGCTGTTTTCTAAGTTGCGAAAAGCTAATTTAGTCGATAGTATTCGCGGCCCAGGTGGCGGTTATGAGTTACAGCGTCCAGCGAACCGAATTACGGTGGCGGATGTGGTTTTGGCGGTGAATGAGCCGATTGATGCGACTCGTTGCAAAGGCAAGGGTGGATGTCAGGATGGTGAGCATTGTTTGTCTCACCAGCTATGGGCGGAATTATCCGACCAAATTTATCAGTTTTTAAGTGGTATTAGCCTAGAGCAAGTAGTTAAGCGCCGTTTTGTTAAGAAAGTGGCAGGGCGTCAGGACGCTGCTAATGAGGCTTTATCAGGGAAAATTGGCGAAGACGAGTTGATTTTTCTGAGTTGATTGTATTTTTGTATTGATTTTTATTTAAGTGAAGAGAAGAAAATGAAGTTACCCATCTATTTTGATTATGCTGCGACTACGCCCATCGATCCGCGTGTTGTGGATAAGATGGTTCAATATATGGGCGTTGAGGGGATTTATGGTAATCCTGCATCGCGTTCGCACAAGTTCGGTTGGGCGGCGGAAGAAGCGGTAGATGATGCGCGTGCGCATGTTGCTGACTTAATTAATGCCGATCCTCGTGAAATCGTTTGGACTTCTGGTGCCACTGAGTCAGATAACCTGGCCATTAAAGGCGTAGCTCATTTCTATCAAAAGAAAGGTAAGCACATTATTACCGTTAAAACTGAGCATAAAGCAGTTTTAGATACGGCGCGTCAGCTTGAACGTGAAGGTTTTGAAGTTACCTATATGGACGTGCAAGAAGACGGTTTATTAGATTTAGCAGCGTTAGAAGCAGCGATGCGTGACGATACGGTGCTTGTAAGCGTGATGCATGTCAACAACGAAACTGGAGTGGTTCAGGATATTGATGCGATTGGCGAGATGTGCCGTTCGCGTAAAATCATGTTCCATGTGGATGCGGCTCAATCTGCGGGTAAATTACCAATCGATATCACTAAGACTAAAGTTGATTTGATGTCGATTTCAGGTCATAAAATGTATGGCCCTAAAGGTATTGGCGCTTTATATGTGCGTCGTAAGCCTCGTGTGCGTATTGAAGCGCAAATGCACGGCGGTGGCCATGAGCGTGGTATGCGTTCGGGCACTTTGGCGACCCACCAAATCGTTGGTATGGGCGAAGCCGCCCGTATTGCTAAAGAAGATATGGAAAAAGATAATGCACGCATTATCAAGCTGCGCGAGCGCTTATGGAATGGCGTTAAGGATATGGAAGAAGTCTATCTGAATGGCCATGAAACTCAACGCGTTGCTGGTATCTTGAATGTCAGTTTCAATTTCGTTGAAGGTGAATCTTTAATTATGGCGCTTAAAGATTTGGCGGTTTCTTCAGGTTCGGCTTGTACTTCGGCCAGTTTGGAACCATCTTATGTATTAAGAGCGCTAGGTCGTGACGATGAGTTGGCGCACAGCTCGATCCGTTTTACCATTGGCCGTTTTACCACGGAAGAAGAAGTGGATTACGCCTTAGCACAAATTAATGACGGCATTGGCCGTTTGCGTGAGTTGTCACCGCTTTGGGATATGTACAAAGAAGGTATCGACTTATCACAAGTTGAGTGGACAGCTCATTAATCGGTTCTTGTAAAAGAACAGGAGAATTATCATGGCATATAGCGAAAAAGTAATTGACCATTATGAAAACCCACGCAACGTCGGTTCTTTCGATAAGGAAGAAGAGGGCGTTGGTACTGGTATGGTAGGCGCGCCAGCTTGTGGCGACGTGATGAAGTTGCAAATTAAAGTTAGCGAAGATGGTATTATTGAAGATGCCAAGTTTAAAACTTATGGTTGTGGTTCAGCGATTGCATCAAGTTCTTTAATCACTGAGTGGGTTAAAGGTAAAAGCATCGACGAAGCACAAGAAATTAAGAATACCGATATCGCTGAAGAATTAGCCTTGCCGCCAGTGAAAATTCACTGCTCGGTTTTAGCGGAAGATGCGATTAAAGCTGCGGTAAACGATTACAAAGAAAAGAAAGGTAAATAATAGGTTAGCATCTAATGGCAATCACTTTATCTGAAGCCGCCGCAGAGCGTGTAAAAAACTTTTTAGCAAGTCGCGGCAAAGGCCTGGGCTTGCGCCTTGGTGTAACCACTACAGGTTGTTCTGGCTTGGCATATGTGCTTGAGTTTGTCGATGAGATGAACGAAGACGATGAAATGTTTGAAGATAAAGGCATTAAGATTATTGTTGATGCTAAGAGTAAAGTTTATCTTGAAGGCACTCACTTGGAGTTTAAGAAAGAAGGATTGAACGAGGGTTTTGAGTTTACGAACCCGAATGTGAAGGGTGAGTGTGGTTGCGGCGAATCCTTCACTGTCTAGCTGTTAATTTTGTTTATTACTTTGTTAAATTAAAATTTCGCGTCAGTCGTTTATTAAATATAAACTCCCTAACAAAATTTTAATTTGCCGCGTACTAAAGCAAAATTACCTAGCTATACAGAAGTGCTAAAAAATTATCATTCCTTATCTATAGAGAAAAGATTTGAAGAATCCATTTGAACTATTCGGCCTTGAGCCGAATTTTTTATTAAATGAGCAGGAGCTTTCGCAGAAACTGCGGAATATGCTGCAAGCAGTTCACCCTGATCGGTTTGCTTCGGCATCCAGTCAGGAGCAGTTGGCGGCAATGCAAAAAACCACGCAAATCAATGATGCTTATGGAGTTCTTAAAAGTCCTGTGCGCAGAGCGCAAGCCTTGTTGAGGTTAAAAACGGGTATTGATGGAACTGGCGAAGTAACTGTCAAAGATCCTATGTTTTTAATGCAACAGTTAGAGTTGCGTGAAGAGCTAGAAGAGTTATCTAATAAAAAAAATATGAATGGCTTGATGGGTTTTTCTGAAAAAATAGAAGCTATGGAAGAGAAACAAATTACTACTATTAATGATTTCTTCCAACATGATCCATTAGATTCTGATAAAATTTTGACTGAAATTTATAAGCTCCAATTCTTGCGTAAGACTTTGATTGATATTGAAGCGGCAGAAGAAAAAATCTTAGGATAGCAGACATTAATCAAGCCTATGGCCTTATTACAAATTGCAGAACCAGGACAATCCACCAAACCGCATGAGCATCGTTATGCGGCTGGCATCGATTTAGGAACCACCAATTCATTAATCGCTACCGTGCGTAGTGGTGTCGCAGAAACGCTAGCCGATATTAAAGGTAACCACCTTTTACCTTCTATTGTGCATTATGCTAAAGACGGTGACATTATTGTTGGCCACTCGGCAAAACTCTTTCAGTGCAGTGACCCAGTTAATACTGTGAGCTCCGTCAAGCGCTTAATGGGGCGAGGCTTAGCAGATGTGCAAGCGATTAAAGAGTTTAGCGCAAATCAATTAACTGCTTCTGGCATTGGTATGCCGGCGGTACAAATTTACGACCAAGTAAAAAATCCGATTGAGATTTCTGCGGAAATTTTAAAAGTATTAGCGACTAGGGCTGAAAAGGCATTAGGCGTTCCAGATGGGGAATCACTTGGTGGCGTAGTTATAACGGTGCCTGCTTATTTTGATGATGCCCAGCGTCAAGCAACCAAAGACGCTGCGCAATTGGCAGGTTTAAACGTATTACGTTTACTGAATGAGCCAACAGCAGCGGCTGTAGCTTATGGATTAGATACCGGTAATGAAGGCATTCATGCGATCTATGATTTAGGCGGCGGTACTTTCGATATTTCAATTTTGCGTCTAGAAAAGGGCGTATATGAAGTCTTGGCTACAGGCGGTGACTCTGCTCTTGGCGGCGATGACTTTGACCGCGCTATAGCTGCTCATTTAGTTAAGCAAGCTAAGGTTGATTCCAATGATCGTCAGGCCTATCAAATGGCTATGTTAAAGGCGCGTGAAGTTAAAGAATCGTTAACGGAGCATGAGTCGGTGGATGTTCATTTCATGCATTGGGATGGCCAAATTAGTCGACAGCAAATTAATGAATTTATGGCGCCGATTATTGATAAAACCTTATTGGCTTGCCGCAGGACTATAAAAGATGCCGGTTTAAAAGCTGCTGATATTAAAGAGGTGGTGATGGTTGGTGGCTCTACTCGTGTACCATTGGTGCAGGAAAAAGTAGCGCAATACTTTAAACATGAACCATTAACCAGTATCGATCCCGATAGAGTGGTGGCGATTGGTGCCGCTATTCAAGCCGATATTTTGATTGGCAATAAAACTAACGATCAGTTATTGCTGCTGGATGTTTTGCCATTGTCGCTCGGCGTTGAAACCATGGGCGGTTTAGTGGAGAAAATTATTCCTCGAAATACGCCAATCCCAATTGCTAGAGCACAAGAATTTACCACTTTCAAAGATGGCCAAACCGCTATGGCGATTCATGTGGTGCAGGGTGAGCGAGAATTAGTAGAAGATTGTCGTTCTCTAGCACGTTTTGAGCTGCGCGGTATTCCGCCAATGGTGGCAGGTGCAGCGAGAATTAAAGTGACTTATCAAGTAGATGCTGATGGTTTGTTAAATGTTTCAGCACTGGAAGCAACCTCTGGCGTGCAAGCGGATATTCAGGTCAAGCCATCTTACGGTTTAACGGATAATCAAGTTACCGAAATGCTTAAATCGTCTATCGAAAAAGCTGAAGAAGATATGCAGCTAAGAATGCTCAGAGAAGAGCAGGTAGAAGCGAGCAGGGTAGTTGAAGCGGTTAGAGCGGCTCTAGATGAAAATGGTAAAACACTATTGTCTGAAGCAGAGTTTGAAGCGATTGAGTCATCAGTCAAGCAACTTGAAATTATTGCTCAAAGCACCGATATAGAAGCTATTAAAGCAGCAATTAAAGTGGTTGATACCAGCAGCCAAGAATTTGCTTCGCGACGTATGGATGCCAGCATTGCTAAAGCACTGGTTGGTAACGAGATTGATGACATTTAACATTAAGCTAGATTAAGAGAAATTGAATGCCTAAAGTAGTATTTTTACCGAATGAAGAGTTGTGTCCTGAAGGCGCTGTAGTTGAAGCTGAAGAAGGGCAAACCATTCTTGAAGTAGCTAAGCAAAATGATATTGATATCGAGCATGCTTGTGAGATGTCTTGTGCCTGTACTACTTGCCATGTGGTGGTTCGCGAAGGCTTCGACTCATTAGAAGAAAGCGATGAGTTAGAAGATGATATGTTGGACAAGGCCTGGGGTTTGGAGCCTGAATCACGCTTGAGTTGTCAGGCGATGGTGGCGGATGAGGATCTTGTTGTGGATATTCCAAAATATACTTTAAATCACGCTAAAGAGAATCACTAATTAGCGCTTTATCGTTGGCTAATCTGCGTTATTGAAGCATAACTTTATCGTCATTTACTAGAGTAAACTCCATCAAAAGTTATGCTTCAATGCCTTGTTTAGCCTTAGCTAAAGCACTAATTTAGGCATTGTGTTAGCAAACTCCTACGCAACAAAATGTATGCTTCCTAGTCTAATTTTAGCTTACAAGCCCTTAATACGTTGAAGGAGTAAAGTTGTATTATGAAATGGACTGATTCGTTAGATATTGCGATTGAGCTGTATGAAGCGCATCCTGAAGTTGATCCTAAGATCGTTAATTTTATGGATTTGCGACAAATGGTGATGGATTTAGAAGGATTTGAGGATGACCCCAATCGCTGTGGAGAGCGAATCTTAGAGGCCATCCAAATGGCGTGGATTGAAGAGCTAGATTAGTTTTCACTTTCTATTCGTGAGCATCGCGTCAGCTCTCAAGTCTCGGATAGTATGCCCTGAAATACTTGAAGGATTGTAAACTAATAGAGAACGCTTACTGGAATCAAACCTTTTACCTTTTCTTGCGTTTGCATAACTCTTCTTAGCCTGCTCTTTATTGAGAATGCACTTATCTTTGTAATTAGCTAAGCAAATACTTTTATCGCTTTCATTCTCTTGCATATTAATTAGTGCTTGTTCCTCTGTGAGCACGCAAGTTTCATCTTGATAGAATATACAGCTATCGGAGCTATCGACGTAGTCAATAATATCAACAATGCCATCATCTTGAGCTTGTGTACTTACTGACAAAAGTAAGCAGCTTACAGCAATCATCTTATACATATAAATTTCCTTTGTTATCGTCTTGCAAGCTCAAATTATTAAAGATGTCCCATAGTGTCAATCGCATTCCTAATATTCCTGTGGAATACAGAGTGATAAGGTGCAATTGAGAGTAAAAAATTGGAAATTTAGGCTTGTATTTTCTGCTAAAAACAGTATTATACACGCCTCATCGAGATTCATTCTCGAGAACTGAGATGTTTTAAAAATTGCTTTTAAAACAATGGGTTGCTAGCTCAGTCGGTAGAGCATCTGACTTTTAATCAGGTGGTCACAGGTTCGATTCCTGTGCAACCCACCATTATTCAGGCATTAAGCCTAAAAAAAGCCGCGATAGAAATATCAGCGGCTTTTTTATTGCTTGCTTAAAAGCTAGAGACTGCCAAACTGGCCATCGCGAAAATCTTGCAATGCTTGCTCAATTTCTTCACGACTATTCATCACAAAAGGACCATAGCCTACAATCGGCTCTGCTAGTGGCTCACCACTTAAAATCAGTAATTTTGCATCTGAGTCAGCTTGAATATCAATGGTTTCACCATTATGAGTCAGTACTGCCAATTGATGCTCTTTAACCTGTGTTTCGTTATCGGTCGCTTTATTTAGAGTAAGTTCACCTCTTAGCACCACGATACCTCCTGACCAGCCTTCATTGAGCTGCAAACTGATACTTTTGCCAACATTTAGTCTCAAATCCATAACGTTTAGCGGTGAATAAGTGTTAGCAGCGCCTTTATAACCTTGATATTTACCTGCGATAAGGCGTAAGGAGCCAATGTCTTCAAGATTGATTGTCGGGATATCTGCTGACGCTATATCTTGATAGCTTGGCTTAATCATCTTATCTTTGGCAGGCAAATTCACCCATAGTTGAGCCATTTCCATCATGCCACCGGTTTGCGTAAAGGTTTCTGAGTGAAATTCCTCGTGTAAAATGCCGCTGCCAGCGGTCATCCACTGAACATCACCTGGACCAATAGTGCCGCCAGCACCGGTTGAATCTTTATGTGAAACTTCACCTGAATAGACAATAGTAACTGTCTCAAAACCACGATGCGGGTGCTCACCAACGCCTCGTTTTTGCTGGCTTGGCTCAAATTGCTTAGGTGCAGCGTGATCGAGCAATAAAAAAGGACTCAAATCTTCGCCATGAGTGGTATAGGAAAACATGGAACTGACATAGAAACCATCGCCAACCCAATGCTTTGCTGGAGCTGCTGAAACTCTAGTTACTTGTTTCATGATTTTTCTCAAAAGTTGAAATATACCCATATAATTGGGCTTTTAGGTCGAAAATCAAGCAGTCTGATATTTCCATAAGAAAGTGCTTGAGTTTTAATTTTTTCGCGGTATCATACGCGCCGTTGAGTCGCTTAGGCGGTTCGAAATGGGTTGCTAGCTCAGTCGGTAGAGC
>JABXIW010000111.1 GCA_013372875.1 Gammaproteobacteria bacterium | reverse complement strand
TTCAACGAAACTAAAGGTTTCGGCTTTATTTCTCCAGAGAATGGTGGTGAAGACTTGTTTGTTCATTTCCAATCAATTGTCTCAACTGGCTTCAAAACACTTTCTGAAGGCCAAAAAGTATCTTACGTTGTTGAGCAAGGTAAAAAAGGTCTGCAAGCAGGCGAAGTTACTGTAATGTAACTGACTCTATGGCATCAACATTCGTTGGTGCCTATTATCTCTTCTTTTTATCATCACAAACTTTCATCCAAATTTATATACCCAAGTCACTTGAACTTAAACGTTAAGATTCACCTCACTTTGCTACGCAAATAGCCCCGTCTAATAAGTCATTTCAGTATATACCTTTGGCAAAATGCCAATAAATACCCACATAATAACTAATATGATTCAAGAATGAATCAGTTCGCCTAGTGCTTTGCTCATATAAATAGGTTTATATTAAAAGCGATTGGCGAATAAAAAGAGAATTAAATGAAATTAAATATATCCGCTCAATCACTAAACCACACTAAATATGACAATGTTATTCCTAGCCGAGATTCTATTCTTAGCCTATTCGATAAAGTAAAAAATTACTTAAGCTATGAACAGATTTCTCATTCATCTGGTTTGAATGACGAGCCTGAGAAAAATGCCTTAAAAAAACGCTTAAGAGCCATGGAACGTGATGGTCAGCTTATTTTCACGAGAAGAAAAGGCTACAAGAGAGTTGACCAATCATCGCTAGTGAATGGCAAGATAAGCATCCATGCAGACGGTTTTGGTTTTCTCACCTACGACGATAATGAGAAAGATCTATTCTTACCAAAGCATCAACTTAGTCATGTGTTTGATGGTGATATTATACTGGTGTTGAAAGGGCATACGCAGCATCAAGGTCGTTCAAACCATCGGTTTATCAAGATAGTGGAGCGAAAAACAACTCACATAGTGGGTTTGTTAAAAAGAAAAGGTTCTAAACTTTACTTATTGCCAGAAAACTCGAAGTTAACTCAAACCATTTACGTCACTCCAAATGAACTGATTGCTAAAAATGTCGGCAAACTTGTCCACTGTAAAATCAATACTTACCCAGACCATAGACAACCAACTACCGTTGAGGTAGCGGAAGTGCTAGGGCGTCCGGGAGAAGCTGGTATAGAAGTGAAATTGGCTTTGCGTCGTCATGGAATCAATGACAAATGGGATAAAGACGTACTTGATGCTGCTTCTGCCTTCGGCTCTCAGGTGGAAGAAAAGGACAAGACATCACGAGTGGACTATCGAGATTTACCTTTTGTCACTATTGATGGTGATGACGCAAAAGACTTTGATGATGCTGTTTATGGGTATCAAATGGACAACGGTCAGTGGAAGCTATTCGTCGCAATTGCTGACGTATCTCACTACGTTAAACCAAATGATCATTTAGATCTTGAAGCGCAGAGTCGCGCTACATCCGTCTATTTCCCTGGATGCGTTGTGCCAATGCTGCCAGAGTCTCTATCTAATGGTTTGTGTTCACTAAACCCCAATGAAGACAGATTAGTAATGGTATGCGAGATGACCTTTGATGATGAGGGTAACATGCTAGATTCAGAGTTTTCTGAAGGCATCATTCACTCTCATGCCAGATTAACGTACGACGACGCTAACCGCATTATCATGCAATCTTCGGCTAAAACAACATACCAAAGCAACAACCCTAAAAATAATATTGCGCAGTATTTGGTGAATCTTCATCGTTTATATTTGAACTTATCTGGCCAACGCAGAGTTCGTGGAGCGATTGACTTTGATACACAAGAACTCGCTTTTAAGCTAAACAACAAAAAGAAGATTGCCTCTATCGTCCCTGTTGTTCGAAATGACGCTCACCGAATGATCGAAGAGTTTATGCTGTGCGCTAACGTTGCTACTGCGCAATTTCTAGAGCTAAATAAAATACCGAGCCTATATCGTGTCCACTCTGGCCCTCAGATGAAAAAGCTAACCTCACTGAGAATGTTACTTGCGGAAAAAGGGCTAACTTTGGCGGGGGGTGACAAGCCAACGTCTCACGACTACAACGCACTTTTAGATCAAGTTCGAGATTTGGATGAGTGTGACATAATACGTACCTTGCTGCTGCGCTCTCAAAGCCAAGCTGAATATTCGCCTAAAAACTTGGGCCACTTTGGCTTAGCATACGATGCTTACGCACACTTTACATCTCCAATTCGTCGTTACCCTGATTTACTCATTCATCGTGCCATCCGTGCCAAACTTCGAGAGAAAACTACTGGTAAATTACGTAGCCTGTTAATGAAGCTCAAGCCGATACGCCAGCTAGCAGGGATTTCGAATAGTTACCCTTACGATACAAAAGAGATTGAGCAACTTAGTGTGCACTGTTCACATCAATCTCGCCAAGCTGATGAAGTAAGTCGTGAGGTTGAATCAGCACTGAAATGCCACTACATGAAACCATTTATTGGACGAAACTTCATGGGAAGCGTTTCTGGAGTTACGCACTTTGGTGTTTTTGTAGAGCTGGAGGAAAACAGAATCGAAGGTCTCATACCTTTATCCAGTTTTCAAAATGGCGATTTTGAATTTGATGCGATCAAACAAAAAATCTCAAGCCAAACGGCAACTTTTGCACTTGGCACTCAAGTAAACATTACTGTTAAAGAAATCGACTCTAAGCAAAGAAAAATCATATTCAACTTTGCTTAAAAATAATTGAGAACTTGATGATTTGGTACCTACTGTCAACGGTTTTTGGCTCTCTGTGTTAAGCCAAAGTTTGCCACGGGAAAACTGGCACATAGTACGTTACAACATTGGTATCCAAATCAACATAGTGAGGACACGATGTACACTAACTTTGGTATGCATGGCTTTCTTATAAATAGCAAAGTTTGAGATTTTCAGACTTTTTGTGAAAAGTGAAATGCCACAATTAATTGAGCGAGTCTTATCTTAATTAATTTAAGCTTAGCTAATTTAGATAAGCATATAACACGCTTGTGTCTATTTTGTGCTGACTTGTGTAGTATCATTGTCTCTTTCATAGCCAACATGGATGTGGTGTGAAATTAAGTTGACCATTAAAAAATAGGATTATATGTGAGCAAGTTACTTAAACCGACACAAAAGCAGAAACAACTTGGTCTTAATCCGAAAGGAAAAGGGATTAAGCGGATACCAGAAGAGTTAAAGAGAAAGGATGTCCGCAAACGAATAGAAGAGATTGAGGAACAAAAGAAGTGGGATAAGGAATGGGGATTGTGAGTTCAAGAAACCTCTCTGAACTTATCAATACGACACTCCTCATGCATTCTGAAAAACTGAGTAACTTGGAAAGAGACATGCTTGCAGGTTTACTCGACCAACTCTACTGTGAACAGGCTTTGACAGACAAACAAATTAAACTGTGTCAAAGGCTAATACGAAAAACTAATCAAGCCTGTGTATTTATTGATGACACTCCAAACGAACCGTGATTGCTAAGCAATATCACTCTTCGGTGCTATCAATCCAGCCTTGCTCAGGCGTCAATCGAGTCAGCACTTGATCCATTAAATCTTTGATTTCAATTTGGTCAGTACCCTCTGGCGCATGATGCTCTGCTGAGCGCTTTGCGTTCGTTAGGTTTTTCATGAAGATAGCTTCGCTATCCATCACGGCGTGTTTCGCGTTGAAGTAAGTGACCAGGTAGGTCGGCATAGTATTGTTCCTTCTGTGGGGGCGTGAAGATGTGATGCTTTCAATATAGCACTTTTTCATGCTATAGCGTTCTAACTGACTTGGCCTTCTTAATTAAAATTGACTAGCCAAGTCACTGATTATCAAGAAATATGAACGCAAAGCCTACTTCTCTGCCTTCCAATATGATGATGCGAGTTCGACTCTCGCTATGATGTACCTACCAGACATGTCGTGGGTGCTAATGATGCTTAGAGATTATCTATTGAAGAGCACGGTCTTTCAATGGGCAAATATTGAGCATGCCTTAAGGGGAATGGTGCAACACCCATACTTTTCCTAATACCTAATAGTCTAAATAGAGTAAATTTCCTAACCAACTTTTGTCCATGGGCGTTCCTACACTCCCCGAACGACAGCGATCGAAACTGCTGCAACAGTTGTAGTCGATAGCCAGACTTTATGTGACTAATAACACCTAAGAGGAGGTCAACATGAGAAAGTTATCTTCAGGAAAATGTAGCGGAATAAAAAGACCATTCAAGTTGGAAGAGATTTGGCGAATCAGAACTAGGCTAGAGCTTGAAAACAACCTAATGCAGCTTGCACTATTGAACCTAGCCATTGATAGCAAGTTGAGGGCGAGTGATCTACTAAAGCTGCACGTATATGATGTTTCTTCGCAAGGAGTGATCTATGAGAGGGTTCAATGCATTCAGCAAAAAACAGGTACCGATGTAAACTATGAGATTACCCCGAGAACGCAACAGAGTATTAGTCGGTGGGTTTACTCAGCACACCTAGAGGCAAGTAGTTTTCTATTTCCAAGCTGTCGCCGTAAAGGCCAAGCCATCAGTTATTCGTTTTATCGTACGATTATCAGGAACTGGGCTGTAAAGCTTGGTTTGAATGCAGACTATTATGGTACGCATTCCATGCGTCGTACTAAAGCTACTCTGATCTATGCCAGAACGAAAAACATAAGAGCGGTACGGATCTTGCTTGGTCATTCGAAGCTGGATAACACGATTCGTTATCTGGGCGTTGAACTGGAAGACGCTTTGAGGCTTTCAGAGCAAACAGATTGTTAGAGGTATTGATACAGGCTTTTCTCTATCGCTGAAAAGCCTTTGCCCCTTTCTAATTTTGCGCTGCGTCCCATATCACTTTTCACGTATTGTCATTGCCTAAAATTTTGTAATGCTTTCGTAGAGTCTTTGATTCTTATATATTGGTAAATTAGAGTTTTTAATGTTTTTTCAGGTTTATTTGAGTTGTTTCATGTCGATCCATGGACTAGATTGAAAAACTGGTGTAGCTCCTACGTGAGTTTTAAGCATTATATCTAAATTTGTAGGAATTCATCCTACATACACGATTAACGCGATTTCTTGAGTGCGATTAGCCTAGCTCGGTGTCAAACCCGCTTAGGTAGATTTGTGGCTTCTCTTGTCCAAAAACTCATTGGAATTTCTGTATTCGCTTCTCTTCCTTTTGGTGACGCTTTAGCAGCAGAATTTGCTTTACAAGGCTTATCAAAACCACTGGAGAAGAACCTAGAATATTACCTCTCGCCGTTAGCGGAGGTGTCTGCTGAAAACCTTTCTATTAGCCAACTCAGCAAGCTGGTTAGGTCAGCGTTAAATCCTTATGGCTACTATCATTCCGAGCTCACTGTTCAAAGAGGAGAGAATGATCTCATCATGCTTGATGTAGACGCGGGGGAGGTGATGTTGGTGGCAAAATCTAATATCGTCGTGTCTGGAGAGGCTAGCAATGATGAGGATTTTATCGAGCTAATCAATCAAGCTCAACTTAAACAAGGGCAGCCATTACTGCATTCTGAGTACGATACGCTAAAGCGCAACTTGATTTCATTGGCTCAGCAAAAAGGATATTTAGATGGGCGTTTTATTGAATCGTCTTTGGAAGTCATTCCAAGCTTGAATCAAGCTCATGTGAATCTGTATTTCTCTAGTGGTCCTCGTTACCAATTTGGAGAGTTGTCTGTTCTTACATCGGGTATCGAAACGGCACGAATAGAAGCGATGAGAACATTTGAGCGGGGCGACGATTTTGACACTTTGAAATTGAGTCAATATCAGGCCGATCTCTCCAGTACGGATTGGTTTCGCAGTGTGATTGTGAAAGCGGATTTCGAGGAGATATCCGATGGTCAAAAGGTGCCAATAGAAGTGCTTACAGAGCCGAATTCACGCAATATCGTGCAAGTCGGCGGTGGGTATTCGACAGACTTGGGATTACGTGCTTCGCTGAATTGGACTAAACCTTGGTATAACAAACGTGGACATAGTTTTGAGGCACAAGCGTACGCTTCAAAACCGGAACAGTCACTGCTGCTTGGCTACAAAATTCCGACCCAAAATGTCCTGACGGATTACTACGGGATCCAGTTTGAATCTAAGCATGTCGACTATCGAGATACGTCGAGTTTTTCAAATGATTTGTCGTTTGAGAAGCACTGGCAGTTAGACAGTGATTGGCAAAGCACCCTGCACGTTCGTTATTTGCAAGAGAGTTATCAACAAGCGTCGGAAAATAACGACTCACAGATGCTATTGCCGGGTGTGACGTTTTCATTGCTGGATCGCAAGAATGATCAGTTAGAAGTAAAGCACCGTCACGTTTACTCATTGGAATACTCGGATCCGAACTTTTTCTCGGATTCTCGTTTGCTGCGTATTGAAGGCAACAGTATGCTGTCTTGGGATATCAGCGCAAAACAAAAGTTTCACTTTCGTTCTAATGTCGGTATCAACGTGGCTGACGCATTGAGCGATATCCCATCATCATTACGTTTCTTTGCGGGTGGTGATGGCAACCTTCGCGGATATGGCTATGAGTCTATCTCTCCGAGAGATGAAAATGGCGATTTAACTGGTGCCCGTTACATGTTCACCGCTGGCTTGGAATATCAAACTCAGGTCTACCACCAACTATGGCTTGGTGCATTTTACGATGTTGGTGATGCCTTCAATGATAAGGTGGATTGGAAAAGTGGTACAGGGTTGAGTTTGATATGGAATTCAAAATACGTGCCCGTCAAAGTTGATTTTGCTTACGGGTTAGATGCGCCACGTGGAGACCAATTTCGCATTAATTTCTCACTAGGCACGCAGTTTTAACGGTCACAAAAAAAAGGCTCTCATCAATGCAGATAGAGAGCCTTTTTTATGCGTGATTGTTCAGAGTTCGAACTCGCCATTCAGTTGCTTGAATATCCAGTTGGGCATTTTATGCCATCCACCATAGTTCGGATTCTTCGTATGGGTTTGATCCATTGATTGCCACTGAGTTTGGCCTTGTTCATTTCGAGATACTCGCCAAAACAGTTCATCTTCTTGTCGAGTTAAGTAGTGCATGACATGTTCTGCAAAGGCTTCGTTATGGATCAACACACCAAATTCCACATTGAGGAAATCAGATCTTGGGTCGAAGTTTGATGAGCCTATATAAGTAAGTTGATCGTCGAGTACCACAGTTTTGTTGTGATAATAAGTATCCGCATGGAAGTAGTGGTCGTCATTTTTCGCTTGTTTTTTGTACTCCAGTATATTTACGCCTTTATCCAACAACGTTTGACGATGTTCCTCGTAATAAGCCGGAATAAACCCAGAATCATTAGAAGCAGAGGAGTTCGTTATT
>JABXIW010000106.1 GCA_013372875.1 Gammaproteobacteria bacterium | reverse complement strand
TGTTTCTTTTTGGAAACGATCTGTTTCTTTCGTTCTAACGTCGGTTTGTGAACGCTAAGTTACAGAAAAACAACAGATTAATTACGCTATGTGAGTGCTGGTTAAGGTTTGTACGCTTGACCTTGATGGACGCAGGGAAATTGACTGCTTATAGTGAGCCAAACTCAAATCCACACCGTGTTCGGTTGGATGTGAGTGATGCAAAATAACTAGAGATACGGATATGAAACAAAAGCAGCTGATAGAAGAATTTAAAACGATAGTCGGGGAAGAGAATGTCCTGACCGATCAGGTTAAAACCAAATACTACCGCTCAGGTTTTCGCTCAGGTAGTGGTACAGCGCTTGCCGTCGTGTTTCCTAACACTTTGTTAGAACAATGGAAGATCATTAAACAGTGTGTCGAGGCGAACTGCATCATCATCATGCAGGCTGCGAAAACAGGCCTCACAGAAGGCTCTGCACCAAGTGGTAACGACTATGACCGCGATGTCGTGGTGATCAACATTACCAAAATCAAAAAAATTCACCTGCTGGATGGTGGCAAACAGGCGGTGTGCTTACCCGGTGCAAGTTTACACTCACTAGAAAAAGAACTCAGAGCCGTTAACCGCGCGCCGCATTCTATTATTGGATCTTCATCGCTAGGAGCGACGGTTGTCGGTGGCATTGCCAATAACTCAGGCGGTGCGTTAGTGAAACGCGGCCCAGCGTATACTGAGCTTGCCATCTACGCGCAGGTCGATAAGCAAGGCAACCTCCATCTAGTAAATCACCTTGGTATTGATGGCTTGGGTGAGACGCCGGAAGAGATTCTTCACAATCTGCAAGAAGGTAATTTCGACCCAAGCAAGATCGTTCACGATGATCGCATGGCATCAGACAAAGAATATGATGAACGAGTTCGTGACGTGACGTCTGACATCCCTTCACGTTTTAATGCAGACGAGCGTCGCTTGTTTGAAGCGAGCGGTTGTGCGGGCAAATTGGGCGTGTTTGCAGTGCGTGTCGATAGCTACCCAGTGCCAAGCAAAGAGCAAGTGTTTTACTTGGGTACGAACGACGCAAACAAGTTAACCAAATTGAGAAAAGATTTTCTGACTCAATTCGATAACCTGCCAGAAATGGGGGAGTATCTGCATCGCGATATCTTCAATATGGCAGAGAAATACGGCAAAGACGTGTTTTTATCGATCGACTTATTGGGTACGGACAAACTGCCTAAGATGTTCGCATTGAAAGCAAAAGTAGAGAACTTTTTAGAGCGAGTGCCATTTGTCAGCAAATATTTGCCAGACACCATTTTGTACTACGCAAGCAAATTGTTCCCGCAGCATTTGCCTGAGCGAATGTTAGAATTCCGCGATAAATACGAGCACCACTTAGTGCTAAAAATGAGTGATGGCGGAATTGAAGAGGCACAAAAATACCTGAAAGAAGTATGGGCTGTTGAAGATGACTGCGATTTCTTCGAATGTACGCCAGATGAAGGTAAAAAAGCTTACTTACATCGTTTTGCGGCGGCTGGGGCTGCGATTCGCTACGAAACGATTCATCGCAACGAGGTTGAAGACATTGTTGCGCTCGATATCGCATTGCGCAGAAATGATGAAGAGTGGTTGGAAACTTTGCCTGAAGAGGTGAGCAAAAATCTGGTTCAGTCGCTCTATTACGGGCACTTCATGTGTTACGTCTTCCATCAGGATTACATCTTCAAAAAAGGTACAGATACCAAATTGATGAAGAAGCTGATGTTAGAGCACCTCAATAGTCGTGGTGCGAAATACCCAGCTGAACACAATGTGGGTCATTTGTACGAAGCAGAAAACTCATTACAGAAGTTCTACCACGAGCTTGATCCAACCAATACCTTTAACCCGGGCATCGGTAAAATGGACAAATATAAGCGCAACTGTAACTGCTGTGCTTAAGCCCCTGTATTGATCACTAGAGTCTTAGGCTTATATATCTGAGATTCATCAAACATGAAGAAAAAGCCCTGCTGACGACATTAGAGTCAGCAGGGCTTTGGTGTTTATGAATCGTGATTTTGATGAATATAGCTTTTCTGAGCCTTTGACGCGATTTAAAACCCAGTTTTAGAAAGCGCGCACTGCGGCGGCGGCGATAATGCCAGCAGCAATAGCAGGAAGCGGTTTTTTAACGATAAACATCACCACAGCGGTTGAAAATAGCGCGGCTCTCGCACCGTTGTCACCTTCGACGGCGAGAGGCGCTAAGAGGGCAATCAATACAGACCCTGACATAGCGGTGATAAAACGTTGCACGCGTTCGCTAATCGGAATGAATGACATCACATAAACGCCGCCCCAGCGAGTTGCCAGAGTTACCAATCCCATTGCGATAATGATAAACAGCGTGCCGCCTAAGCTTGTTTCGATGTTCATGCTTTTTTCTCCTTCCAACAAGCCCCTAAAATACCGCCAGCGATTGCGCCGACAACGACATGGCTGTTTTCTGGCAAATACCAGTAAGCCATCAGTGATGAAGCTGCTGCCATGCTCCAAATCGCGAAGATACGCAGATTTTTAGGGCCGCCTGCAACCATAGAAAGTAAAAAGCAACCCATGACCATATCAAGGCCGAGACTGACTGGATCTTTGATGGCACCACCAAAGTAGATCCCCATCCACGTGCCGACAATCCAGAAGCCCCAAAGCGCAAGCCCTCCGCCGACCAACAAACCAAACCCAGGCTCTTTCTTGCCAAATGCGTTCATCGCCATTGCCCAGTTTGCGTCGGAGGCAAGCAACATAATGCCATAGCGCTTATGTGGCGGTAGCTGTCTCAGCCAAGGGTAGAGCGTCGCACCCATCAGAAGGTGGCGAGCATTGATGGCAAACACAGTAATCAAAACCGGTACAAGTGGTACTTCAGCTCCCCACATTTCTAACGTGGCAAACTGAGACGCACCAGCAAAGACGAGCGTACTCATTAAAAGAGTCGGAAAGGCGTCTAAGCCGGTTTGCACCGCAGCAACCCCAAAGGCGAGACCAAAGACCACCACAAAAAAGGAAAGCGGTAAAAGCTGAGTAAATCCACCCCAGACGTCAGCCCGAGTGAACTCATGTAGCTCCCCAGAAGATCGAGGAAAAGAGGATGTATTTTCTGTCATAAATGTACCTAGCCGGCAGCAAAGTCGGGAGAAGCCCCAAATGGGTATTGTTGTGATTTTGTAAACTGCATGTTTAACATCAATTGGATGGGCTTTCAAACACAACCAGAATGTGGTTTTCGTCGCAGACAACAAGATGACATTAACGTTATCGGTGTTTCAGGGCTTTTTGAGCGAAAAAAAAGAAAGCGAGCACGAAGCTCGCTTTGAGTTAGGAAGTGTTTAAAAAGGAAGTCGTAAGATTACTTCACGTACACGCGAGGGTTTGATGTGCCCCAAATGGTGTAAAGTTCTGGGAAGATCACGTCGGCGTTCTTCTCGATTTCTGCGGCATTGATGGTTTGAGATTTTTGGTTGCCGAACAGAACGACCTCAGAACCCGGCTTCACGCCTTTGATATCTGAAACGTCGATCATTGTTGTATTCATTGACGTTACGCCAACCACTTTTGCTCGTTGACCATTAATCAGCACGTCTGCCGTATTGCCCATTTTTCTTGGGTAACCGTCAGAGTAACCGACAGGAAGGTTAGCCATTACGCTTTCTTTAGTGGTTGTAAAGCTGCTGTCGTAACCCACAGTGCTGTTTTTCGGTAGGTGGTGCAGTGATGCTACGCGTGTTTTGAAAGACACGATAGAAGGGTATTCAAGGTTAGTTGGTAGATCACCGTAAAGCACACCACCAGGACGGACCATATCAAGTTGAGCTTCTGGTACGTTAAGCGCTGTGTACGAGTTTGCTACGTGCAGAAGAATGTCTTCACGTTTTAGATCCGCTTCTTCAATTAGCCATGCCGAGCTTTCTTTGAATAAGCCAAGTTTCGCGCGTACTTCTTCTGCGTTGTAATTCGGGAAGTGCGTCATGATACCGACAATTTTAACGCCAGATTGCTTAGCAATCGCAAGGGCTGCCTTTTTGCCGTTTTCTGTCGTCATGTCAATGCCGTTACGACCCATACCGCCGTCGTTAAGTGCAAGGTGAACTTTGACTGTCTTGTTTGCTTTTTTAGAGAGTGCAGCGATCGCTTTTGCTTGATCAAGCGTGCCGATTAGCTCTTCAACATTAAGATCAAGTGCACCTTCAATTTCGCCAATCTCTGCTGAACGAACACGCATTAATTGACCTTTAAAGCCGCTGTCTCGCACAACTTGTGCTTCTGCATTACTTGCGATCGCTACGCAAGGAATTTGCTGTTCTATGATAGTTGGCATTAAGCCTGCGATACCGTTGCCATAGGCGTCAGCTTTCATCACCGCACAGATTTTAGTCTGGTCATTCATGTGTGACTTAAACTGCTCGATGTTTTGCTTAAACTGACCTAAATCGATTTCTAGCCAAGTGTTGGATGATTGAATTTGACTCTCTTGGTCTAACGTCGTTTGAAGCTGGAGTGGAGCTGCGATTGAATGCATAGCAGGGGTGAACGTTGCTGCAGCAATGGCAATAGAAAGAAGAGTTTTCTTAAGGCGCATAAAACCTCCATACGCGTTTTTTATTGTTAAAGGAAAGCGTACGAGGGAATGTACGCCAGAAAAACAAAACGCCCCAAACTGCGGAGCTTGGAGCGTTTTTGTCGAGTCGTTTTAGTTTAACTTAAAGCGGCTCATTACATCTTGAAGAGATACGGATAGCTGGCTCAGTTCGCGGCAAGCTTGTGCAGTTTGCTCTGAACCTTGCGCGACCTCTTGAGACGCAAGATGGATGTTTTCGATGCTACGGCTTAGTTCCTCAGCAACTGAGTCTTGCTGGTTACATGCCGTTGCGATTTGACTGCCCATGTCTGAGATATCAGAAATCGCATGTTCGATGTCATTCATCAGTTGTTTTGACTGAATGCCTTGGTCAGCGCACTCGGCAATGCTTGTGCGAGAAAGCTCAGTCGCTGATTTCGCGTCTTTCGCTAGTGATTGTAGCTGCTCGATAATCGCTGTGATTTCACTTGTTGAATCTTGAGTACGGCCAGCAAGAGTACGAACTTCGTCCGCTACAACTGCAAAGCCACGGCCCGATTCACCAGCGCGCGCTGCTTCAATAGCGGCGTTAAGCGCAAGCAAGTTTGTTTGATCCGCGATATCACGAATAACATCAACCACAACGTTGATTTGGTTTGATTGCTGTTCAAGCTCTGAAACTGTATCACCAGCAGCGCCGATAACATTTGCTACTTCACCAATCGCATCAACCATGCTTTGTGTTTCACGTACACCAAGTTGTGTACGGTGGTTCGCATCGTTTGCTTGGCTCGCTGACTCTTCCGTGTTGCGTGCAACGTCGGCTACCGCAGCTTTCATTTCCGTCATTGCTGTTGCAACGTGCGTGATTTGTAGCTGTTGGTCTTTCATGCCAGAAGCAGAAAGCTCAGAGATTTGGTTCATCTCTTCTACTGCACTGCTCAATTGCGTTACAGCGGCAATAACGTTGTCGATAACTTGGCGTAGGTCGTTTTGCATCTTAGTCGTTGCATCTGCCAACTCGCCCAGTTCATCGTTACCAATCAATTTACGATCGATGTCTTTAGAAAGGTCACCTTTCGCAATCGAGTTTGCTTGTTCCACAACAAGTTGTAGTGGGCCACAAATCAAACGCGTTAGAACAAGCGTCATAACAATCATGATCACTAAAATGGTCACGTTGCTCGCGATGGATGAGTTGCTCAAACCGTTCACTGAAGAAAGGATGTGATTTTTGTTGCTGTCCATTGCAACTTTCAACAAGCGGATTAGCTCGTTTAGATCAGAATCGACGGCTTCGAAGTCGTTTAAAGAGTTAGATAGAACAGCGAGCGCTTCGGTTTTGTTGCCTGCTAACATCGACTCATTGTATTGGTCCATAGTAACCAAGTACTGTTTCCATTGACGCATTAGGCGTTGGAACGTTTGTTGTTCTTCACCTGGCCAAATGGTTGAGCCGTAAGCTTCAAGTTCTTTGCTGATCTTTTCGCGTTCACGGATGTTACTTGCGATTTTGTTTCTGATCTTATCTGCGTCTGTATAGGTGTAAGTCGCAAATTGAGAGCGACGCCAGTGAGAAAGATCATCTCGGATCGCATCCACTCTTTCCATTGCTGGAAGAGTGTCATCAGTATAGTTTAAAAGCTCAGATTTGATTTCTTTGAGCTCTGTAGACAAAAACACGCCAAATACAATATTAATAAGCGCAATCAGTAAAAAAGAGAGCGAAATTTTCTTCGCAATAGATAGGTTTCTGATAGACATTGGTGATATACCTTGTTTTTTTTATGCAGTGTTGTCAAAGTAAACCACGTCCTTATATGTGATATTGATCCATTAAATTACTGCAACACATTTAAAGTATCATTAATCGAAACGATTTTCGATAACGCATTGAGCTTTTCAAAAAAATAAATTATGTCAATGATTTTATAATGGTAAGACCAGGCGTTTTATGCATTTACGGGGTGTTAACGATGTGCTTAATGCACAAAAGGTGAGGGAAGTACCGGAATGGTTGTGCATGGATATGATAAGAGCGCGATGCGACGCTTGCTGAACTTATTGTTTTACTCATTTGGTGACGAAAATGTGTGCTGATTGATCGTCAATTAAACTTGTTAGCGTGCTTTTTAATCGTTTGAATCAAAAAGGTAAAATTTATTGTTGACCAGATAAATTAATCCGTTAAAGTACGCCTCGTTCTCACGGCACAGGTCGTTGAGAGATGGTGTTACCATCGCAAATATTTGCGTTGCCCTGGTGGTGGAATTGGTA
>JABXIW010000412.1 GCA_013372875.1 Gammaproteobacteria bacterium | reverse complement strand
CCAGACTCTTTCTCAACCAATAAAATAGAACACTCTGGATGGCGTTGTTGGAGCTGCCAAGCCGTGGACACACCAACGATACCACCACCCACAACAATGTAGTCATAGACTGATTTCATACGACCTCTTATAAAACCGAAAGTTGAGACTGTTGCAATTTGAACTTGCGCCCACTGTAAACAAACACGGCAACGAATACCGCGCAGCACACCACACGAATTAAGATTGGAATGTCGTGCCAAACCAAAAGCGCACCGATAGTAAGCAGAACCAACCTCATCAATATATTCAATGGTCCTTCTAAATAACCTTCAATGGCACCAATGAGCGCGTAAGTACCCACTATCGCAAAGAAGCCGACCGTAATTACTGATGTCACATCCCAACTGACCAATCCGGTATAGGCAATTAACAATGGAACCAAGTACAGCCCCTTCGCAATTTTCCAAGCCATTAAGCCTGTCCGCATTGGTGGCGTTTTCGCAATGGTCGCCGCTGCGAATGCGGTTAAACACACTGGTGGCGTAACGTTACTGTCTTGCGAAAGCCAGAAAATGATCAAATGCGCAGCCAACAATGCCAAGCCAACCGCCTCTAAACCCAGACTTTGCTCTAGTAGCGTTTCAACAAAATCAGCAGGAACCAGCGACAGCATTTCTTTCGCCGTTTCCAGCGCCATTGGCGCATTGAGAAGTTCGAGCTTATCTGGTGCCGCTAGCATGAAGATCGCTTTCGCTTGCTCAGGCAACTGCCCTGAAACCATCAACTCTAAAAGTTGGTTCTCGGCAATCAACTTATACAAGGCAGGTGCAGACAAAGTGCCCAGAACAATATACGCCGCTGTCACAGGTAAGCCCATACCTAAAACCAACGATGCCAAAGCAATCAACACGAGCATGATGAACAAGTCACCATTCGCCCAACCATTGATCATCAAAGAGAATGTATTGCCGATGCCTGTGGTACTGATTACGTTGATCACTAAACCAATACCCACCAGCAAGACGGCGGTGGTTGCCATGTTCTTCGCGCCTTGAGACATAGCCTCGATGATCGCTTTTGGTCCCATTTTGTGATCTTTCGAAAACCATGAAGAGACAACGACAGAAATGATGGAAAGGCCTGCCGCATAAGTGGGTGTAAAACCTTTCACGAGCAACGTCACCAAAACCACCAAAGGAATGAGGTTGTGCCAACCACTCACCAGAACTTTGATAAGCGATTCGTCACTGGTTGTAATTTTCTGCACGCCGCTACGCTTCGCTTCGATACGCACAAAAAACGCGACCGATAAGAAATAAATCAACGCAGGGACAAACGATACAGCAATGATATCCACGTAAGGAATTTGAGTGTAAGACGCCATAATGAACGCACCCGCGCCCATCACCGGAGGCATCAACTGACCACCAGTAGAAGCCGCAGCCTCAACCCCTGCTGCAAAGCGCGAAGGGAAACCTGCTTTTTGCATCAACGGAATACTGATCACCCCTGTCGACACGGTATTCGCCACGCTAGATCCCGACACAGAGCCCATTAAACCCGAGCCAAGCACGGCAATGAAACCCGGCCCTCCGATGATTTTACCTGCGGCTGCACGAGCGACATTGATGATGTAATCCCCAACGCCAGAGCGTACTAAAAACGCACCAAAAAGGATGAACATAAAAACGAATGTCCAACTGATGCGAGAAATAGAACCGAACATGCCTTCAGAAGAGTAGAAACTGCGATAAAGCAGCGTTTCCATGCTCAACCCCGGAAAATGAAAAATACCCGTCGCCCATTTTCCCCACAAAACAACGTAGCTCAAACAGATCACAATCAACACAGGAATAAACCACCCCATGGTGCGGCGAATCAGTTCGATGACGATCAATATCGCCATAATGGCAAAAACCCAGTCGCTAGTGACAAACTTAACACCACGTTCATACAACGCATCTTCGGCATATGGAATGTAAAGCAAACAGGAGATAGCCCCTGCTGCGATGAGCACATCGACCGCAAGAGCCATTTTGCTCTGCTTCAAAGAGATATGAGCCGGATACCAAAGTGCACAAATTACCGCAAAGCCAGCAAAGTGCGTCGCGGATATCCAGAGTTCCGGTAACGTCGATAAGGTGTTAAACCAAATATGCAATGCAGAAAGTACCACGCCGAACACCGTGATGGTGGTGGTTACCCACGGGAAATCGGTGCGCGTGGGCAGCTCAAATTTCTGCAATTCCTTTTCCATAGAGTCGCTCATATCCTACTCCAAGCTCTAACGGCTTTTTCAATGTTCAAAACAAAATAAAGACCCCGAGATGCACTCGGGGCGAAGTTGGCGTTATTGCGCCATCAGTTCAGATGGGATTTCGATTCCCATTTCTTTGTAGTAACGAACCGCACCCGGATGCAGCGGTAAAGGAAGTCCCGAAATCGCTTTTTCGATCGCCATCGCTTTGGTTGCTTTGTGGATGCCTTGTAGGAACGGAAGGTTCTCGTAAATGGCTTTGGTCAGTTGGTAAACGTCCTCTTCCGAGATATCGTCTCGAACCGCAAGGAAGTTGGGCTGAGCAATCGTCGTGATTGGTTTATCTAAACCTGGGTAAGTGTTGGCAGGAATGTCGAACTTGGTCCACAACTTGTAGTTGCCGTTGGCTTGCTTGATTTGCTCGTCAGTGAACGAAAGAATCGAGATATCGTTGCCTAGCGCCGCAAATGCTTGCGTCACCGCCCCAACAGGAACACCTGCTGGCGTGTTCATGCCATCGATAGTGCCATTTTGTAGCGCACTTGCACTGCCGCCGTACCCCATAAAGGCAAGGTTGAACTTGTCTGGGTCAACATTCAGGCCTTTCATGATCTGACGACCTGAGTTCTCAGTACCGGAGTTCTTTTTCCCGATAGAGAACTTTTTCCCTTCGAGGTTTTTCAGATCACTAACCGTACCGGTTTTTGCTAAATCGCTACGAACAATGAAGTGTTCAACGTTTTGCCATAACATTGAGACTGAACGCAGCTTTTCTTGGCGACCGCTTTTCTCGTAAGGACCTTCCCCCGACCAAGCCCACGCACCGTACAAACCTTGCAAAATCGCAAATTGCGCTTCGTTTTCATTCAGTAGTTTAACGTTTTCACCAGAGCCAGCAGAGCTGATAGCAGAAAGGGAGAAGTGGTGCTTTGGTGCGAGTTTCACTTTACTTAATGTCGCCAAAGCTACCCCTACTGGGTAGTAAGTGCCACCAGTAGAAGCGGTTGCAAGGATGTAGCTGCGCTCTTCCGCCGCTGCATTTGTCGCGATACCAAAAGATGTCACAGCAATAGCCAGTGCTTTTACGAGCTTATTCATTTTCATTAT
>JABXIW010000362.1 GCA_013372875.1 Gammaproteobacteria bacterium | reverse complement strand
CTTTTTTCATTCAAAACAACGCAATATATATGGCTACTATACATGTAAGTGGAACCAAACTTTCTCCTGAAAAAGTACAAGTTCCTCTCAATCGCAAGTTTCTCATCGCCTTGGCCGTTCTGTTTTTACTGGCCATGCACTTTTTTATGCCCAATCCAGGTGGATCAGGGTTAGCCTTATCCTTCAACGCAACAACGTGGATTGCATTTAGCTTTGCGTTAGGTATCGGTTGCTATCAGCTCGCGAGTAACCGCATTTTACGCTATTCAAAGCTAACCATCGGGTTACTGATCAGCGCGATCATCATGACGTTGCCAGTATTCTACCCCAATGCGGACAGCACTCTGGCAGCGAACAAACTTATCGGCCTGTGGAGTGGTTTCCTGTTTTTTGTTGTCTTACAGCAATTTCATTTCAGTAATAAGCATCGCCAACGGTTACTTTGGTTCATCGTACTGGCTGTCGTGATTGAAGCTCTATTTGGTCTGACGCAATATCTTTTTCTAAAACCAGGGAATCCTTTCGGCTACGACACGATTGCTAACCGTCCGTACGGGATCTTTCAGCAACCGAATGTGATGGCAAGCTTTCTCGCTACTGGATTAGTCATTGCCAGTTATCTTCTAGCTCGCCAACCCTATAAGTATTCACGTAAGCTAAGCGACGTTTACCTTTTGTATGCCGTACCTGTTGTTACCTTGCCGTTGATTGTCGCGTTAGCTTCGCGCACAGGATGGCTAGCGACCATCATCGGTTTGTTGTTAGTGATTCCGTATATGTATCGCTTTGCAACCAAAGGCCGCTTTATTCGCTGGATCGCGGCTTTGGTTACGGGCTTGGTGCTCTCGTTCGTTGTAATGAGCATTGCATTCCCGGATGGAAGTGGACTGGCGGCAGAGAAAGTGAATATGGAGTCGCCTCGAGCGTACACTTTCCCTCAAACCTTGGATATGGTGATCGAGAAACCGTTCACTGGCTACGGTTACGGTAAGTTTGAATCTGAGTACATGCTGTACACCGCGCGCCAGCATGCGCTGAATGAGAACTATCCTGCAGGCTTGCCATCGATGGATCATCCACACAATGAAATGTTGTACTGGGGCGTAGAAGGTGGGCTTCTGCCTGTATTAGGCATAATCCTCGCAATGGGATTGGTTTTACATCGGATTTATCAAGCCAAACGTGGCACACGCCTAGCGTTGCTTGCGTTATTCATTCCTATCGTACTTCACTCTCAGTTGGAATATCCGTTTTATCACTCTCTCGTGCACTGGCTGATTTTCATCATTTTGCTGTATTGGGTCGACCAGCGTGTCTCGCGCTATCGCCAAGTTGGGTTTGGCAAAGTGACCAAAAGTCTACTGCGCGTTTTTAGCTTGGTGATTCCGGCCGTGTTTACCTTCTATATGGTGAGCGCACTACACACGAACTACATTCTGACGAAGTTCGAAACTACGCGACCAACTAACCCTGATATTTTGAATCAGGTAAGTAACCCGGTCGTATGGAAAGACAGATTTGACTGGGACGTTTACAGTACCTTTTTGAATGTTGGTCTGTACAAGCAAGATCCAAGTTTGATTCAACCTTATATTGATTGGTCATTGCAGATCATTAAAGATAAGCCACGCCCTGCGTTCTACAATAACTTGATCTTGGCTTATCAAGGACTGGATGACAGCAGTAAAGCAGAACAAATTCGTGCAGAGGCTCAATTCCTATTTCCGAACATCGACTTTAGCCAAGTAAATTATCAACCACCCTCACAAGCCCAATCGACAACGCCTAGCGTGTCTGATGCGGAATAGACAAACAAAAAAGCGAAGGACTTCCTTCGCTTTTTTGCTTTCAGCCCAATGATTTTAGGCCCTGTTGGTTATGAGTAATAGAGTTCCAAGCTCTTGAGACGCTCTAATGCGCAACTCTTACTCAGTTAAAGACTCTTCCAGAGCCTTCAAGCACAGCGCGACATTTTCCGCGCGAGCACCGTATCCCATCAATCCAATACGCCATGCTTTGCCAGCTAACGCACCTAGCCCTGCACCAATTTCAAGGTTGTAAGTTTCAAGTAGATGCGCGCGAACTTTCGCTTCATCGATCCCTTCCGGCACATAAATCGCGTTCAATTGAGGTAAACGGTAAGATTCTTCCACTACAAATTCAAAACCCAGTTTCTGAAGACCATCTTTCAACTTCTCATGCATCAATTGATGGCGAGCCCACGCGTTCTCAAGTCCCTCGTTCTGCAACACAAGCAGCGCTTCATGCAATGCATATAGGCTATTCACTGGAGCTGTGTGATGGTAGCTACGCTTACCTTCCCCACTCCAGTACCCCAACACTAAGCTTTGATCGAGGAACCAACTTTGAACTGGCGTAGTGCGCGATTGAATTTTTTCGATAGCAGCCGGAGACAGCGTCACCGGAGACAAGCCAGGCACACACGACAAACACTTTTGACTGCCTGAGTACACAGCATCAAGCTGCCATTCATCGACTTTTAACGGTACGCCGCCTAACGATGTAACGGCGTCCACAATCGACAACACATTATATTGCTTGGCTAACTTACCTAGAGTTTGCGCATCACTGACAGCACCGGTTGATGTCTCAGCATGTACAAAAGCCAGAATTTTTGTATCAGGATGTTGCTGTAGTGCTTGTTCAACTTTATCTACTGAAACAGGCGCACCCCATTCATCATCGACTAGCACCACTTCACCACCAGCACGAATAACGTTTTCACGCATGCGCTCGCCAAAGACACCGTTTCGACAAACGATGACTTTGTCACCTTTCTCGATCAAGTTAACGAAACAAGTCTCCATCCCAGCACTGCCTGGAGCAGAAACCGCAATAGTGAACTCATTTTCGGTTTGAAAAGCGTATTTCAACAGCTGTTTAAGCTCATCCATCATCGCGATAAACAGAGGGTCTAGATGACCAACCGTTGGACGGCTAAGGGCTTGCAATACCTGCGGATAAACATCGGAAGGACCAGGGCCCATTAAAATTCGGTGAGGGGGAATAAAGCTTTGGATCGGCAT
>JABXIW010000329.1 GCA_013372875.1 Gammaproteobacteria bacterium | reverse complement strand
TTATCAATAATTAGCGGCTCAAAATAACCCTACTCACAAGAGCTACGGAAGGCCTATAGGGAGTTGAGTTGATATAAATTGATATATAAGGTTTTCGTCTTGCTTCGCCAACTTGTCCTGATTTTCTGGGGACTCTTCATATCATCTCAAGCATTTGCGCTGAACAACGCAAATGCCATCTTTTACCCTTTGCCTACTCAGGTTAAGGGCACTTTTATTGCTGCGAAAAAATTGTTCTTGGGCGAGCAAGGTGGGCTATGGATTCATGATGTACATGGCCGCGTTCTTTTTTATGACGGCCAGAATGTTCTGCCAAAATCAGGCAGTTTTTTGCAAACGACTGCAAAGCAGCTTGCGTATCATCAAGGGTCATTCTGGACCTTTGTCGAAAATGAGGTTTATCAGACCTACCCAAACAAAGAAAGGCAGTTGGTCTTTAGCCTTAACCCCGGGGCGCAAATTAGAAAAATAGGTTCATCAGGTGATTATATTTGGGTCAGTGATGGCGCACATTTTTATACCTACAACATCAAAACCAATGAACTTGATTCATTTTCACTGCTTCAACTTTATCAACATAGCAATAATAGTTATGTGTACATCAATGATGCGATTCTGATCGAAACCAAATGGGCGTTGGCTACAACATCTGGTGTCTATCTCTCTGAAGGTAATAAATTTGATCATGTGATTTCGTCGGGCCAAAACTACATTGAAAAAGTGTACTACTCGCATACGAGACGCGAGATATTGGTCGGCACCTTAAAAGGCGCGTTGATCTTCAATATTTACGAGCCGAACAAAGAGATCGTCAAAATTGGCGGCTCCCACGTACTGACGTTTTCAGAGACCAATCAAGAGTATTGGGTTGGTACTGAGCACGGTTTGTATCTCTACTCGTTTTTAACAGGTGAAGTTACTGAAGTTGAGCCTGCGAGCTTCTTAGAGTTAGAGCTCGATAGCACTAAAATTTATTCCTTACTTAGCGACAACATGGGCGGAATGTGGATAGCGACCAACCAAGGCATTCGTTATTACTCTTTGTTCAGCAAAAAATTTGAGCGAGTCACCTTTAGTAGTTATGACTCGCAAACCTTATCTGGTCGTATCAGACAAACGGTAACAGGGCCAGATGGTGTGCTTTGGTTTGCCGATGACCGCAAACTGTATCGTTCTGGCGCGGAAGGGATTGTAAAAGTCTTAGAATTAGATTCTCAAATTAACGAATTTGCGTTCCAACGAGGCATGTTATGGCTTGCCACTTCAAAAGGCTTGGAGGTATTCCAATTGGAAGGGCTGAAAAAGGTCAGCTTCCCTTATTTACAAGTGATGGCTGGGCATGCTGTTGAGCATATTGCTCTAGATGACACAAACCGTTTGTGGGTATCCAGCGGTTACCAACTTTACAACGTTGATATCGACAAGCAATCCGTCAGAAACTTTGGTAGCGAATGGATCGTGAGTCAGTACTTACCAGCTAAAGTGACGCGCTTATATGATACCGAAGATAAACTTTTTATTGGTACGGACCATGGTATTTATGAATATGATGATGAACGTATTCGTTTCAATCGTTTCTCGGAAAAATATGGCGAGTCTCTAGATATAGTGACAGCGGCGGATGGCTCTCAGTGGTTTGCCTCTTCCTATGGGTTGTTTAAAACAGTGGCTGGTGGAGAAGCCAAGCAAGTCTTGGAGATGAGTGTTGCGAATGCTCGTCCGGCGTGTTTGATTAGTGATGCGAAAGGTGTGTGGCTTGCATCTTCTGTTGGGTTGAGTTACTACCGATTGTCCGGTGAGTTAGTTAAACACTATTCATCTGCATCGGGCTTGATTAATAATGAGTTTATTCCTGGGATATGTAGCGTAGTGAAACGCACAGAAGATGGTGAACGTGAACTTGTTTTAGGCTCAAAATATGGATTAGTTAAAGCGGAGGCTTCAAAACTATTGGTGTCAAACCCGCCAGAATCCCGCTTTATTGTTAGCCAAGTGATGCTTGAAAACGATGTAATCCAAGTGGGGAGTTCCGACCTTGATGGGATTAAGCTGCCTTATGGTTCTTCGCTGAGTTTTCTCTTTGGCATCATGCCTAAACCGGATAGCCAGAACCTGTACTACCGCTTAAACGAAGACGACCGATGGCAGACCTTAGAAGGGGGTCAGTTAACCTTAGAGCACCTCAACTCTGGGGAATACCACCTTCAAGTGAGTAACGAGTCACAGGTAACGGCGGGCGTTGTTGGCTTAGAGTCTCGTTTTGAAGTGCTCAAACCATGGTATCTATCCCAGCTTGCGATATTAGGCTTTTTCGTCTCAATTTCTACGCTTATCGGTCTTATCATGTACTGGCGATCACGATATGTTATGCAAGCAAACCGAGAGCTTGCTGCTCAGGTCACTCTAAAGACCAACCAGCTAAGGCATCAAAGCCGCGTATTATTGACGAGTAACCAACAGTTAAGAAAGCAAATTCAGGTTAGAAATCTATTAGTTGACCATGTTGCTCAGTCTATAAAAACCAGCGTCGATTATATCTCGTCAAAATTGCCAGTGGAGAGAGATTCCATCACAGAGGATCACGTATCAAAAACTTACTGGCAGCTGAATGAGCTTAAAAGTGCTCCAGGTGATGCGAGTAACGGCAGTCAAAACTACAACCTAAGCCAAATTACGCAATCTGTGGTGGATGTGTGGCGAGACGATTTTGCCAAAGCGGGGATCTCTGTGGAGTTAGAGGATGAGAACAAGTCTAGCCGTATTGCTCTAGAGAGTTTCAATCTGGATGTTATCTTTAACAATATCTTTGCCAACATCATCAAGCGCTCTTTCCGAGGTCAAGCCGTTAAAGTGATGCTAGAAGAGGGACGGGACATTGTCTCACTCAGCTTTTTGGATTACGGAACGCAATTGCCAAATAAACTTTCTCTAAGTCGCCCTGCGAATAACAATGTGGACTTGAGTATCGACAATCTTTCGCAACTGGTTACGGTGAGTGGAGGGCACTTAGCGGTGTTCACTTCTGATGCGCAGAATAAAATTGAGATTACTTGGCCGATGGCAAAAGAGTTGAGCCATGTTGAGGAAGTTTTACCAGAATTTGTGCCAGAAAACATCGCCGAAGAAAAAGCCAGTCCAGAGAATGAGTGGCTACAAAAGGTTTATCAGTTAGTTGCTGAGCATTACCATGACCCTGATTTTGGTACTGCGACAGCGGCTAAGATGTTATTTATGTCTGAACGTAGTTTACAACGCCGCTTTAAGTCGGCCTCGTCAAGAACGTTAAAAGATTATTTAACGGAGGTACGGTTAGAAACTGCTTGTGAACAGTTACTCGCAGGTGAAAAAATCAGTGAAGTGGCTTTCAATTGCGGTTTCAATGATCCCTCTTACTTCAGCCAGAAGTTCAAGTTGCACTTTGGTTTACCTCCATCAAAGTTCGCGATGGAACAAGACAGTCACGCAAATTAGCCTTCAATCTTTCGAACATCGTTAGTAGTTACAACACGGATGTTATCTAAGTCACCTCCTCTCGTTTAACGGCGTGATTCGTTCTGATACCGCAACTAAACCATTCTAGTCGCCTCGGGCTACGCAGCGTTCTGTTTTTTTGAGTTGTTCTGAGTAAGTAAAGCATCTGTACTTTCTTATGTAGTTCGCAGCAATAAAGAGCTGCAATGCCTTTGTGTGTTGTTAGGCAAGAGTTTTTTGCCTAATTTATGCGTTGTGATAGGTAAGTGAAACAGCAATGTACAACGTTGTAGCAATTTGTTTTCGCCAAACAGCACATATAAATAGGATATAGAAAGCTTAACTAAAGTGCTTCTAGTTACAGGAGGTTGGTTGTTAAAGGTTTAAATCGGGAGTAGAAAAGAAGTGAAAAAAAATATCGTGGTAT
>JABXIW010000105.1 GCA_013372875.1 Gammaproteobacteria bacterium | reverse complement strand
TCTGCTGCTCACCGCCCGACAAATAGCCCGCGAGACCAGTACGTTCTTTGAGTCGAGGAAAGTAGTCAAACACCATTTCGATGTCTTTCTCGACCTCGTTATCGTTGCGGGTAAACGCACCTAAACGAAGGTTCTCGATAACCGTCATATCTTCGACGATTCTACGCCCTTCCATCACTTGGAAAATGCCCGAACGGACAATCTCTTCTGGGCTTTTGTTGTCGATACGTTCGCCCATGAAGTTAATTTCACCGCGAGTCACTTCACCATCTTCGGTTTTTAACAAACCCGAAATGGCTTTTAGTGTGGTCGATTTACCTGCCCCGTTCGCGCCTAATAGCGTCACGATTTGACCTTTAGGTACTTCAAGGCTCACGCCACGCAGAACCAAAATAACTTCGTCGTAGACCACTTCGATGTTGTTTACCGAGAGTAAAATCTCCGCTGGTTCGATATCCCTTGCTAATTCACTCATCAAGCCACTCCTTGTGCAGGGGAAGGGATGATGTATATCGCATCCCCTCACCTGTTCTTGTTTTGTTGTTAGTAACCTAGCCAATCGTCACGGCGTGACAATGTCACCTGAGACACTTTCTTGATGTCTACTGCACCGCCTTGGTTGTTCCCCATAAACACGTTTACGGTGGTAGTGCCACGGTGATCTTCTGGTTGCCAGTTAGCTGGAATACACACGCCTTCTAGACCTTTCGGAACCCAGTTTTTGTGTACGTACATGCCTTTCTTGATGTTTTCACCCGTAATGCCGCCATTGTCCTTTGCCCACTCCATCGCTTCTTTCATGTAGAACGCTGAACAAACGCCGCGAATGTAATGGTGAGTTCGGAACTCGCCCGGCTCAGATTCGGACAGTTTGGAGATTTGCTGAACCAGCTTCATGCCTTCGCTATCGTCGCCCCAGAATGCCGTCATACCTGGGAAGACATAATCTTTCAGACCGTCACCTGCCGCTTCAATTACGGGTTTATCACCACCCCAGATATTCGCCATGTACTGGAATTCTGTGCCAACCGTGTTACACGACTTCACTAGTGAAATGACTGAGCCACCTAGGTTCGCGATGTAACCGTAGTTGGTGCCGGATTCTTTTAGCGACAAACATTGCGCTTTGAAATCACCCGGTTTGAGCGACACAACCACAGGATTTTGTACTTCAAAGCCCAGCTCTTTGGCGTATTCCGCACACGCGTCTTTTGGTGCATTCGGGAACGGATGGTTATCACCAATGTGAGTAAATTTAGGTGCCGTGGTATTGCCTTTTGATTCCCAATCCTCTTTCGCCCATTTCACCAATGCACGACAGGCATCTGAATAAGACGCGCCATAGAAAAAGTTATACGGTGCAGGTTTTGCCGTTTTCGGGTTTTTGCCCGTAGGGTCCGTTAAGTGGCCCGAGTAAGATGCCGAAAATACCGGCACTTTGTCTTTGGTTACGAATGAGATCAGCGCTTCGGTATCTGCTGTGCCCCACCCTTGCATCGCGACCATGTTTTTACGCGCAACCCAACGTTTGTAGTTAGAAATCGCCACTGGCACTTTGTACGCCATATCCACCGTTTCAAATTCTAATTCGGTACCGTTGATGCCACCATTTTCGTTAATCCACTGCAGTGCGTCACGCACACCAGAACCGTACGGTTTACTTACATAAGCCGTTGGCCCAGAGAAGTCCACCAGATGTCCGACAAACACGGAGTCTTTTGCCCAAGATGCGGTAGTAAACAGTGCCGAAGAGAGCACCAACGTTGTCGCTAAATGTCCTTTGTTCATAACTCGTTGTCCTTGTTATTGAGGTATATTCCACTTAAGTACACGACGTACCGATTAGTATGAGAACGGATAATGTTTCCAATATGCTCGAATCTGCTGCCAGCGGTGTGACAACCCTTGAGGTTCGAAAATCAGAAACAGCATGATGACCAGACCGATGGCCATCTCTTTGAAATAAGCCAGCCCATCAATAAACGAAGTGTTATCGCTAAACGCAGCCAAACCTGTTACGCCAAACTCTAAAACTTCTGGCAGCAATACGATAAATATCGTGCCCATTAAGGTGCCTTTTACTGACCCAAGACCACCGATGATGATCATCGCCAGGAACTGGATCGACATCATGATGGTAAAGCCTTCTGCTGAAACGAATCCCAAGTAGTGTCCGTACAATGCCCCGCCGATGCCTGCGTAGAACGCGCACACACCGAAAGACAACAGACGATACTTGGTCAGGTTTATGCCCATGATTTCTGCGGATAAGTAGTGATCTCGTACTGAGACAAACGCACGTCCATCACGCGAACGGATGAGGTTCGATGCCCATAGATACATAAAGATCAGAGCAAACAGTGCAACATAGAAGAAGCTTTCATCGGTCGAAAATTCAAAACCAAACAGATTGATAGGGTTTGCGCTTGCACCGTATGAACCACCACTGAACCACTCCGCACGAGCAAAGAAGTCTTCCAAAATGAACTGCGCGGCTAAAGTTGCGATAGCAAGGTACAACCCTTTGATACGCGCCGCTGGTAGACCAAAGATCATCCCGACAATCATAGTCAGGTAACCCGCGAGCGGAATGGCAAGCACCACAGGAATGTTGTATTGGTTATTCAGCCATGCCGATGCAAAGGCGCCAAAGCCAAAGAACGCACCGTGACCTAACGAAATTTGCCCGGTAAAGCCAACCAGAATATTCAGACCCAGCGCTGCAATACCCAGATATGAAATCTGAATAAACAGATTGAGGAAGTAGATATCCAGAACCAGTGGCGCTGCCAGCATCGCGATAACACCCGCTATCGCCAGTCTTCTAATGGTTTTGGTTTCAAATATCGGCGTATCACTTTTGTATGTGGTTCGAAAATCCCCACATGGGCGCATGCTAAGTTGAGCCATGTTATTTCTCCTTAAATACGCTCAATATCTTTGGTACCAAACAGGCCGTATGGCTTGAAGGCAAGAATGATTAACAGCACATAGAAAGGTGCGATGTTGTAAAGGTTACCCACTTGCAGGTATTGGCTATCAAAGAACTCAGCTAAGTTTTCCAGCACCCCGATGGTGATACCACCGACGATTGCGCCAACCACGGAATCCAAGCCACCTAAAATAACCGCTGGGAACACTTTGATGCCGATGATAGATAACGCGTCTGATACGCCATTTACGATCCCGATAACAATCCCTGCTGTCGCGGATACCATCGCTGAAATAGCCCAACTGATCGCAAACACCTTCTTAATAGAAATGCCAAGACTCTGGGCGACCTGCTGGTTAAACGCGGTCGCTCGCATCGCCAAACCCATTTTGCTGAATTTGAAGAACCAGTAGAACGCGCCCATGATGATCATCGAGAAGATCAAACTGAGGATGTAAGCAAATTCCACGTTCAAACCACCAATATTGACGACGTTAGTTTCGAATACCTGTGGGTACGACACCGCCGATACACCAAACATCCATTTCATCAGGGCTTGGAAGAACATCGACAACCCAATCGTCACCATGATCACCGAAATGATCGGCTCACCAATCAACGGCCTGAGCACAATGGTTTGCACGGCGATACCAAACACCATCATAAAGGCGAGAGTGAGTAAGAAGCCGACGAAAAACGGCAGTTGCAGATGAACCAATGCAGCCCAACACACCCATGCGCCGATCAGTAGAAACTCCCCCTGAGCAAAGTTCACCACCTGAGTTGATTTGTAAATCAGTACAAAGCACATGGCGACCACGCCATACAACATGCCGACGATCACGCCATTAATGACGAGTTGCAGTAATAAATCCGTATTCACTATGCGATCCTCCGTTGTTCGCTATCCACCAGTGTCAGCTCATGTTGAATAAGCGTTTCTATCACCAGCGACGTTTGAATGCGTGTCTTGGTTCCATCCTGATAAGTGATCACCGTGTCGACGTCCACAGTCGGCGCGGCGCTGTAAATGGTTTCGATGATGTCACCGTATTTCTCGGCAACCACACCACGACGCACTTTACGTGTACGAGTTAGCTCGCCGTCATCCGCGTCCAGCTCTTTATAAAGCAGAATGAATTTGCTGATTTTCTGTGCGTCTGGCAGCGATTCATTCACTTTCAGCACTTCTTCACGAATCGCTTTGTACACTTCTGGCTGGGAAGAGAGGTTGGTGTAGTTGGTAAATGCAATGCCCTTTTGCTCCGCCCACTTCGCGACAATCGCGTAGCGAATACAGATAATTGCAGAGAGCCAAGGTCGGCCTTTGCCCACCACCACCGCTTCTGCGATAAATGGCGAGAACTTGAGTTTGTTTTCAATGAACTGAGGTGAATAGCGGTCGCCGTGGCTGGTTGCCGACATGTCTTTCAAACGGTCGATAACGACTAAGTGACCAGAATCTTTAAAGTAGCCCGCATCGCCTGTGTGCATCCAGCCGTCTTGCACATCTTCGTCGTAAGCGGCTTGGTTATTGAGATAGCCGGTAAACATGCCCGTACTTTTCGCGATGATCTCACCCACCCCGTTGCTGTCTGGGTTGATGACTTTCACGTCCGCATTGTCAAACGCGACACCGACTGAATCGTAATCCACGTCATCAGCTTGGTGTACGGTGTACGCACCACACATTTCGGTCTGACCATAAAGCTGTTTGAGTGGCACACCGATCGCTTGCAGGTAACGGAAAGTATCTGGCCCCATTGCCGCACCACCGGTAGCCGCAGAAGACAGATTCGAGAAACCTAAACGGTCGCGTAGAGCGCGCAGAAGAATCCATTCCGCCAGCTTAGATCGTTTGCCTTGATCCAGCGCTTTGTTCGCTAAGCTCATACCGAGTTTGTACATCTTCTGCTTGAACGGTGTGGAATCCATCATGCGTGCAGAGACGTCCGCCACAATGTTTTCCCACACGCGCGGTGCAAGCAGCACAAAGTTCGGGCCAATCTCGCGTAAGTCCGACATCATGGTTTCTTGTTCTTCCACGAAGTTGACGATTTGACGTGAAATCAACGCCTGACCAACCACATACACCTGCTCCATGATCCAAGGCAGAGGCAGTACAGAAACGTAGTTGTCACCCGGAGATCGTGGGTCCGCACGCAAGTAAGCCGCACAGTGATCTAAGAACGTGCCGCTGTGAAGTTGCGCCAATTTCGGTTTGGACGTCGTACCCGAAGTGGTACAAAGAATCGAGAGATCACTGCCTTTGGTTGCGGCAACCATATTGAGATACTTATCTGGGTTAGCTTTATCGATCAGCTGACCTTTTTTGTAGACCTGCTCAACATCAATCAGTCGCGGATCATCGTATTTGCGCATCCCGCGTGGGTCGCAGTAAATAATGTATTCCACACTTGGAATTTCATCCCCAAGCTCAAGCAGTTTGTCGCATTGCTCTTCATCTTCGGCAATCACAACTTTGGCTTTGGCGTAATTGATTAAGTACGCCACTTCCTCATGCATGGAGTCTTGATAGATACCCAGTGAATAGCCTTTGATCGCGTGCGCAGCCAGTTCACCCCACACCCATTCAGGTCGGTTATCCCCCAACAGGCCAATCACATCTTGCTCGCCGATGCCTAAATCTTGTAGCGATAATGCCATCCACTTGACTCGGTTTTCGTAATCCTGCCAAGTAAACTCTCGCCAAATACCGAACTCTTTCTCACGCATTGCCACTTGCTCTGGCCAGTGCTTGGCATTGTGCTGCAACACTTTTGGAAAGGTATCTAAGCTGGTTATATCTGCCCAATCATTATGTTGCTGTGCCATTATGCACTCTCCTCTAATGTCGGTAGTTCTTCACCCAAATAAGCCTGTTTCACGTGTGGGTTCGCCATCACTTCTTCCGGTTCGCCCATTGCAATGTGTTTACCAAAATCCAAAACCAACACGCGGTTAGAGATATCCATCACCACGCCCATATCGTGTTCGATCATGATGATGGTGATGTCGAGTTCTTCGTTCAGATCCATGATGTAACGTGCCATGTCTTCCTTTTCTTCAAGGTTCATACCGGCCATCGGCTCATCGAGTAAAAGAAGTTTTGGTCTTAACGCTATTGCGCGCGCAAGCTCGACACGTTTACGTAAACCGTAAGAAAGCGTGCCAGCGGTGGCTTTGCGGATGTGTTGGATTTCAAGAAAATCGATGACGTCTTCCACGTATTTGCGGTGTGCCATCTCTTCTTTTTGCGCGTTAGAGAACCAGTAAAGCGGGCCTGTCACGAAGTTATTTTTCAACAGGTGGTGTCGGCCAACCATGATGTTGTCGAGCACAGACATGTGTGAAAAGAGGGCTAAGTTTTGGAAGGTTCTGCCCAGACCTAACTCAGCGCGTTGACTCGGTGTACGTTTGGTTACGTCGTTTCCAGCAAAGATGACCGACCCTTTGTTCGGAGTGTATCGGCCAGAGATGCAGTTGAGCATCGAGGTTTTACCAGCACCATTGGGACCGATGATTGAGAAAATTTCCTTCTCGTTCACATGGAAGCTCACGTCGGTTAACGCTTTCACCCCACCAAAGGCCAATGAAATATCGTTTACCTGCAAAAGAGGTGTTTCCGATACCATAGTTGATCTCCCTTTCATTTTGAGTGCGTTTCCTTGAGCACTATTTCGATATCAAACTTCACTTTGATACTGGTAACCGCTTCTACACCTATGCATCAACTTTTCATTCAGTTTACGTAAACGTCAATTTAAAATCAGAATAGTGCCTTGAAGATTAAGTTGCAATCGAGTTCACCGATAAAGATTTGAACTGACGCAAACTTTAAGTAAATAATTTGTTAATAAAAATTATTCTCAGACCACTACATATTTGGGTAGTTGGGACCACCACCACCTTCAGGAGGCATCCAGGTGATGTTTTGACTTGGGTCTTTGATATCGCAGGTTTTACAGTGAATACAGTTCGCCGCATTAATCTGTAATTCGGCTTGCTCTGCACCTTCTACAATTTCATACACCCCAGCAGGGCAGTAGCGTTGAGCGGGCTCGGCATAGAGCGCCAAGTTCTGTTCGATAGGAATGCGCTGGCTGGCAAGCTGCAAATGACACGGTTGGTCTTCTTCATGGAAAATATTGGATAAATAGACGGAAGAAAGACGGTCGAAACTCAACACGCCATCAGGCTTCGGATAGAGGATCTCATTGCTGCTTTCCGCCAGAATCAAAGACTGATGATCGGGATGTTCACAACGTACATTCCACTTTGCTTTGCCTTTTAACACGTTGTGTTCCAACATCGCTAAACCACCACCTAACCAAGAGCCAAAACGGTGTATTCCGCTAGAGAAATTGCGTGCTTGATAAAGCTCTTCATATAGCCAGGACTGTTTGAAATGGCTTTGGTAGTCGGCAATAACCGATTGATTTGAAACCGCTTCAAAAACGGCTTCAGCGGCGAGTATCCCCGACTTCATCGCGGTATGCGTGCCTTTGATTTTCGCGCTATTGAGCGTGCCAGCATCACAGCCAATCAATAGTCCACCCGCAAATTGTTGGGTCGGAAGGGAATGAAAGCCGCCTTTGGCAATCGCCCTAGCCCCATAGCTGATGCGCTTACCGTTTTGAAGATACTGCTCAATCATCGGGTGATGTTTAAAACGCTGAAATTCGTCAAACGGACTCAGGTGGGGATTTTCGTAATTAAGGTCAACAATCAGACCAACTGCGACTTGGTTGCCCTCAAGATGATAAAGATAACTGCCACCACTCGCTTCGTTTGCCAACGGCCAACCTAATCCATGAACAACCAATCCTTGCAGATGTTGCTCTGCAGGTATTTCCCACAGCTCTTTAAAGCCAATCGCATAGTGCTGTGGCGTTTTATCTTCAGCGAGATTAAATTTGTTAATCAATTGCTTACCAATATGGCCACGAGCCCCTTCAGCAAACAGAGTAAACTTAGCGCGAAGTTCGATACCCGGCTCGAAATTGGCTTTTTGCTCGCCGTTTTTGTCGAGCCCCATATCTCCTGTGATCACGCCACAAACACGGTTTTGTTCATCAATAATGGCTCGGTTAGCACTAAAGCCAGGGTAGATTTCTACGCCTAGGTTTTCTGCTTGGGTTGCCATCCAACGGCACAAACTACCTAAACTGATGATGTAATTACCATCGTTATGCAGCGTATTCGGCACTGCCCACGTTGGCAGTTCATGACCATTAAGTTCGTTACTTAAATAGTAGGTTTTATCTTGATTGACTTTGGTATTGAGCGGCGCGTCCTTTTCTTTCCAATCCGGAAACAACTCATCCAAACTGCGCGTTTCAAACACCGCGCCAGAGAGAATGTGCGCCCCCACTTCCGAACCTTTCTCTACAACACAAACTGAAATTTCTTGGTCTTTTTCCATTGCCAACTGTTTGACGCGACAGGCAGCAGACAAGCCCGCCGGGCCCGCACCCACAATCAGAACATCAAACTCCATGCAGTCTCTTTCCATGGTTGTATTCCCTTCTTCTTTTGCATGTTGCCAACTTGTTAATCAACAATATATTTAAAGTTGACGCAAACGTAAAGGTAAATTAACATCATTTTAAAGACGTCAACACATCGTCTTCAGTGTCAACAGATAGTCTTCACTGTAAAAAGGAATCTAACGTGAAAATACTAGTGCCAATTAAAAGGGTCATTGATCCCTACATTAAGGTCCGTGTTAAACCGGATAACAGCGATGTTGAAACCAATAACGTCAAGATGACTATCAACCCGTTTTGCGAAATCGCCGTTGAAGAAG
>JABXIW010000153.1 GCA_013372875.1 Gammaproteobacteria bacterium | reverse complement strand
TCGTGATCATCAAAGATCATATAGGTAGGAATGTGCGCGAGCAGTCTTTGTACCTTCGCCAAACCTGCAACAAAGTTGTCTATTTGGACTTTTTCATCGCGCCATTGCTGTTGCCATTTGGGCTCGAGAGTTTTTCCACCAACCGTGAATGCAGTTTCCAGCAAGCGGTCGCGTTTGATTAGATCCCAAAGGGTAGGTGACCAAACTAGCAGATACATCGCAAAGCATTCAGCGAAACTGATCAGGTGGTTTTCACACTCTTTCGCACTAAAAATGGGTGTGCCACGATGAGGGAACAGCTTAGTTAACAAACTACCATCATCGACATAATGTGGCAGAAGCTTATCGCGTCCATAGTAGCAATCTGGGTGTTTATACAGTTCTTTTGTATCTGCAATGGGCGCTTGCTCAAATTGCTCGTCTGGTAATCCTAGTAGCTTAACGACTTGCTCAATGGCGTCCAAAGTCGGCCCCGCTACGTGGTCTGCATAAATTTGGTCGCCACTCATGATCAGCATGTCTGGTCGCTCATCAACACGTAAGCTAGCGACCTTTTCGTCTGCAGTGACTAAAGTGTCTTTACTAAAATGGTGAGGATTTCGACAAGAGCCATGAAGAACGTAATCGGCTTTCTCGCTGATAACAAACTCAAGTCCTTGATGTGGATGTTGGTCTTGTTCATAGCTCAGATGTGGCAACAGCTCAGTCAATAGACCATCTTGAGTTTGAATTTGGTAGCGAAGCGGTTGATGAGTTGGGTAATCACCTTTAATGGCGAGTAAGCTTACCCACGCTCTCTGACCTATTTGGAGCTGCTGAAGTTCATCAAGTGATTGTGATGTGTATGCGTTGCGAGTGCTTGCATCCATTATTTCAACCACGCCTTTAAGAGGCTTGGTCGTCACTAGCCAAATGTTGATTTCAGACGCGGTGACTTTGCGCAGAACAGGCCCGGCAATAACAAGAGGAAGGGGAGTAGGTTCAGTATTGGTCAACGTTGTTGGCAAAGCGCTTCCTTATGTATCTGATTCTTCTTCTAATACTTCGATGACTTGAGAGCTGCTAAGTTCATGCCCCATTAAGAACAAACCTAACATCGCATCCGCTTTTGATGCGTTGTCACTGTCTTCATCCAGAATTTGTTGCAGGCGAGTGCGTATCAAATCTATTTCATGATCGACAAAACCACGGCCTTCTTCGTCACCTTGTCCATCTTCAGGTGCGTTATCGAAGTGCAAAAACAGGAGCTCACCATCGAGCTTGGTATCCACTAATCTTTCAGGTAGCCACTCTTCTCCCATCACGATGTCTGGGTTGGAGTTAGACGGCAAATTATTGAGGATAGAGATAAGTTCTGATGCTTTCACGTTTACTTCGTTATGTTTAAGTTCAAGCTAAACCCATAAGTGGCTGCTTTTAATGATTTTTGGTGACGACATGCCTAGATTGCTGGCATAGTTCGTTGTTAGGTTAACAACGCACTGAGATTATGTTCATGCCAACGTATCAAAGTGCATGACGCGAACTGTCACGCACATGACAACGTTAAGTATTGTAACGGCTAATATCGAAAGAACATAAGCTTAATTCACTGATTTTCTCCATCAACTTTGATTAAAACCCCATGAAGAGATTGAAACAAGCCACCATGATGCTTCCGCTCGCTGCGGCTGTATCAACGGCTTATGCAACAGATGAGCAAACGTGGGGCATTGCCGCCATGTATCGCACGGCCTCGATTCCTTTTTACACTGCTAACGATGACTCTACGGTGAGCACCTTCGTACCGATGATGTTTTTTGAAAATGAACATTTGTACATTAACGGACTCGAGGGTGGCGCTTTTCTGTTTAACGAAGAGGATTCTGACTGGCGAGTGAGCGCGATTACGCGTCTTCGTTTTGTCGACATTCCTAAATCCGTTCAAAACGCGTTTGAAGGTGATCGCGTCGATTTTGGTGGCCAACTGCGTTATGACTTCAATGAAAACTGGCGCGCTGAAGTGGAGTTGATGACGGATGACGAGTTTCAGTTCCACTCAAACTACAGAATTGCAGCAAATTACGAGCTGGGTGATTGGGAGTTCGAACCATCTTTTACCATCCGTTATAAGGACTCTGATTTCAACAGCGAGTATTACGCTTTCAAAGATGTGACAGGGGAAAGAATCGGTGCTGGCGCAGATGCTAATCTGGGCATCAAAGCGCGTTATCACGTGATTTCTAACCTCTATTTGTTGGGTGAAACCAGCGTGACGCGCTTAGACAACGAAGCTTACAAGAGCGGAATTGTCGAAGATCGTTACCAAGGTGAAGTGTTTGTCGGTTTCGGCTTCTTTAACGACAAAGGCAAAGAGCGAAAATCTGACCTTCACAATCGTCCATATTTGCGAATTGCGCACGGTTGGGCGACGCCTTCCAATATGGGCGACATTTTCAAGTTCAACGCTGAAAAGGATGAATACGATAATCAGCTCACTTCGTTTTTCTACGGACATCCGTTGACCGATGAACTGTTTGGTTTGCCTCTTGATATCTATTTAACGCCTGGTTTGGTTCATCATTGGTCGTCGGATGTTCAGTCATCTAGTACCGAATATGTCATGGCGATTAAAGCGTATTACACCTTTAACTGGCCGACTCAATGGCGTTTTGGTGTTGCAGAAGGGATGTCTTACATCGACAACATTACCTATATCGAAGGTACAGAAATGGAAGAGAAAGGTTACACGCCAAGTAACTTGCTTAACTATCTGGACTTTTCATTGGATGTGAACGTCGGTGACCTGTTTAACCAAAAAGATTGGGAGAACATGTGGGTGGGGTATTCGTTACACCATCGCTCTGCGATCTTCGAAAACGCCTCTCAATTCGGCAGAATTAAAGGCGGAAGTAACTACAACACGATTTATTTCCAATACGAATTCTAAATACATTATTAAGCCCTGTAATCCTACAGGGCTTTTTTATTATCCAATGATTGATAACAATTACTATTTTTATTCATCTGTATTCTATTTTTTTATTTATATATTCAATTTAGATTAGTAAATATTATCTATTTTACCTAGCTCTGACCTATTCATATTTCATTAATAAAAAATCGTAAAATGCAATATAAGATTACGCATCGTGCCATTTATAAATTGATAGTGGTCAAACTTATTAACCATTAAATCTACAAGGATATCGATAGTGGTTTCTTGTCTGGCTTTAGTTGCTCAAGGCCTGATAAGTAAAGCTTGATTAATAGATTTTAGAAATGTCACTTTGACCTCAAAGTGTTTTAGATATTTTCAAATCATGCCTATTTTGAAAATACGATCTCTATATCTTATTTGTTTCTAATTAGTGTTCTTTCCCCACTTGTTATTAATTAAGCGCCACTCCCAATTTTAAATGCACTTAGGAAAAAACCATGAGTC
>JABXIW010000298.1 GCA_013372875.1 Gammaproteobacteria bacterium | reverse complement strand
TAAACATCAATGAACACAGCTCAGTTGACGTCAAAACAAACGCTTAGTTATGTAGAACAAACCGCGCTTGTGCTACTGGGCATGGGCGAGGATGCAGCGGCCAAAGTGTTGCAGCATTTCACCCGTGATGAAACACAGCGTGTGACTCGCGCAATGGCGAAACTGAATGGCATAAAAAGCGATTCAGCACGCGGCGTGATTCAAAACTTTTTTGAAGATTTTCGTGAGCACAGTGGCATTCGTGGTGCATCGAAAGAGTACTTGTCGAACACCTTGCGTAAGGCGCTCGGCAACGATCTTGCTAAAGGTCTGTTGAACAACCTGTACGGTGACGAAATTCGCAACAACATGCAGCGTCTGCAATGGGTAGAGGCTGAAACGCTGGCGCGATTTATCGTCAACGAGCACCCGCAGATGCAAGCCATCTTCTTGGCTTATCTGCCAGCGGATAGCTCATCTGCCGTGCTGAAGCATCTGCCGCAAGACTACCATGATGAAATCATCTTCCGTATTGCGCAGCTGCAAGACATCGATCACCAAGTCGCGACCGATCTGCATGAACTGGTTGAACGTTGTATCGAAAAAGTGTCTGCAAGCCAAAGCGTACCGCTTTCTGGCGTTAAGCAAGCGGCAGACATCATCAACCGCTTTGAAGGCGACCGTGGTTCATTGATGGAAATGCTCAAACTGCATGATGAAGAAGTGGTTAACGCCATCGAAGAGAACATGTTTGACTTCATGGTGCTGGGTCGTCAACGCGAAGAAACCATGGACATGCTCGTACAGCAAATTCCACTCGAGCTTTGGGCTACGGCACTGAAAGGTTCGGATATCACGTTGCAGCAAGCGATCAAACGCTCAATGCCACAACGTATGGTGAAAGCGCTAGAAGACGATATGGAAGCGCGTGGTGCAGTTGCACTAAGTCGAGTTCAGAAAGCACGCCAAGACATCATGCAAATGGTGCGTGAGCTTGATGAGTCGGGCGAAGTTCAGTTGCTTCTATACGAAGAGCCAACGGTGGAATAAAGCATGGCAGAACAAAGATCGAACATTATGCGACTGCCTCCAAGTGGTTACCGTTTACACCGTTTTCCGCCGCTGGCTCAGCCAGTTGCGGTTGATGAAGAGTTCGGCTTGGACAACCAAGGTTGGCAAGAGTCGCAAGTGGACATTCAGCAGCAACTTGAAGCAGGTTTCCAACAGGGGCTGCAACAAGGTCATGAAGAAGGTTTACGCCAAGGCATCGAGCAAGGTAAGCAACAAGGTTTACTCGATGGTCAGAAAGAAGGCTTCCAGAAAGGATTTGTTTCTGGTGAACAAGCTGGTAAGCAAGGCTTTTTAGAAGCGGCGAAGCCAGTTAATGATTTGTTCCAAGCCTTGTCTCGCTGGCAAAGTGAAAAAGAGCAGCAGCAACGCCACATGATTTGTGAGTTGGTACAGAAGGTAGCTCAGCAAGTGATTCGTGCCGAGCTTACTCTGATGCCACAGCAAATTCTGGCGCTGGTGGATGAAACACTGTCTGCGATGCCGGGCAAAGCGGAAACCGTGACGGTTCATCTCAACCCACAAGATCTAGAACGCATTACGCACATTAACGCGGATCTGCCTAAGTCTTGGAAGCTGGTTGCCAACAACGAGCTGCCAATTGGTGGTTGTCAGTTAGTGACGGATGATGCGGAAGCAGACGCCAGTTGTGACTCACGCTTAGAGGCGTGCATGGACAACGTAAAACAGCACTTGTTAGACGAAGTCAGCATTCCACAGGTTGAGTCTGAAAATGAGTAGTACATTAAGCCACGAACTATTAAGTGAGCGTTTGAGCGATGCATTAGCATCGCTTGATTCTATTCCCGTTGCGCGAGTAACCGGACGCTTGATTAAAGTGAACGGCTTGATGTTACAAGCGGTTGGGTGTCGTTTTAAGCTTGAGCAACGTTGCTTAGTGGAAACCGCCGAAGGCGATATGATCGAAGCACAAGTGGTCGGCTTCGATCATACCGTTGCGTACTTAATGCCAATCCGCCGTTTAGGCGGTTTGTTTGCAGGTGCGAAGGTGATCCCATTAGACGGCGACAGTACCGTGCAACTCAGCTCTCAGTGGATGGGACGCGTGGTGAACGGCTTAGGCGAGCCATTGGATGACGGCATTCCGCTTAAAGGGGGCGATCGTGTTTCACTTGAACCTAAACCGATCAACCCCCTTAAACGTCGTCCTGTCGATACGCCGCTTAATGTTGGCGTTCGTGCGATCAACGGTTTGCTGACGGTCGGTAAAGGTCAGCGTATTGGTCTAATGGCGGGCAGTGGTGTAGGTAAAAGTGTGTTGATGGGGATGATCACCAAAAACACGGAAGCGGACGTCATTGTGGTGGGTTTGATTGGTGAGCGTGGTCGAGAAGTTCGTGAGTTTATTGAACGCAACTTAACGCCAGAAGCGAGAGAAAAAGCCATCATCATTGCTGCGCCTGCGGATGAATCACCATTGATGCGACTTAGAGCGACACTGCTTTGTCACCGCGTCGCGGAGTATTTCCGAGATCAAGGCAAAGATGTACTTTTGTTGATGGATTCCCTAACGCGTTACGCGATGGCTCAACGTGAAATCGCGTTATCTTTGGGGGAACCGCCAGCGTCGCGCGGTTATCCGCCTTCGGTATTCAGTGTGTTACCGCAGCTATTAGAGCGAGCGGGTAACAGTGAAAACCCTCATGGCAGCTTAACGGCGATTTACACTGTACTGGCGGAAGGCGACGATCAGCAAGACCCAGTCGTGGACTCTGCTCGTGCCATTTTGGATGGACACGTTGTGTTGTCGCGCCAGCTGGCGGAACAAGGGCATTATCCGGCGATTGATATCAATGCTTCTATCAGCCGTTGTATGAGCACTTGTACGCAACCTGCTCATTCCACCATCGCAAACAACTTTCGCCAAATGTACTCCAATTACCTTCAGGTGAAAGAGTTACTGCCGCTTGGTGGCTATCAACCGGGTCAGGACCCTGAGTTGGATCAGTCTGTGTCGATGTATCCGCATTTGCGTTCTTACTTACAGCAATCAGCGAACGAGGCGGTGGATTACACCACCAGTTTGACTGAGCTGGCTCAAATGTTCCAAGGCGCACAGTAGAGAGCGAATGCAGCGATGAAAGCCAAACTTAAAGCGGTCGGAAAACTGCAACAAATGGAAGAAAAGCAGCGTGATAGGGTCGGGCAACAGCTCGACGCTATGCGTCAGCGTCACAATCATCTTTCAACGCAATTGCAACAACTTTCAGCTCTCAAAGGACACGCTGGTCAATCGGCGTTGTCCTCTCCGTCTTTGAATAGCGCGGCGTTGATGAACTTCAACCGCGTTGATCAGATGCTGCAAAGAATGCTTCGTCACCACGAGCAAGAACAAGCGGTGATGCAAGCCGAATGTGCATCAGTACAAAAAACGTTAGAACACAAACACGCTCGCGTTCAAGGCTTGGAAAAGGTATTAGAGAGATGGCGTACCAAGCAAAATTATGAGAAAGCCAAAAAAGAGCAAAAGCTGATTGAAGACATCATCAACTCTCGCGTGAAACGCAAAACGTTGTAAGCGTTTTGCGTTTATTTTTATCTAGTAAAGAGAAACGTTACGTCGTTTTTCTGCGTCGCAGCCACCCTAATAATCCTCCAAAGAACAACAACCCTGCACCTATTGCACCGCCGCTGCCGTTATCGCTAAATCCTGAAACATTAGTGTCTTCTGGATCAAAGCCTGAATCACCTTCGCTATGGTAATCCTCTAAGGCTGCTAAGCTTGCGTTATAAACGGTTTTGACCCCTGAACTGGTTCTTGCCTCTATCCACGAGGTGTAATTCAGAATCTCTGTGAACACGCTCGGAATGGCCGCCGACTCACAAATGGATGAGCCGTAGCTCACAATCCCGATTTGCTGATACATACCGTTGCTGTCTTGATAGGTGAGTGGGCCGCCAGAGTCTCCGCTACATATTCCGGTATAGCTACGATCTGGAAAGCCATTTGCACAAATGTTTTCTTGATCGTTATACCCCACAACGAGAGAAGCACATTGGGAATCAGAAAGCGGTTGAACCTCCGCCCATCGCAAATAGTTCGGGCCGTTGGTGTCGGTCGTGGACGTTTGTCCCAATCCAAAGATTTGATAAACCGATTCGCCGCTGTAATCGCCAAAATCTTGAGGCAGAGTGATGGACTGAACGTTATCGGTAATTGGTCGGGTTAACTCCAATACCGCCAAGTCATTAATCCATAGGTCATTAGGATCATAGTTGGGATGAATCGTAATAGTGCGAACGTCTTTGAACTCTTTGACATAAACATCGTTCATGGTTGGATTTTTTACCAGAACACGGAGGTCATTCGCTGTCCAACCGTCAGTAAAAACCGAGGATTCTACGCAGTGGGCGGCCGTTAATATGAAACGATCATTAACGATAGAACCACCACAAATATTCGCGAATTGTCGGTCGCCCGTTTTGTGTAAAATTAGCCGAGCAAAGAAGGGGAGCTGATTTTGAGACGCTTGCTGGCCTCCAATAATCGCGGTTGAAATGCCTTGCTCGTCAAGCTCCGACCCGTCACTGGCATTACCCACTGCTGGTACAACGAGACAAGCCCCAATCACTACTCTATGAAACAATCGCATAGCCTCATCCTTGAGTTTTTTCGCACTCTATTTACTTTAGCCGAGAGTTCACCAAGCTCAAGTTAACGTATTGAGTAACAGGCTCAGTTACGCAAATTCTTGTTTTAACCACGAGCGCAATAGGTGAAAGCTTTCTTGCTTGAGCTTATGCGGTGGGCACACAAAATAAAGCTGCTGATTAGGATTGATCACAGGCTCACCAAGTTCGATCAGTTGACCGTACTTGATGTCGTCTTTCACAAACAAACGGTGAGTCACCAACACACCCAAACGACGCGTGGTTGCCTGTACCGCTTGAATCGACATATTAAAAGTGATGGTTTTTTTGTTTTTTGGACGAGCGACTCCTATCGCGTCTGACCAGGCTTGCCAATCGTGTTTTCTGCGCTCATTCGTGACCTCAATGAGCGGATATGTCTTTAAGATGTCAGAAAGGTTAACTGGATTGCTGTGGTCGATGAGATCAGGGCTGCACACTAATACCAGTTCGTCTTCACTGAGCTTTTCGCAATAGTAGTCTTGCCACTCTTCAGTGTTGCCATGTACCAACGCAGCATCAACGCCTTCTTGTTCCAAATTGAACCGTCCAGAAAGGTTAGATAGGCGTACATCAAGTTGGGGCGCGTAGGCTTGAAGACGTGGCATTCGTGGGATCCACCAATGCAGTGCCAAGGAATTCACCATGTTTAGCGTAATGCGCTGAGAGTTTTGATCGTGCATCAGTGCTTCGGTTGCATCGACGATTTGTTCTAACGCTGGCGCGACTTTGCGGTAGTATTTTTTGCCTTCCGTATTGAGGTACACATGGCGTCCAATTCGGTCAAAAAGCGGTTTGTTTACTTGGCTTTCGAGAGATTTAATCGCTTGGCTGATCGCCGAGTGGCTAACGCTCAGAAGCTGGGCGGCTTCCGTCATACTGCCTGATTCTGCCACCGCCACAAATGCGTAGATGGATTTTAATGGTACTAATTTGCGCATGGAACGAACCTGTTTTCAATGTGTAAGTTTTACTTACAATAGTGGTTAATATTACTCGCTATTTCTATAAAGTCACTTTTCATAAAATGCTCCGAGAATTAAGGAGTATCTAATGAATCACGTTCACAAACCCATCGTATTTATGTTGATGTCTACATTAAGCTTATCTGTTACGGGCTTGCTAGCAAAGCAGCTGTCTGAGGCGCTTTCGGTAACCATGTTCAGCTTTCTGCGATTTTTCTTACCTGCGCTTATCTTGCTCTTAGTTCTGATCCCGAAAGGCATCAAACTGCCGAAATCGACCGAGTTGAAGCCCACTTTGCTACGCGCACTTTGTATTGGTCTGTCTCAACTCTGCTTTATTGCGTCTCTTCAAACGTTAACGCTGGTCGAAAGTGTGGTCCTTTTTGCTACAGGCCCGTTGTTTATGCCTGTGATTGAGAAGCTTGTCTGGCATGGAAAAATTCGTGCGTCCACCGTTTTTGGTATTGTGATGGCGTTTAGTGGTGTGGTGTTGTTGGCTGGAACGGAAGGCGAATTTACTTTGCGATACGACTTACTGCTTGGTTTGGCCGGTGGCCTGTTTAACTCCGGCTCACAATTGACGCTGTATAAAGTCAGCAAAAGCAATATGTCGCCGCTAGAGATCAACTTCTGGGCGTTTAGCTTTGCCGCGTTATTTATTCTGCCTTTGGCGCTTATCAACGATGGCTCTGGACTGTTGGGGGCTCATTCATTCTCACTATCCGTTGAGCCTAGTGTGCTGTGGCTATTAGTCATGTCGATGTTGATCATCAATACTCAAGTGTTTCGTGCAAAAGCCTATCAACTGGCCAGTAGCGGCTCTCAACTTGCACCACTGATTTTTACCAACTTGTTGTTTACGGCCGTGTGGCAATCACTTTTTTTCGCTGATGTAATGAGCCGCACTCAAATCGCGGGCATGGGCTTAATTGTGCTCGCGACGGTATTGAATGGGTGCTGGGATGTATTGGTTAAGCATCATCAAAGCAAGGCGTTACAAACGAGAACATCTTAGTGCCTTGTAAAAGTTAGTTGAGATAAGCATTTAAAACGCAAGCAAATTTGATTTTTCCTGAGAATAAACTAGCGTCAATGAAGGTTCAGGGAGAGAAAACATGCTTACATTAAACTATTACGTAGAAATAACCGCAACTCCGCAGCGCGTATGGAGAGTGCTGACGGATGCTGAGCTTTACAAGCGTTGGGCGCAGGCATTTTCACCTCAATCTCAATTCGAAGGGGAGTGGGAAGAGGGCAGCGACATCACCTTTTTTGATCCGGATATGGGCGGTACTCGCGCAGTGATTGATTCTGTGCAGCCACTGCATCGGCTAGAGTTTCATCATGTTGCCAT
>JABXIW010000124.1 GCA_013372875.1 Gammaproteobacteria bacterium | reverse complement strand
TTGCCATCACTTGTGCGCCAGACAATTTTTCCACGCCGCGACAAATAGCGGTGTTACCTTCGATGGTGATATCCGCGCCCATACGTTGCATTTCTAGTACATGCATAAAACGATTTTCGAAAATGGTTTCAGTAATGGTGCTAGTTCCTTCGGCGACTGCATTTAGTGCACAAAATTGCGCTTGCATATCTGTTGGGAAAGCTGGATAAGGTGCGGTTTTGATATTGACCGCTTTGGGACGCTGACCTTTCATATCCAGCTCAATCCAATCATCACCAGTATTCACTTCAGCACCTGCTTCACGCAGTTTTACTAGCACGGCATCCAAAATAGTCGGATCGGTGTTTTTGCATAAAATACGGCCACGCGTGATAGCAGCGGCAATTAAATAAGTGCCTGTCTCAATGCGATCCGGCTGCACATCATGATGACCGCCGTGCATTTTCTCAACCCCTTCAATAGTAATTACCGAGGTACCTGCGCCAGAAATTTTCGCACCCATGGTAATTAGGCAATTAGCCAAATCGACCACTTCAGGCTCGCGTGCCGCGTTTTCAATAATAGTAGTGCCTTCGGCTAAAGCCGCAGCCATAATCAAATTTTCCGTTGCGCCAACACTGACCATATCCATCACAATGGTTGCGCCTTTTAAGCGACCATCGACTCGCGCTTGAATATAACCATGATCCATATTGATCTTGGCGCCCATGGCTTCAAGGCCTTTTAAGTGCAGATCCACAGGACGTGAACCAATCGCACAACCGCCAGGAAGCGATACATCGGCTTTACCAAAACGCGCCACCAATGGACCAAGGCATAAAATTGAAGCACGCATGGTTTTCACTAAATCGTACGGCGCTTCGTAGCTGTGAATGTCACTAGCATCCATTTCCACCGTATTCTTTTCACCAATGGTTAGCTGAACGCCCAAGCGGCTCAACAACTCTAAGCTGGTTGTAACGTCATTTAAATGAGGTAAGTTACCAATCGACACATGACCGTCGCACAACAAGGTGGACATCAAAATAGGTAAAGCGGCATTTTTCGCGCCAGAAATTTTTACGGTACCGTCTAATGGACCTGCGTCTTGGATGAGTAATTTATCCACTAATAATCTTCCTCAATTGACTGTTACTGAAAATGTTTAACTTTTTGCCATTCTTCATCAGTATAGGCTTTGATGGTCAAAGCATGAATCGCGCCGCTGGCAATGTGTTCATTAACCGTAGCGTAAACCATTTGCTGACGTTTTACTGAGCGCAAGCCCGCAAAGGCTTCACTCACCAATACCACCGAGAAATGGCTACCATCGCCTTCCACTTTCAAGTGTTGGCAATCTATTTCAGCTTTAATCAACTGCTCTATTGTTTCAATCATATGTCACCGTGAATTGGCATAAAGCTAAAATAACCCATCAATATTGGATAAATCTTCAGCAATCTGACCAATCTATTATTAAGTCTGTCAAAATCTGGCGAGATTTTACCCTAAATTACATATAGAAACATCCTAAAGCCTTATATTAGTGAACAGGCTTCTGAAATAAGACTAAGGTGACAGCCTTTGGCGGAATCAGTTACAATAGTCGATTGGCGGTGCTGCTAGAAAAGCAATGCTTTGAAACAAATTCAGGCTTGCTTTTGGCGACTCGCTATTATGAGATAAGAGAAAAGCATTCTTTTATACAATTAAGCTTAATCGTGGGTCTAGCGTCCATCATCTAGCGCCCAGAATAATGATAACGATATTTGAACTAGGAAACCCATGTTAGAGTACCTCGCTTACCTATTGGTAGGTATCAGCTTACTGGTTTGGAGTGCCGATCGATTTACCGATGGCGCTGCTGCTATTGCTCGTAACTTTGGCGTCTCACGCTTGATCGTGGGTTTGACTATCGTCGCCATTGGCTCTTCTTCGCCCGAAATCTTTGTTTCCATCATGGACTCCATTAAGACTTGTAGTGTTGATGATTTTGATTGTGGCCCGAAAATAGCCATTGGTAATGCCATTGGCTCCAACATCGCCAATGTTGCCATGGTTTTAGGGATCACTGCCCTAGTCAGACCGTTAATTGTCGAGTCTGGAACCCTAAAACGCGAAATTCCAATTTTATTTGCCGTCACTTTTATGGCTTTGGCATTTCTTTGGGATCATCAATTAACCCACCTTGAAGGCACGATTTTACTAGTCTCCTTAGTGGTTTATTTTATTTGGTTGGTGCGCCTTGGCATTAAGTCGCGCGGCTCACACGACGACCGAATGTTGGAAGAAATCGTCGAAGAGTTACCCGACTCCATGACCAATGGCAAAGCGATCTTCTTTTTAATCATTGGCCTTTTGTTGTTGGTTGTTAGCTCAAACATCCTAATCAAAGGCGCTTCGGGCATTGCCGCTGAGTTTGGCGTTTCCGAAACCGTCATCGGGTTAACCATTGTCGCGCTTGGCACCAGCTTGCCCGAATTAGCCGCCTCGATTGCAGGGGTGTTAAAAGACGAACATGAAATCGCCATAGGCAATGTGATTGGCTCCAATATCTTCAACCTATTAGCAGTTTTGGGGATTCCAGCATTCTTGGCCGCGCCTGCTATCGAAGATAAGGTATTAACCCTCGATTACCCTGTAATGATGGGCCTGACCATCTCCATGGCAGCCATGGCTTATGGCTTCAAAGGACCAGGCAAAATCACCCGCCTGGAAGGTGGCATTTTATTAGCCGTCTTTATCGGGTATTATGCTATAAGATTCTTTTAGAAATCAGGCAATTAGTTCTGATTAAGAGCCACAGGCAAAGCCCAAAAATATGGATTTGATGACCAATTCTTTTATACAAAGCGCACAACGAGTTTTCTCGATTGAAAAGCAGGCCATTGACGATCTAGCCCTCAGTTTGGATGCGAGCTTTGTGGATTGCTGCCAAATGATCTTAGCCTCGAAAGGCAAAGTGGTAGTCATTGGTATGGGAAAATCTGGCCATATCGGTAACAAAATGGCGGCAACATTAGCCAGTACGGGCACTCCAGCTTTTTTTGTACATCCCGCTGAAGCGAGTCATGGCGATCTAGGTATGATCAGCGAAAATGATCTGGTTATTGCCTTATCCAATTCGGGCGAAACTCATGAAGTTACCTCCCTGTTGCCCGTGATCAAGCGTCGCGGCATACCGCTGATTTCCATCACTGGTAACCCAAATTCGCAATTAGCCAAGGCCAGCCAAGTACATTTAACAGTCGCGGTATCCCAAGAAGCCTGTCCGCATAATCTCGCGCCCACAGCCTCGACAACAGCCGTTCTTGTCTTGGCGGATGCTATTGCTGTCAGCTTGCTGGAAGCACGCGGTTTTACTGCCGATGACTTTGCCCTTTCACACCCGGGTGGAAGTTTAGGTAAAAAATTATTGCTGGTGGTTGATGATTTGATGCACGCAAATGATGACTTCCCGTCGGTTTCAGAAAATGTCAGCGTTAAAGAAGCACTGCTTGAAATGACCAATAAGCGCTTGGGTATGACTTCCGTGGTTAGCGATTCAGGGCAATTACTAGGGATTTTTACCGATGGCGATTTGCGCCGTTCGCTAGAAAGCCAAGTGGATATTTTGGCAAAGCCAATCAGCGCTGTGATGACAAAAAATTGTAAAACCGTTCATTCTGGCACTTTGGCTTCGGAAGCGGTTCTGATCATGCAAACCAACAGTATCAACGCTCTAATCGTGTTAAATGAACAAAATCAGCCGATTGGCGCTCTAAATATGCACGATATGCTCAAAGCAGGAATCGTTTAATCCCATGAAAATAAATCCACAACTAGACAACCTATCCAATGATTTATTGGCCAAAGCCAGTCAAATCCGCTTGTTGATTTGCGATGTGGATGGGGTTTTGAGTAATGGGCAAGTCATTATCGGTAATGCTGGCGAAGAACTAAAAACCTTCAATATTAAAGATGGTTTTGGCATCAAGGCACTGCAAAAATTCGATATTCCTACCGCCATTATTACTGGCCGTAACTCTAAAATTGTCGAAAAACGCTGCCAAGAGCTGTCGATCCAAGATTATTATCAAGGTCATTTAGACAAAGAAGCGGCGTTTGAAGAACTTTGCCAAAAATACCAAATCACTGCCGAGCAAGTGTGTCATATTGGTGATGATTTACCTGACTTGCCGTTAATTCAGCGCGCGGGCTTAGGTGTTGCAGTTGCTGATGCTCATTGGTTTGTGCGAAACAACGCAGATTGGGTAACTTCGCAAAAAGGTGGTTTCGGCGCGGTAAGAGAAGTTTGCGATCTGATTTTGCACAGCCAAAGCCATTTAGATCAGCATCTGAGCGGCTACCTTAGGGACTAGCAAGGAGCGATAGTATGAACTTTTTTAAAGGTCGTGCCATTCTCTGGTTGTTAATTCCAGTTACCATTATTATTGCTTTTTTATGGGATCGCACCCCTGCCGCAAGACCTGATTTTATTCAAGAAAAGTCCAATCCTGATTACTACTTGGTTAAGACCATTTCTTATGAATATAAGGCCGATGGCCAAATAGAACGTCAATTTGCCAGCGACCAAACCTTGCATTATCTATTCCGCCAAGAAACGGCGATGCAAAGCTCAGTGCTTACCTTTACCAATGCCGAGCAAGAAACTTGGCAAGTCACCGCCAAAAATGCGGTCAGCAAAGAAATGACCGAAGAACTGTTTCTTAGCGATGGGGTCTCAATTAGCATGATCAACCCTGAAGGCCAAGTGGCTAAATTAACCACGGATAAACTGACCATTGATTTTGCCACCGAAAATGCTTTTACTGATGGCGCTGTGTTATTAACCAATAATTTGTATCAATTAACGGCCGTAGGCATGAATGCGGATTTAAAGGAAAATCAGATCCACTTTAAATCACAAGTAGTCTCAGAAGAATTATGAAATCATTAACTATTTTATTGTTTGCTAGCTTATTGTCTTTCGCAACTTTTAGTGCGGAAGTTGAAAAGTTTCGCGTCAACTCCGAGCAATCCTTTGCTGATTTAGAAAACAACAATATTACTTATCAAGGCAATGTTCGCTACAGCCATGGCAGTTTATTGGTTAACGCCGATAAATTGGTGCGAGTGCAAAATGATAAGCAAGTGACGGTTTCAGGCTCACCAGTGGAAGTTACTTATGTTGATCCCAAAGGTGAGCAAACCAAAATTTTTGCTAGTGAAATCCGCTATTGGGAAGACTCAGGTGAAATTTTAGCTACCGGCAATAGCAATGATGCCATTCGCATCAATCAAACCTCTAAAAGCGATCGCTTAAAACTCACGGGCAGACAATTAAAAGCCAATCGTAAAACAGCTAGCGGCTTTAGTTTCACCTTAACTGGCAGCCCGACTCGCTTTGAACTGCAACGCCCAGGGCAACCACTGATAGAAGCTAAAGCTGGTAGTCTTAGCTCTAACGGTAAAGGGCGTCAAACACTACTGAATGGCAATGTGCAGTTGCGCCAAGGCGACTCTCTGATGGCTGCTGCCTCAATGTTATACGATGGGGAAACCGAGTTAATTTCAGCACAGCAAAGCGCCGATGGCTCTCAAAGAGTTGAGACCGAGTTTTTCTGGGATGAAAACGATAAGCCACAAGATAAGAAAGAAGAACAAGAGAATCCATAACAATGACCATTCTGTATGCCAAGTCTTTAGCCAAAAGTTATAAGGGTCGCAAGGTTGTTGAAAGCGTTAGCTTGCAGGTGGAGCAAGGCGCTGTAGTTGGCTTGCTAGGTCCTAATGGCGCAGGCAAAACCACTTCCTTTTACATGATAGTCGGCTTAGTTCCATCCGACGATGGACGCATTCTACTGGATGACAAGGAGCTAACGTCGGTGGCCATGCACAATCGAGCCAAGATGGGCATCGGTTATTTACCTCAAGAAGCCTCGATTTTCCGCAAATTGACGGTGCAAGACAATATTATGGCCATCTTGCAACTTAGAACTGAGCTATCCGATGCGGAAAGAGAAGAAAAGTTAGAGCAATTATTAAAAGAATTCCATATTGAGCATATTCGTCGTAGCTTAGGCATGAGCCTATCGGGCGGTGAAAGGCGTCGAGTGGAAATTGCCCGCGCACTGGCCAATGATCCGAAATTTATCCTTTTGGATGAGCCCTTTGCTGGCGTTGATCCTATATCGGTGATCGAAATTAAAAGCATTATTCAACAACTTAAAGAGCGCGGTCTTGGTGTTTTAATCACTGATCATAACGTTCGCGAGACGTTGGATGTGTGCGAGCACGCATATATCGTTGATGCAGGCAACATTATCGCAGAAGGCACGCCACAAGAAATCCTCACCAATAATCTGGTGCGTAAGCGCTATCTTGGTGAGCACTTTACCATGTAGCTTCAAGCCCTTATTGGCTAATTAAGGTCAAGCCTCAAAGCTTAAACTCCATTTCCAAAATTGTAAAATTTTAGCGTTGAAATGCTAAATTTTGCCCCTATCTCATTAATAAGCACTTGCAAGGGCTTTGTCAGAGGAGTAACTTGTAAGTAAGGGAATAACTGGACAAAAGAACTAACCATAATTTAATGAGCCCAGAGTTAGAGCTACAACTCAACCATCAACTAAAACTGAATCCTCAGTTGCAGCAATCGTTAAAATTGCTTCAGCTTTCACAATTAGAATTGGCTCAAGAAATCCAAAATCAATTAGAAACAAACCCTCTTCTAAGCGCTGAAGAAGCAGATCTAAACGAACAGTTTAATTCAGCGGAGCAAGTTACCGCCAATGGCACAGCATCAACGAATAATTATTCCGAAGACGAGAGTAACTATTGGGAAGCCATTCCTGACTCAGGCGATCTAAAGGAAAAGCTAGAATTCCAGTTACAGTTGCATTCGCTTTCTCGCCTGGATTTGGAGATTGGTTACTACATTATCGAAAACCTAAATGAACAAGGTTTTTTGACCGTATCACCGCAAGAGATTTGCGATTCCGTCAAACGTGATACCCAAGCGCAGATTGAGCCTGAAGAAGTCACTGCCATGATTCATTTGATCCAAACGTTTGAACCTGCTGGTTGTGCTAGCGCTGACTTACAAGAGTTTATGTTATTTCAACTGCTCAATAAGGATTCAAACTTAGCCTTTGATGAGCAAACTAAAGCGCTATTAACGCAATTGCTAACAGAGCACTTTCACTTATTGATAGAGCAGCAGTATCAAAAACTTGAATCAAAACTTACGCTGGATGCATCTCACGTCAAAACCCTAATCGGACAACTGCAACTATTTCAGCAAAGACCTAATGACTATGCCGCCGAAAAGGTCGATAACTACATAAGGCCTGATATCAAAGTCTTTCGTACTGGCAATCATTGGCAAGCTCAAGTGACTCAAAGCCAACTCCCTAAAATTAGCATCAACAAGGACTATGCATCCTTAATGGAGCAAGTTGGTAATGATGAAGATAAAAAATTTATCAAAGATAAGGCTCTGCAAGCGCAACAGTTTTTACAATCACTGGAAGCCAGAAAAAGTACTTTGCAGCGAGTAGCGGATTATTTAATTAAAACTCAAGCCAAATTTTTTGAGCTGGGAGAGCAAGCACTCAAACCTTTGAAACTCAACGATGTTGCGGATGAGCTTGAATTACACGAATCAACTATATCACGCGCTACCAGCAATAAATTTTGCCAAACTCCAAATGGCTTGATCAAATTAAAATCATTATTTTCTAACGCAATCAACACTAACAATGGAGGTGAATGGTCACAAGCAGCTGTCAAACATCGTATTCAACAACTGATCCAAGCGGAACCTTCCCGCAAACCTTTAAGCGATAACTCAATCGTAGCTTTACTTGCAAAACAAGGTATATCAATAGCTCGCAGAACCGTCGCCAAATATCGTGATGCACTGCAAATACCCAGCGCCAGTAAGCGCAAACAGTTATCCGCTTTACGTCAAACTAATTAATACTTAGAAGGAATCAAACTATGCAAATCAATTTAACCGGGCGTCATCTAGAAGTTACAGATGCACTTAAATCTTTCGTTAATGACAAATTTGCGCGACTGGAGCGCCATTTTGATCATATCAATAATGTTTACGTTATATTAAGTGTCGAGAAAGTAAGACAAATTGCAGAAGCCACCTTAAATGTGAATGGTGGGGAAATATTCGCCAACAGCGAAGCGGAAGATATGTATGCGGCAATTGATTTATTGGTTGATAAACTAGACCGTCAAGTGATAAAACATAAGGAAAAGATGACTAGGCATTAAAGCCATAATCCTCAATGCAAATATCAGAAATCTTGTTCCCCGATCTATGCTTGCTCGGGGAGCAAGCCACCAGCCGAAAAAAAGCACTGCAGATCGTTGCCCAAGTTTTAGAACAATACCAACCTGAACTTGATTCTTTTTATATTCTAAAATCTTTAATTTCACGGGAACAACTCGGCTCAACCGCTATTGGCAATGGTGTCGCCCTACCTCATGGACGAATCCAAGGATGCCAACAACCAGTTGCTGTTTTACTACATTTAGAAACTGGGGTTGACTTTGCTGCGCCTGACGAGGAAGGTGTGGATCTAATTTTTTGCTTGTTGGTGCCGCCAGAGTACGATTTTCAAAAATTGGGTGGTCTCAATCAAATTGTGGAAATTTTTCAAAATAAAATTTTAAGGGCGCAAATGCGTAACGCTCACAATGGTGAGGCTTTATACGATATCATGCATCGAGCTTTAATCCACTGCCAAAAAGACGAGCAAGCCAAAACCAACTCAAGTACCAATTTAGGGACTGATAATGAAACTAGTCATTCTTAGCGGCCGCTCAGGCTCAGGAAAATCCGTTGCACTCAATGCCTTAGAAGATGCGGGATACTATTGTATTGATAATCTGCCGTTGGAATTAACTTTGGAAGTACGTAACCGTCATTTTAAGCATACTGACGCCCTAGCTATCAGTGTGGATGCTCGAAATCCTTATGATTTAGCCCATTTCACCCAAGAAATGGAACGGATCAAATCCGTTCACCCCGAATTAAAAGTGGTATTTATCGATGCAAATGAATCAGTGCTACTGAAGCGCTTCAGTGAGACTCGCCGTCGCCATCCGTTAACCCATAACGGCATCTCTCTACGTGAAGCCATGCAGCAGGAAGAACAATTAATCTCACCAATTCGCGCAACCGCCGACTTAGTCATTAATACTAGCAGCCTAACTCCGCATCAATTAAGAGAACAAATCCGAACGAGAGTGACCAAAGACCGATCCTACAGTATGGATATTTTGTTCACTTCTTTCGGCTTTAAGCACGGCGCACCGCAAGATGCAGATTTTATTTTTGATGCCCGCTGCTTACCAAACCCGCACTGGGTTCCAGAGTTAAGACCCTTCACAGGTCGAGATCAACCCATCCAAGAATACCTTGGGGCTGATAATCAAGTCATGGAATACATCTGGCAACTTAGGGTTTTTCTAGATACATGGTTACCAGAGTTTGCCAAACAAGAAAGAAGCTACTTTACTTTTGCTGTTGGCTGCACAGGTGGCCAACACCGCTCAGTTTATATTGTTGAAAAATTGAATGAGCACTTTTCGGGCTTGTATCCCAACGTCAAAGTCAGCCATCGCCAGCTCGACAAAGCGACCTAGCGCAACTATTTAGTACCCGATTATAGCCAGCCTCTAGGGTTTTAGGTTAAAATCTTAACAAAATCAAAGGCTAAGACTGGTTTCATGGCAGATCTACAAGCATCTCAAAGCAAAGAACAGCTTCAGCAACTGAACCGCGCAATCGAAGACGGTCAATTAGTTGCTTTTGAAAACCTGCTATCCGAACTGCCTGCGCCAGACGTTGCTTTATTCCTTGAATCTTCACCGCCTAAAATTCGTAAGACCACCTGGGATCTGATCGATATCGATCAACAAGGTGAAGTGTTGCAATACCTTTCTGACGAGGTGCGTCAAGACTTCATCGACAATATGCAACCGCAAGAACTGGCTGACGTGGTTTCCGAAATGGATACCGATGATGCGGTTGATATCATTGAAGATTTATCCGAACAACTAAGCTCGCAAGTTTTAAAACGTCTTGACGAACAGAATCGAGCTCAAATTGAACAGGCCCTATCTTATCCCGAAGACACCGCTGGTGGCTTGATGAACATTGACACCATCATGATCAGGCCAAGAGTATCGGTTGAGGTGGTTTTACGTTATTTGCGTATTCGAGGCACTTTGCCAGAAAACACTGATCAGCTGTACGTTGTTGACTCGAAAGATCATTTAATTGGCTCTGTTCCCATCAGCTCGATTTTAACTCATCCGCCTGAGACGCCAATATTGGAGCTCGTCAAAGAGCAGCACTTCCCGATTGCAGTTGAAACTCAAGCGGCTGAAGTTGCGCAACTATTCCAGCGTCATGACTTAGTGACTGCGCCTGTGGTGGATGACAATGGCAAACTGTTAGGTCGTATTACCATTGATGACGTGGTTGATGTGATTATTGAAGAAGCCGATCACTCCCTACTTTCCATGGCGCGACTGGATGAATATGAAGATACTTTCGGCTCCGTTACGAAAACCGCCAAGCGCCGCGCCACTTGGTTGGGAATCAATTTGATTACGGTGATTTTGGCAGCTTTAGTGATAGGCTTATTCGAAAGCACCATTGCCAAAGTAACTTTATTAGCGGTGTTATTGCCGATTGTCCCTAGCATGGGCGGCATTGCCGGAACCCAGACCCTTACTCTAGTGATCCGTGGTATGGCGCTCGGCCATATTAGTGACGACAATAAATCCTATTTACTCAAAAAAGAACTGGCGGTTAGCATCATTAATGGTGTGATTTGGGCCTTTGTGATTGCTGCACTGGTCTACTTATTTGCCTTATACAAAGGCACTGACATCAATCACTTACACCTAGCCATAACCATTGGCGGCGCCATGTTAATTAATCTAGTTACTGGCGTTTTAGTTGGTGTCTTGTTGCCAATAATCTTGAAAAAACTGGATATTGATCCCGCTATCGCTGGTGGAGTGGTTTTAACCACGGTGACCGATGTCGCAGGATTTTTTGCGCTACTTGGACTCGCCACCTACTTCTTTGGCTAAGGCTTTTTCATAATTACGCAGCACTCAATGACTATTGCGTAGCGATAATTAAGCCATCAATAGCCAATGAGCCCGTTAAGATACTGGAGCGCTCATCAACATCATTGGCCAAACCAACGATATTCATCAACATTTCAGGCAAATGGCCAGCAATAGTAATCTCTTGCACAAAGTGCTGTATTTCGCCGTTTTCAATCCAAAAACCGCTCGCGCCACGCGAATAGTTACCCGTCACAAGGTTCACCCCTTGCCCCATCAGATCAGTAACTAACAAGCCTGTCCCTATTCGTTCAAGCAGAGCTTGCTGCGATAAATCTTCTGGCTCAATTAAAATATTGTGAATGCCGCCTGCGCTGGCAGTTGATTCTAAACCTAATCTTCTAGCCGAATAACTACTCAAGAAATAATCTTTAAGTACCCCATCGCGAACAATATCGCGTTTATAGGTCGCTACGCCTTCTGAGTCATAACAACTGCTACCGAAGCCTTTTAACACAAAGGGATCCTCTATGATCTGAATACTGCTCGGTAAAATTTGGTGTCCTTTTTTATCCAGTAAAAAAGATGATTTTTGGTATAAAGCACCGCCCTTAATAGCACTCAATAAATGGCCCCAAATGGTTCTGGCCGTTTCTGGGGTGAAAACCACCGGGAACTTACCCGACTTAGCGCTACCTTGATTCAATCGTTGCGCTAAACGCTGGCTTACTTCTTGGCCCACCGCTTGGGCTGGCAATAAATCCTGATAATCGCGCCCTACCGTATAAAAGCTATCTTTCAACATACCACTAGCGCTGTCAGCAATCATGGAAGTAGAAAGGCTATACCGACTTGTGTTTTTACTCTGCAAAAAACCATGGCTATTCGCACAAATACTCACCGAGCTATGGCCATATACAGTAGCACCTTCGGACTGCTTAATGTGTGAAGCACTGGTAGCGCTGGCCTCTGCAATTTTTGCCTGCTCAATGTAATCCTCAATGGTAAGCTGATTTGGATGAAACAAATCCAAATCTCGGATTTCAGTAGCCATACGCGCTTTGGGCGCTAAACCAGCATAAGGATCCGCTTGAGTAAAACGAGCAATATCGGTAGCAGCTTGCACGCCTTTTTCAATGCCCGCTTTAGTAACATCATTAATCGAAACCGAACCTTTGGACTGATTAAAATAGAGCGTCAAACTCAAGGAACTATCTTGATTAAACTCCAAGGTTTCCAACTCTTGATTGCGTACATCAATCGAGTTACCCACCGTGTTGTAACACCAAATTTCTGCCTCATTTGCACCTTGCTGTTTTGCCAGTTGCAAGCCGTACTCTACCAACTCTATATAATTGTCTTTAGTCACTGCTTGTTGCTCAGCTAATTGCGCTAAAGTTAAATTTTGGCTCGCTTGTACCATTGGTAGCATCCTTTATTCAGGTAAATCATTGGCTTGAACTTGACATAAGATAGCATTTTATCAAGAATAAATGATGTTGTTGGGGGAATTAATAATGAATACTAAAAAAAAGCTTGTCCTTGCCCTTCCTTTAGTTACTTTTGGGCAGCTTTCGCAAGCGCAAACTCCTAATGAAAGTGATGATTTCTTTGCAGAAGAATCACTACCTGTTGTACTGTCTGCCACCCGCTTACGTCAATCCCAACTGGAAACGCCAGCGGCGGTCACGATTATCGATCGCGAACAGATCAAAGCCACTGGAGCACGCAATGTAGTAGAAGTATTACGTCAAGTTCCTGGCCTAGGCTTATATTATTCCAATGGCAGTACGCCAGAAGTTTCCATTCATAGTTTGTTGACTGAATTTTCCAGACGCATGCAAGTTTTGGTTGATGGTCAGTCTATTTTCAAGCCTGGGTTATCGCGAGTTTTATGGGGCAATTTGCCAGTCAATATTGATGAGATTGAGCGAATTGAAGTAGTACGCGGCCCGAATACCAGTAGTTACGGCTCGAACGCCTTTCTGGGCGTGATCAACATCATCACTCGCTTACCATCAGATGCAGATGGTCACTCAGCTTCTATTTTGGCAGGTAATCATGGCATTGCCGACGCTTATGTCAGCTTCACCAGCCAGAGTGATAGCCTAAGTTACCGAGTCAGTGCAGGTTACCAACAAGACGATGGCTTTACGGGATCTCTTAATGGTACTCAAAGGCAAGATGCCAATAACCGTGAATATCTGCGTGCCGACTTTAGTTACCAACCCAATGTAAATAACCAATGGCGGTTTACACTAGGGCACTCTCAATCCGAACAAGAAATTGATCTATTGGATGTTTATCAAATGGATCCCGTACATCCGCTCGATGTACAAGATACGAGTCTCAACATCAATTGGGAGCACCGTTTCAGCGAAAATTATACTTTTAACCTCAATGCCTATTATGCCAAAAGTAACAACAGAGAAACTTGGCGCACTTGTCCACCAGCATTTTTCTTAACGCAAGAAATGGGCGATTTGTATAATCTTGATCCAGCCTATACACAAGCCTTTGTGGCAGCTTTGGTATCAGGCATGGCTCCACCAACACCGCCTACAGCAGAGATCGCACTGGTAGCGCAGCAAGCCTTTATTCGTGCTGGACAATTAGGCACTTCAGTTGCTTGTGGTAACGCCAATCAAGATTTTGATGAAGCCAAGTGGGGC